>JANXUX010000048.1:0-30000 GCA_025351965.1 Actinomycetes bacterium | reverse complement strand
ACGCCAAACCGTGCCACATCGGGCCGACCTCCGTACGATGGCCTGGCATCAGCCAGCAGGCGAAAGGACCACCGTGGACGTACGCATCGGCGTCACCCAAGCACCCCGTGAGATCAACATCGAGCTGGCCGACGACGTCGATCGTCCGGCCATCAAGGCCAAGGTCGAAGCGGCGTTGTCCGGCGCGGTCGACGTGCTCTGGCTCACCGACAAGAAGGGTCGCGATGTCGGCATCGCTGCCGCGAAGATCGCGTACGTCGAGGTCGGCACCGCCGAGGGCGAGCGCCGCATCGGCTTCGGCGGCTGATCCGTCCTGGTGAATCCGGTCCGGTGAACCTGCTCGAGCGTCAGCTCCTCTTCGTCACCGGCAAAGGCGGCGTCGGCAAGACCACCGTTGCTGCCGCGCTCGCCCAGCTCGCTGCGCAGCAGGGCAAGCGGACCCTCGTCTGCGAGATGGACGCCAAAGGTTCGCTCGCTGCGGCGTTCGACTGCTCACCGTTCCCGTACGAGGCGCGTCAGGTCGACACGGATCTGTACGCGATGGCGATGAACACCGAGGACTCGCTGCGCGAATACCTCAAACTCTTCGTCCGGATCCCGTTCGTGGGGCGCATCGGTCCCCTGGCGCGCACCTTCGACTTCGTCGCCGACGCTGCGCCGGGTGTCAAGGAGATCCTCGCGATCGGCAAGCTCTGCTACGAGGTCCGCGAGCGCCACTATGACCTCGTCGTGGTGGATGCCGAGGCGACCGGCCACATCGTCGGCCAGATCGGCGCGCCACGGGTGATCAGCGAGCTGGTCCAGGTCGGTCTCGTCAAGGACCAGACGGCGTGGATGCTCGACATCCTCGAAGACCCCGCGCGCACGGGTCTGGTGACGGTGACGACGCCCGAGGAGATGCCCGTCAACGAGACCATCGATCTGCTCGCCCAGGTCGCCGAACGCACCCGCGTCGACAGCGCCACAATCGTGGTCAACCGGGTCCTGCCGGCGCTGTTCGGCACCCGCGAGGCGCAGGTGTTCGACCAGCTGTTCAGTGAACCTGCCCAGACGGTGTTGGTGGGCGCTGCCGGGCGCCGTGTCGTCGATGTCATGGAGGCGGCGCGGATGAACGAGTCGCGGCGCCGCATCGGTGCCGGCCACCTCGACCGGTTGCGGGAGTCGCTGGAGACGTCGCGGGCGGGAGCAGTACCGCTGAGCATGCTCTACATCCCCGAGCTGTTCACCCGGGCCACGGGCCGCCGCGTCGTCAGCCTGGTCGCCGACGCTCTGTCCGAGGAGCTCGGCTGATGGTCACCCGCCCGACATCGCCGGCGAAACGCCCGCCGAGCCCATCTCCGTCGAAGCAGCTCACGAAGTCAGCCCAGCCGCCCGTCGACGATGTCGGAATCGCCAGCCTGCTCGCCTCGAAGGAGATGATCATCGTGTGCGGCAGCGGTGGCGTCGGTAAGACGACAACGGCTGCTGCACTCGCTGCACAGGCGGTCGTCAACATCGGTGGCCGCGTGCTCGTGCTCACGGTGGACCCGGCCAAGCGCCTCGCCAACGCGCTCGGGCTGCAGGCGTTCGGGAACACCGAGACGCGGGTGCCCGACTCTGCGTTCACCGACGCCGGAGTCACCCCCCGCGGCGAGCTGTGGGCGGCGATGCTCGACACCAAGGCAGGCTGGGACGAGCTGATCCGACGTCACGCCCCGGACGAGACGCTGCGCGACACCGTGCTCGCCAACCCGCTCTACCAGAACATCACCGGACGGTTCGTGCAGAGTCACGACTACATCGCCATGGAGCGCCTGCACGAACTGCACGCAAGCGGCCGCTACGACCTCGTCATCATCGACACGCCGCCGTCGCGCAACGCCCTCGACATCCTCGACGCGCCGGCGCGGATGATGGAGTTCTTCGGCAGCCGTCTGCTGCGTTGGCTGACCGTTCCGTACCGCTCACGCATCTTCACGGTCGCCTCGAGGCCATTCTACCAAGTGGCCGACCGCATCCTCGGGTCCCGTTTCCTGCAGGACATCGCCGAGTTCTTCGTGCTCTTCCAGACGATGGAGAAGGGCTTCGTCCAGCGCGCGCGCGAGGTCGAGCGACTGCTGTCGGACCCGCGCACGAGCTTCCTCATCGTCTCCACGCTCGAGGCCGCTCCGGCCCACGAGGCGGCGTTCCTTGCCGAAGCGCTCGCCGAGCGGCACCTCCCACTCGGCGGCATCGTCCTCAACCGGGCGATGCCGACGGTGCTGCGTGAGCCAGCAGCTGCGAAAGCGGCGACGCGGCTCGCTGATGCCTCGACCGACGCAGCGCTGTTGAACGACCTCGTCGACGTGCTCGACCCGAAGCCGGCGCCCGACGTCGTGCGCGGCATCCTCGGCGAGATCGCCGGCCGGTTCCACGACATCGCGATGGTCGCCACCCGCGAGGCCGAGCGACGCGCTGAGCTCCAGCGCCTCGCACCGTTCACGTCCACGGCTCCCGCGCTCGATCACGACATCCACAACCTGGCGAGCCTGCTGGAGCTGGGAAAACATCTCTGGCGCGAGCCGGATGCGCCAGACTCTGTGTAACCCCAGTCGAGAGGCCACGCACGCACATGGCAACCCTTGCCGAACTCACGCGCCAACACACGTCGCTGTCGCGCGACGAGACGGCACATCTCCAGCACCTCGTCTCCGAGTGGGGCATGCTTGCCGATCTCTGCTTTGCAGACCTGCTGCTCTACGTGCCGGCGGGGGAGAGCCGCTGGATCGTCACGGCCCACGTCCGCCCGGCCACCGGGCAGACGATCTACCTCAGCGACTGGGTGGGCGCGTGGGCCAGCGAGACCGAACTGCCGTTGCTCGCTGCGGCGACAACGACCGGGCAGGTGCAGGAGGGCGAGATCAACATCGTCAGCCTGGCCGCACCCGCCCAGATGCTGGCGATCCCGGTTCGCTTCGGTGAGCGCACCATCGCTGTCCTGACACGAGAGCGGTCGAGCATCTCCGGCCGCCAGCCGGGCGAGCTCGAGCGCACCTACCTCGGCATCTTCGACCGGTTCGCCGCGATGATCGCGCAGGGCACGTTCCCGTTCCCCGGCCGCATCGCGGATTCGGGTGCTGCACCCCGCGTCGGCGATGGCGCGATCGTGATCGACGAGGAAGCTCGCGTCCGCTACGCCTCACCGAACGCCGTGTCCGCACTGCACCGTGTCGGCATCGGCGCCAACGCTGTCGGGATGCGTCTGGCCGAGCTCGGCTTCAACGACAGCTCGGTACGTCAGGCCTACGAGCGGATCGAGCCGGTGATCGAGGAGTTCGACCAGAACGCCGACGTCACCTTGCTCTCGCGCTGCATCCCGATCGTCGACAAAGGCGTGGTCACGGGTGGCGTCCTGTTCGTGCGCGACGTCACCGAGCTGCGCAAGCGTGACCGCCTCCTGCTGTCCAAGGATGCGACGATCCGCGAGATCCACCATCGCGTCAAGAACAACCTGCAGACGATCTCGTCATTGCTGCGCCTGCAGGCCCGCCGGCTCAGCTCGGACGAGGCCAAAGCCGCCGTCGCCGAGTCCGTACGCCGGATCCGAACCATTGCGCTCGTCCACGAGACGCTGTCGCGTGAGCCGGGCGACGACGTCGCGTTCATCGAGATCGTGCGCCCGCTGCTGCGCCTTGCCGAAGAGGGCCTGCAGTCCGTCGACCGTCCGGTGCGCTTCACGGTGCAGGGCGACGGCGGACGTTTGCCGTCGACTGTCGCGACGCCGCTCAGCGTGGTGCTCACCGAGTTGCTCCAGAACGCTGTCGATCATGGCTTTCCCGAAGGCAGCGCCGGCGGCACGGTGGTGGTGCAACTGGCCAACGATGGCGTCGAGTTGCGCGTGCGCGTGTTGAACAATGGCCGTGTGCTCGAGCCCGAGTTCGACCTCAACAAGGCGACCGGTCTCGGTCTGTCGATCGTGCGGACGCTGGTGACGACCGAGCTCGCCGGGTCACTCTCGATGCGCCCGGGGGCCCCGGACGACTTCGTCGCCGCAGACATGGCCGATCAAGCGCAGCTCGCCGGAACCGTCGTCGATCTCCGGGTTCCGCTGTCCGAGGGCTGACTCGACGACGTGTCGAGCGGGCAGGTTCAGCCGGCGATGCCGGCTTTGGTGCGCGCCACCTGGGCCCGACGCATCACGCGGCGCTCCTCCTCGGAGGTGCCTCCCCAGATCCCCGAATCCTGGTTCGTCTCGAGTGCGAATTCCAGACAGGAGACGCTGACCGGACATTCGCCGCAGACCTCTTTCGCCCGGGCGATCTGGCTCAGTGCGTGGCCCGTCGTCCCGATCGGGAAGAAGAGGTCGGGATCTGTGTCGCGGCAGATGGATTCGTTTCGCCAAGAGTAATCAGCGTGGGCAAGCGTGAGGCTTGACGCGAGAATCGACACGACGGGATCTCCTCGGGTGTGATCAGTGTGGGGGGAATGCCGAACCGGAGACGCTCATGTTTCAGTGGTGTTTCCCGGGGACGCCCGTACGGTACGTTGACCGTGCGGTGTTGACAAGGGCTGAGTTTCAGGAATGTGTCCAAACGGCAAACAATTGATGTCACCCATCGCCAACAGAGATGGCCGATGTCGGGACCACGACATGCAACAGTCGAAAGGGGGCGCACATGTCGATCCAGGTCCTGGCCCATCGCGGCGCATCTCGCGCCGAACGTGAGAACACGGTCGACGCATTCCGGCGGGCACATGAGATGGGCGCCGACGGTGTCGAACTCGACGTGCGTCGCACCGCAGACGACGTGCTCGTGGTCCACCATGATCCTCGCGTCGGTGACGGGCGCGTCATCCGCCAAACCCAGTCGGCAGAACTGCCCGAGCACATCCCGACGCTCGATCAGGCACTCGACGCCTGCGCCGAGATGTGGGTGAACCTGGAGATCAAGAACGACGAGAACGAACCCGACTTCGATCCGTCGGAGTGGGTGGCCGATCGGACGATGGAGCTCCTCGACCAGCGCGGTGAATCCGAGCGTTGGCTGATGTCGTCGTTCCGGATCGAGACGATGGATCGCTGTCGCACCGTTGCCCCGCAGGTGCGCACCGCGTGGCTCACGTCCATCACTCCCGACGATGCCGTCGAGACCCTCGTCGCCCGCGGCCATGTAGCGCTGCACCCCTGGGTGCGCCTGCTCGACCGGGGCATGATCGACCGCTGCCACGCTGCAGGGATCGTGGTCAACACATGGACCTGCGACGACCCCGTTCGGATGCGCGAGCTGATCCAGTGGGGCGTCGACGGGATCTGCACCAACGTCCCCGATGTCGCCCGTGCGGTGCTCGCCGAGTCCGTGGACGGCTGAGTTGTCGGTGCGGGCTGCGGCGCGGCCCCTGGTGCGCCTCGACGATCTGTCCGGGGTGGAGCCGCGATGCTGGCAGTTCCACGACGCTCTGGACGTCGGTCGCGCCGAGACCGTTGCCGACGTGATCGACGAGTTACACCGCGCAGAGCAGCACGCGGCTGCGGGCGAGTGGGTGGTCGTGGCCGTGGCCTACGAGGCTGCACGTGCGTTCGAGCCCGTCCTGCGCACCCACGAACGCCCGCCGGCCGGTACGCCCTACGTGTGGTGGGCATCGTTCGCCGAACGCACCGCCGCCGATCCCCTCGAACCGTCGCCGAACCGGGTGGTCGGCCACGTGCGGCGTCCCGGACGGATGCCGTACACCAACGCCGTCGCCGCGATCCGGGACCGCATTGCGTTGGGGGATGTGTGCCAGGTCAACATGACCGAGCGGTTCGTCGCCACCCACACCGGTGATGCCTTCGACGTCTACGCCGGGTTGCTCGCTGTGCAGCGGTGCTCGCACGGGGCATTCGTCGACATGGGCTCGGTCGTCGTTGCCTCGGCCTCGCCCGAGCTGTTCTTCCGTGTCGATCGCATCGACGGGGCCCGAGTGATCACCTGCCGGCCGATGAAGGGGACCGCCCCGCGCCACCCGCGCTCCGACCTCGATCGCGAGGCAGGACGCGCGCTGGCCGAGTCCGCGAAGGACCGCGCCGAGAACGTGATGATCGTCGACCTGCTGCGCAACGACCTGTCCCGAGTGGCCATCCCCGGCACGGTGCGCGTGCCCCAACTGTTCCACGCCGAGCGCTACGAGACGTTGTGGCAGCTGACCTCCACGGTGCAGGCGACGATCCCGCATTGCTCGTCGCTGGTGGATCTGCTGACCGCGCTGTTCCCGTGCGGGTCGGTGACCGGCGCACCGAAGATCGCCGCGACGGCGATCATCGCCGACCTGGAAGCCGAGCCGCGCGGCGTGTACTGCGGGGCGATCGCACTGCTCTCGCCGGCCGGGTCGGCGACCGAGATCGAGTGCTCGGTCCCGATCCGCACAGCGGTGATCGATCCCGTCGCTCACACGGTGATGTACGGCGCTGGTGGCGGCATCACCTGGTCGTCGGATGCTGCGGCGGAAGACCGCGAGGTCGAGACCAAGGCACTCATCCTCAGCCGCAGTCATCACGCCGTCGAGCTGTTCGAGACGCTGTATCTCGGCCCGGAGGGCGTCCGGCACCTGAGCCGCCACCTCGATCGGCTCGAACGATCGGCGGAGTGGTTCGGCTTCGCCTTCGACCGTGCCGAGATCGAGGCGAGTGTTGCCGCGCTCGCGCCGGCCGTGTTGCCGCAACGGCTGCGCGTCCTGCTCCACCGAACCGGTCGTGTGCAGATCGAGCGCAACGAGCACACGTCGATCAGCGGTCCGGTTTTGCTCGCGGTGGACACGTCGGTGACCCGCAGCGACGATCCGTTGTGCTGCCACAAGACCACAGCACGCGGCCACTACGCCGCCGCACGGGCTCGGCATCCAGGTGCGGACGACGTCATCCTCGTCAACGAGCACGGCCACGTGGTCGAGACCACCATTGCCAACCTCGCCTACCGGATCGGCGCCGATTGGTTCGTCCCACCATTGAGTGACGGCGGTCTGGCCGGTATCGCCCGAGAGGTCGCTCTCGAGCAGGGTCGGGTCGGTGAGCGGTCGATCCGCGCCGACGCGCTGCGACAGTGTCACGAGCTGGCCGTGCTCAACGACCTGCGCGGCTGGCGGCCGGCCGTGTGTTCATGAGCCGTCCGGGTCCGGTCGCGCCGCCGGGAAGGCGATGCGGACGAGGGTTCCAGGTCTCGGCGGATCGACGATCTCCAGTCGACCGTCGAGGCGGGCGACGGTGGCCGCGACGATGGCCAACCCCTGCCCGGTGCCGGGGACCTGTCGCTCTCCGACCAGCCGGACTCCCGGCTGCAGCACGATCCCGCGACAGTCGGGATGGATCCCTGGACCTCGGTCGCGGATCTCGACGACGAGCTCGTCGTCCGATCGCGACAGCGTGATGTGGACCGTTTCACCGCGAGGTGAGTGCTTGATCGCGTTTTCGATGATGTTGGCGAGGGCGTCCTCGACCTCGTCGGCATCGCCTCGCATCTGACCGCACTCCATCGTGTGGAGCAGCAGGCTGACGTGCTCCCATTCGGCGACGGGTCGGAGTCGGTTCGTTGCGAGGCGGGCGATGCGGACGAGGTCCACCACCGGGAGCAGGGCGATCTCTGCGGGCAACGAACGGAGCTGGTCGGCCAGTTGCCCGAGTCGGGCGAGCTGGCTGCGAATCACCACGATCGATCTGTTCGAGCACAGCTCGTCCTCGAGCCGGTCGATGTTCAGGCCGAGCGTCGTCAGGGGAGTTCGCAATTCGTGCGCGACGCGTTGCAGACCGGCGTCGGTGCGCAGCTTCCGGTTCGCATCGACCCGGATCCGCTGGTCCAAGAGCGTCATCGCCGAGTCGAGGAGATCGATCTCGTGGATCCGGCTGCTGGCAGAATCCTCCACTGGACCGCTGCCGTCGAGCACCAGGAGTCGAGCCCGGTCGGTGAGCCGCGACAGAGGGCCGGTCACCCGTGCCGCGAGCCACCATCCCAGGATTGCGCCGAGGAGAGCAAGCGCGGACGCGGCTGGCAGATCGAGACCGTAGAGCTGACGCCAGCCTCGGCGCGGCGGCATCGCCTCGGACACCACGGCGACCGCGCGCAGCTCGTCGTCGACGATGACGGGAGCGATGCCGAGGGCCCGTTCCCCGATCCGTTGTCCAGCGTCATCGCCGACGTCGAGCCGGTCCGTGGCCCGGTCGACGGCCGCGCTCAGCCCGGTGAGTTGGATCGAGTCGCCGGCGATGCGCCGATCGTCGGCGCCGACGACCTCGGTCTGACGCGATGTCGTCGAGGCCAACAGGGCATCGATCGGCTGCCCAGCCATGATCAACGGCGACAGCTGTGCGGACAGGACCTCTGCGTCGCGCTCGGCCCCGACAGTGGTCTCGGCGCGGCGTACGTCGTCGAATCGCGACGACAGCACGGCCGTCGCCAGCAGCATCAGCACGAGCGCGGTCAGCGCATGGCCGATGGCGAGTTGCCAGCGCAGGCGGAACGACGTCATCGACGGAGCCGGTACCCGACGCCGTTCATCGTGTCGATGTACCCCGCACCCGTCGGCCCCGGGCCGAGCTTGGCGCGGATCAAGCTCATGTGCACGTCGATCGTGCGCTGGACCAGACCGAGATCGGCGTTCCAGACCTCGACCGCAAGATGGCTGCGCCGCACCACCGAACCCTGGTGGCGGGCGAGCAGGGTGAGGATGCCCAGCTCCTTACCGGTCAGCTCGATCGCGTTGTCGCCGCGGCGCACCTCGAAGGCATCGAGGTCGATCGCCACGTCGTCGACGTGGACGATGGAACGCGATCCGGTGATCGTGCGGCGGAGCACGGCATGGACCCGAGCAATCAGCTCTCGGGTCGAGAACGGCTTGGCGACGTAGTCGTCGGCGCCCAATTCGAGTGCAGCGACGCGGTCGGCCTCGTCGCCGCGCGCCGAGATCACGATCAGCGGGGCACGCCGGCTGATCGATCCACACGCCGTGAGGCCGTCACCGTCGGGCAGGCCGAGGTCGAGCAGGACGAGACGAGACCGAGCCGACTCCTCGTGGGCGGCGGCGAGGGTCGTGACCCACGACGTCTGGAACCCGTGGCAGCGCAATGCAGCAATCACCGCCGCTGCGAGCTCCGGCTCGTCATCGACGACGAGCACCGGAGCCGCATTCGAGCGGGGAGATCGCTCGATCAGTGGGGTCACGCCTTGAAGAAGGAACCGGCGAACTTCGCCTTGTGCAGCGACTTCACGGCGGCCTTGGCTTCGGACTTGGTGAGATGGCGCTCCTCGACGCGGTAGCGCTGGTTCTTCTTGCCGATCTCCTTGACCTCGAACCCGGTGATGCCGGCAGCCGTGATCGCGGCGAGGCGCTTGTCGGCCTTGGCCTGCGTGGCGAAGGTTCCGGCGACGGCCTCGTAGTGCCCCGTCGTCGTCTTGGCCGGTGTCGTCTTGGCCGGTGTGGCTGGTGTGGCTGGTGTGGCCGGTGTCGTCTTGGCCGGTGTCGTGGTGGTCGTCTTGGCCGGTGTGGCCGGTGTGGCCGGTGTGGCCGGTGTGGCCGGCTTCACCGTGGTGGCCGTCGTGGCGCCCGTGCCGGTGGAGCTGGAGCTGGAGGTGGCGTGAGCAGCGGCCGGGACGATGCCGAGGCCGGCAGCGACGAGGCCGATGGTGAGGATGCGTGCTTTCATGGAGTGTCCTTTCGTTGTGACAGGTGCAGCGTGCTCCCGATCACCTCAACAGGTCCTCAAGCGGACCTCAGAGAACGTCAGCAGTTCGCGCCCGGACGGACCGGATGCCTGAGGTGTACGGCTCGACAACGGGCGCCGTGCGCAACGGCTGTTCCAGTCGCGCTGTACCGGTCGCGCTGTTCCGGTCGCTACCGTGTTGCGTTGCGCCAGGCGCTGAACGAGGTGACCGGTCCGCTCGTCGGTCGGCGGAGCCAGGGCCAGGGATGGAGCTCGACGATCTCGAGCACGTCGCGGAGTCGGGCGTTGCCGGGAACGGGAGCGAACGTCGTTGCCAGCCGTTGGTCGGCGAGCTCCTTGGCGGGGTCGCCGAGGCGCACCTCGAGCGTCCTGCGAGTCGCAAGATCTGCGAGGCATTCTGCGAGGAAGACGAGTCGCTTCCCCGACAGTCTCAGCCGAGCCAGCAGGGGTTCGTCGAACACGAACATGACCGGCAGCTCCGGGTGAGCGGTGAGGGCCGGGTCACGGTCGCCGAGCGATTCGGCAGTGATCCACACCGCATCGGCGGCACCCGACACCATCGTGCGCCGAGGGCCGCCGACGACGGACGGATCCTCGAATCGTCGAAGCCCTGCATCACCGGTCACCGATTGGAGGTGAACATCATCAGGCCACGTCTCGATCGGACACGCAGTGTGATGCGGGCATGTCTCGCACAACCCCGGTGCACGTTTGGTGACCTGCCAGCGGGTGAAGCCATACCGCTTCCCGGTCCCGGCGCCGATGGTCCATTGCCATCCGGTGCGGTTCGCAGCCCGTGAGCCATCGAGCAGGTGGGTGAAGAACCGCTCTTCGCCCGTGCGCCAATCCGCACCGTGACGCACCGACCAGTGCGACGCCAACCACATCCGGGTCTGGTTCACGAGCCAACCGTCGCGCTCCAGCTCTCCGATGGCGAGCCGCACACACGCCATGTCGGTCGCCCACGGATCATCGATCACGTCCGGGGTGGCGCCGAGCGGTGTGGGGTCGAACCGGATCGGTTCCGCCAGACCTCGGCCGAGGCGGGCATAGAGATGACGGGCATACTCCTGCCAGAGCAGTTCGTCGGTGAACTTGGCACGGTCACGGTCCGCCGCTCCCGCCGTCGCCGACCACACCTCGCCCAGGGTGAGGAGCCCGTGACGGATGTATGGCGACAGCATCGTGGCTCCGCGTCGCGATCTCGGCAGCACCTCGTTCCGTCGGGACGCGTAGCCGGCAACGTCGAGCGCGACCAGTGCAGCATCGGCCGCGATCTGCCCACCACGGATCGACGGCGATGCGGTCACCTCATCCTCGACGAGGTGACCGAGACATGCAACAACCCAGCTCACTTCGTCGCCGCGCTCCGGCGTGGGCAACGTGGTCGGCATCAGTGGTCGATCCGACGGAGATGAATCGGGCCTTTGGCCCGGGATGGATCGACCACGGCGCCACGCTGGAGGACCTCGATTCGCCCAACGGCCGCCAAACGGCGCGCCGCCTGACGTGCGGGTTCCATCAGCGCTTGCCAATCCTCACCACCCAGCAGCCGGGCGACGTCGGACGCACAGATCGTTGTGCGCGCAGGCCAAGCCGCGAGGAGATCGATGATCGCCGACTCCAGTTCCAGGTCGACCGACCGGACACCCGTGGTGCGGCACCCGGCCGAGCAGTAGCGAACCGAATCCCAGTCGCGCGCCCACTTCTTGCGCCACTCGATGCGGCGCCCGCACACCGCGCACGACTTGGACGGATGATCCATGCACCGGCCAACGTAGCGACGTCGAGGACAGCACGCTCGGTCGAGCACCCATGCAATCGGTGAGTGTTGGTCGGTGGGCTCAGTCAGCGAGTACACGCATTCGTTGCCGGACCGGATGCGTCCCGAACCACAGTCCGAAGCAGATGCCCACTGCGGCAGCGCCGAGGTGCTCCACATCGAACAAGCGCCGGTTGGTCAGCCAGATCGTGACCAACGACTGCACGACGAGCGTCGGCCCGATCCATGCGTTCGGACCCCGTCGCGACGCGCAGAACGCCGCGATCGTGCCGTAGATCGCTGCGGATGTGCCGCAGTCGAGCATCGCGATCTCCGCAGCGGACCAGCTGCTGTGGTTGGCCGCGATGCGCAGCACGACGAGGATCACGATCGTGCTCAGCCAATCGGTGAGGAAAAACACGGTGCACGTCCGCCGCCAGCCGAAGTACCACTCTGCGACGCCGACCCAGATGAACGGGACGATGATCGACCAGCGGATACCGGGCTGATCCTCGACCATGACCGCCGTTGCCAGCCGCCAGACCTGGCCGCCGACGAGGAGGTTCCAGGTCGTGCCGAGGTCGCGCACGAGGCGACGATGCATCGCCTGGTCGGCAGCGATCAGCTGTGTCGCGACGAGGATCATCGCGATCGCGATCGTGAAGCGGAGGCGGGCAACGACGCGACCTACGACGCGGATCACGCCGACACCGGATCCGCAGCGGGCTGTTCGCTGGTGGTTCGCTTCGGCGGCTCGGGTCGGAACCACCAGGCGCCCATGACGAGTGCGGTGAGCGCACTGACGAAGTGCTGGACGTCGAAGATTCGCCGCTCGGTCACGAGCGTCGCGAGGAGAAATCCGAGCATCGCAACGAGTGCGGTCGCGCGCCAGCGTCGGTCGCGGAGGCTGCACGCGGTCACGACGGCGAGTGCCCATCCGCCCGACGAGCTGCCGGAGTCGCGAGTGCTGATGTGCACCGTTGCGGCGTGCGCCGACGCCTCGAGCAGACGCGCTCCGACGAGCACGATGATCGTGCTGATCCAGTCGCCGATGAAGAAGGTGATGATGCTGCGCCGCGTCCCGATCCGCCACTCGGCGATCGGCGCAGCGATCAACGCGAGCGCAACGATGGACCAGACCAGCCCAGCTCGGTCCTGGATCAGCTGTGACGTCGCCAGCCGCCAGAACTGCAGATGGAGGAGGTCGCCCCAGCGCAGGCCGAGGTTGCGCAGGAGCGGTCGGTAGCTGTCGGTGTCGATGGCGGTGATGCCCATCAACCAGACCACGACGCCGATCAGCGCCGCGCTGAACGGGAATCGGTGCAGCACACCGAGCACCCGGGTCCGCAAGGACCGCGGATCTGGGATCTCGCCGGCGCGGGCCACGGCGGCGGCGATCAACGGGAGATCGACATCGCGCTGATAGGCGAGGTAGCGCGGCTCCCACCGCGGGCCCCATTTGTCCTTGAAGTGGAAGAGTCCCTGGGAATTGAACGCCGCTTCGCCGCGTTCGTACAACAGTCGCACGGCGCGTCCGGGCAGCGTGTCGTTGTCGGCGTTCACGAAGGGCACGAGGCCGAGGGTCATCCCGGTCAGCCCGGCGTCGCGGAAGTGGTGGATCAGGGCGACGAACAGTGCGTCCATCGCCCCGTTCGGGGCGTCGGGCCGACGGCGCATCAGGTCGAAGTTGCCGATGTCAGATCCGTACGAGGGCAAGATGTTGGCGAAGGCCACGATCCGGCCACTGCCCTCGTCGCGCAGGGCGAGCACACGCGTCGCTTCGATCAGTTGCGGACCGAACCGGCCGACGGTGAACGTGCGCTCGCGGTGCCCGGCGTCGGCGAGCCATGCATCGGACACCTCGCCCAACTCCGAGAAATCGCGTTCGCTCAGGGGCCGGGCGAGCTCGACGACGTGGAGGCCCGAGCGCTCGATGCGGCGCAGCGCAGATCGCAGCGACTTGTTCGCCTTGCTCTCGATGTCCCAGGTCTGCACGGCGATGATCGCCTCCTCACCGATCTTGAGCATCTTCATGCCATGCCGGGCGAGTTCGGGCACCCCGGCGGGTGTCACTTGATGATGAGCGGCGACCCACCCGTTGAGCGCACAGAGTTCGAGGAACTCGCCGATCACGAGGTCACGACTGGCCGGGGCGCCGACCGGTTCGCCGAGCACGACCGCGACGTTGCCGACCACGACGTAGCCGATGAAGGCCGCAGCGTCGCTGGCGATGAACCAGTGCTTGTCGTCGAGGAGGTGGAAGAACGCCAGCGACGAGTTGGCCCACTGCCCGAGGAGCGACTCGACGGTGCGCCGCTCTCGCTCCGTGCCCTGGCCGACCGCTACGGAGGACACGACCCGGGACAGCGCGACCAGCACGACGATCAGTGCGGCGACGCGCACCGACTCCACGAACCAGTCGCCGTGTGGGGTGATCGGATCGATCGACTTGGCAGGCAGCAGGACGAGCAGCCGCCCCGCCTCACGAGCCGACTGCAGCAACGTCGTCGAGTCGCGGAACTCGTCGTCCAGGCCGTACAGGCCGATGACGCCGTACAGGAACACGATCAGCTCGCCGACTGCGAGGATGCGCCAGCCGTCACGCGCCGACAACGGATCCGCACGCACCCCGAAGGCGTGTCGGCCGAGGAGCAGCGCGATCAGCAGTGCGATGCTCAGCCCGAGCCCGACTCCGTCGGCGCCCTTCACGTGATGGCCGATGATGGATCCGACCGTGGCCACGGTGGCGAGACGCCAGCCGTTGCGCTTCCCGCGGAGCAGGCCGCGTGCCGTCACGATGAGCACCACGCCTGCGAGCAGCAGCAAGTAACGCGCCCCGATCACGACCTCGTAGGCCCACTCGACAAACACCGATTCGACCCGCAAGTGGGTGCGCGCCGACGCCGCCAGGGCGAGGTCGCCGGCGCCGACCAGAAGGCTGCCGATGGCGCAGCCACGGCGCATGTGCCGAGGATTGCTCATCGAGATCTGCGCAGCCACAGGGTCGCCAACCCGCCCGAGGCGAGTGGGAGCCAGAGCTCGAACAACCGGTAGAGCACGACGGCTGCAGCGGCAGTCGTCGCCGTCGAGCCGAACGACACGAGGACAGCGCTGAGCGACAGTTCGACGAACCCGAGACCGCCGGGCAACACGCTCACGATCGTGAACAGCACCGACACGAGGTAGGCGACGAATGCAACGTACAGCCCGGTACCGGTCCCGACGGCGTGGCAGACGGCCCACAGCTCGACGATGCCCACCAAATCCACGATGCAGGCGTGGACGGTGGTACGGACCACTCGTCGCGGGTCGGCCCGGATCAGGCCCAGCGCGTCGAACAGCTCGTCGGCTGCCTCGTGGTCCGGTGCCGGTGCCGCTCGGTGGCGCACTCGTGCGAGCGTGCGCGACGGCCAACTCATCAGTCGGCGCACGGCGTCGCGCGATCGCCACGCAACAGCGAGCAGGCTGCCGCGGATCGCCAGGTAGACGGCGAAGAGCGCGACCGCGATGCCGTCGATGACAGAGAACCGGCCGTCGACGATGATCGTGGCCAGCGCGACCATCAGCATCAACGTGAACGCAACATCGGCAACCGTCACCACGAGCACGTAGGCAGCGATCACCGACCCGCGTGGCAGGCCACGGTCGCGCCCATCGGCGGTGAACACCCCGAGTCCAGCCATCCCGCCGGACTTGACGACCAGGTTCAGCGCATTCGCGCTCATCGCGACCGGCACCAGTGGCGCGGCGGGGGTAGGGATGCCGACCGCTCGTCGTGCGCCGGCGTGCATCCAGCCGAGGTTGACGAAGCCGAGCACCATCGCGACCACACCCGTCATGACCCAGCGCCAGTCCGAGCTGCGCAGCTGATGCCAGACGGTGGGGATGTCGTGACGGCTGCCGATCAGCAGTGCCGCCACGGCCACGACCGCCACCGCCCAACCGATTCGACGCATCAGCGCCTGACGGCCCGTGGACGGTGCACCGTCAGACGACAACATTTTCCACGTCGGCATCGTTGCACCGATCGTGTGGAGCGCACACATCGGTGCGACCGTCTCGGCCGCCTGGACAGCGGCCTCAGCCGCGGTTCGACCAGACCGCGTCGTGCAGGCTCTGCATTTTCTGGTCGAGACGGGCTGCGGTGTCGGCGGCTTCTTTGAGTTCGTCGAGCAGGGCGGCCGGAACGTCGCGGTCGTACTTGTAATAGATCTTGTGCTCGAGGCTCGCCCAGAAGTCCATGGCCACGGTCCGGAATTGCATCTCGACGTACACCAACTCCGGACCCGCAGCGAGGAACACCGGTACCTGCACCGTGGCGTGGAGGCTCTGGTAGCCGTTTGGTTTCGGGGCGGCGATGTAGTCGTCGACGTCGATGATCTCGATGTCCGACTGTGCAGTGAACACGTCGAAGATCCGGTACGCGTCGGACACGAAGCTGCAGGTGACGCGGACTCCGGCGATGTCGCGGATGTTGTTGCGGATCGCCGTGGACGTCATCGGGACGTCGCGCCGGTGCGCTTTGGCGGCGATGCTCTCGGGCGACTTCAACCGAGCATTCACGTGCTCGATCGGGTTGTAGTCGTGGAGGTGGATGAACTCCTCACGCAAGATGTTGATCTTCGTCGTGATCTCGTCGATCGCGAACTTGTACATCATCGTGAACCGGGTGAAGTCGCGCAGCGCCGGTGCGAACTCGGACGGGTCTGGCTGTGAGGGCGTGACCACGCGGCCAGTGTGTCTGACCCGGGAGCGCTGGACAACGCGGCCGGCGCTACGACTTGGAGGGCACTGTCTCGATGTTCGGGCGCACGAGCCGGACCGCGTTCGGCACGTGGCGGAAGTCGAGCGACTTCGTCTCGCCGAGGTAGTCGCCATCGAGCTGGTACGGGAACGGCAGATGATTGGCGATCGTCAGTGCCTCGACGTCGGTGTGCAGATCGAGGCTCTCGGACGGCTTCACGCCGCCCCCGCGCAGGGCACCGCCGAGCGAGCCGAGGATCGCCCCGACTTTCATCGTCGTGAACGTGATGACGACCAGACCGTTCTCGAGGGTCGCTGCTGGGGAGAGATCGAGCGGACGGTTGCCGAGGTACGTGTACGGGTTCGTGTTGAGCACGACGGTGAAGTAACCGTCGACGACGCGGTCGCCGTTGCCGAAGTCGACCTCGAAGTGCGGCCGGTTGCGGTCATAACCCGTCGCCCAGGTGCGCAGTCCGGCATAGATGAACAGCGGGTGGCCGGCCCAACGCTTCAGCGAACCGTGGTGTTCGACTTCTCTCACCACAGCGGCGTCGTACCCGACCCCGGTATGGAAGCAGAAATATCGGCCGTTGACCTGGCCGAGCCCGATCGGCTCGATGTGCCGGGTGTTGATGCCGTCAGCGAGTTGCTGTACCGCGAGCACCGGGTCGTTCGGCATGCCGAGCGTGCGCGCGAACACGTTGGTGCTGCCCCCGGGAAGCACACCGAGGGCGGTGTCGGTGCCGGCGACGCCCGTGGCGACCTCGTTGAGCGTGCCGTCACCGCCGTAGCCGATGACGACATCGACGCCTTTGCGGGCGGCGTCCTGGGAGAACCTGGTCGCGTGTCCGCGCCGGTTCGTCTCGACGATCTCGACGTCGTTGCCCCGCGACAGCACCTGGTGCACGATCACGGTGTTCCGCGCGGTCACGGACGATGCGAAGGCGTTGACGACGAGCAGGATCCGCAAGCTCACGACGGTACCAGTTGGGACCGATCGCGGTCGTCCGACCCGTCCCCTTCGGTCGGAGACGCAGCACCCGGTCGACAGCATCCTGAGCAGCCATCGGTCACACTGGCCGGGCAGTGTCGGGCCTGGTTGGGAACACTGTTGACCCGTCGGTAACAATGGTCCGATGAACGTAATCGTGTGCGTCAAGCAGATCCCGGACCCGGCCGCGCCGGGTGCGCTGGATCCATCCACCAACACGCTCAAGCGTGACGGCAAGCTCATCTTGGACGAGTCGGACAG
Source organism: Actinomycetes bacterium (assembly GCA_025351965.1). Lineage (GTDB taxonomy): Bacteria > Actinomycetota > Acidimicrobiia > Acidimicrobiales > Ilumatobacteraceae > WLMZ01. The sequence goes on along the minus strand of JANXUX010000048.1, from coordinate 12,597 downwards.
CTACGGCGTCGAGATGGCGTTGCAATTGGTCGACAAGGCCGGCGGCGGTGAGGTCAGCCTGGTGTCGATGGCGCCGAACGGCGAGGTCTCCGGTCTGCGTACCGCACTTGCGATGGGTGCTGCCAAGGGCATCCTCGTCAGCGACCCGGCCCTGCAGGGTTCGGATGCACTGACCACCGCCAAGGTGCTCGCCGCAGCCATCCAGCGCCTCGGTGGCGCCGACCTGATCATCGCCGCAACCGAATCCAGCGACGGCTACACCGGCACCGTTCCCGAGCAGATCGCCGAAGTCCTCGGCCTCCCCTCGGTCACGTTCGCCAAAGCACTCACGATCACCGACGGCAAACTCGACGCCCAGCGCCAGACGGAAGAGGGCTACGACGATGTCACCTGCCCGCTTCCCGCCGTGGTCAGCGTCACGGCCGGCGTCGTGGAGCCCCGCTACCCGAGCTTCAAGGGCATCATGGCCGCCAAGTCCAAGCCGGTCGAGACCGTCACTGCCGCTGACCTGGGCGTCACGCCCGTCGGCTGGGCCGGCGCCAGCCAGAGCATCACCAACGTCGGCCAGGCGGAAGCCCGCACCGCCGGAACCATCGTCGAGGACGACGGCGAGGGCTTCGCCCAGATCGTTTCGTACCTCGAGAACCTGAAAGTGATCTGAGGAGCCGCATCATGAACATCTGGGTCTTTGCACAAGAAGCAGCCGGCGTCCCCACCTCGGGCACGCTCGAACTCCTCACCAAGGCACGCAGCCTTGTCGCCGATGGGGGCCACGTCACGGCGTTCGTCGGTGGCGATGCCACGGCGATCGCAGCGTCGCTCGGCGAGCACGGAGCCACCAAGGTCTACGCAACCGGCGATCTGGGCGGCAAGCTGCCGGGCGTGGCCGTCAGCGCGGCGATGAAGGCCGTCATCGACGGCGGCGATGTGCCCGACCTCATCGTCTTCCCGCAGACCACCGAGGGTCGCGACATCATTGCCCGCCTGTCGGTCAAGCTCGACAGGACGGCACTCACCAACAACACCGGAATCTCGATCGAGGGCGCCACCGTGAGCGTCACCACGCCGATCTTCGGTGGCAACACGCTGGTCACGACCACCTTCACGGGCAGCGGACCGTTCCTCGCGACGTTCCGGCCGAAGAGCTTCGCAGCCGAGTCCGCTGGTGGCGCCGCTGCCGAGGTCGTCGCCGCACCGGTGCCAGAGCTTGGCGCCACGGGTGCAGCAGCTGTCACGGCTGTGCACGTCGAGGAGTCGACCGGGCCCAAGCTCGACGAGGCAGCCATCGTCGTCTCCGGCGGTCGTGGCCTCGGCGAGGCCGCCAAGTACGAGATGGTCGAGACGCTCGCCAAGTTGCTCAAGGGTGCGCCCGGCGCCTCCCGTGCCATCGTCGATGCCGGCTGGGTTCCCTACAGCTACCAGGTCGGCCAGACCGGCAAGGTCGTCAAGCCCACCGTGTACATCGCCGCCGGCATCTCCGGTGCGACCCAGCACATGGTCGGCATGAAGGGCGCGAAGAACATCATCGCGATCAACAAGGACAAGGAAGCCCCGATCTTCGGGATCGCCGACCTCGGCATCGTCGGTGACGTGCACAAGGTGCTCCCCAAACTGATCGAGGCTCTGCAGGGTCGTTGATCGGCTCGATGGGGGCCTGGGTGCTGTAGCACGGTGCACCGAGGCCTCCATCAAGAGTCCGTCTCCCGAGAAGGCCGCGAGCCGGAGGCGCGACGAGCGGTCTAGGGTTGACGAATGCCCATTCGTGAAGCGCTCCGGCGTGCCCCGAAGCCGGTCCGACGTTGCGCCCTCGTGTGCGCCGCCGCACTGGCCGCCTCGGCTGCAGCCGTCCTGCCCGGCCCCGACGTGATCGCGCCGGTCGATGCCGTCGGCCCGCTCGAGGTCACCGCATGGGCGCCGTACTTCTCGTCGAACGCGGCGACGTCGCTCGCCGCACGCAGCGCGCTGATGAGCGAATCGACCCCGTTCTTCTACGGCGTCACCGATGCACTGACGATCGCTCCGAACGGGAGTGCGTCCCAGCGTGCCGCGATCCTGGACGCAGCGCGCACGGCTCGAACGAACAAGGGCACCCCGATCATCGCCACGATCGTCGACGCAATGGGTCCGCTCGGGATGGCATCGATCCTCGCCGACCCCGGCGTGCGGACCCAGCACGTGCAGACGATCGTGCAGTTCGTCGCAGCGAACGGCTTCGACGGTGTCGATCTCGACTACGAGGGATTTGCGTTCAGCGACGGGCGCGCGTCGTGGACGGCGGACAACGGCGGACTGAACACCTTCGACAACTGGGGCGCATTCCTGACCGAGCTCGGCGCCGCATTGCACGCGACCAGTCCAGCCAAGCGGCTCGAGGTCAGCGTCCCGCCGATCTACGGCCCGGAGCACGACAACACTGCTGGGTACTGGGTCTACAACTACCCGGTGATGAACACCGTCGTCGACCGGGTCAAGGTGATGATGTACGACTTCAGCGTCAGCAACCCCGGGTCGCTCGCGCCGTACAACTGGGTCGACAAGACGATGGAGTACATCAAGAAGGTCGTCGCCCCGGGCAAGCTCCTGCTCGGCATCCCGGCCTACGGCCGTGACTGGGTCACCAAGATCGACGGCAGCTGTCCGGTCAGCGCGACAGCGGCCAAGGCCACCTCGCGACGCAACCCGTTGATGTCCGCTGCCTTCACAAACGCATCCAAGGCCGGCCAGACCCCGGTCTGGAACACGAACGTGCGCGAGTACACGTACAGCTATGTCGAGTCATACGCCGGCCCGGACACCAACGCCATCACGGTCCGCTGCAACATCTATCGCACGGTGTGGTTCGGCGACGCGCGCAGCATCGGCGAGCGAGCCAAGCTGGCCGCCGACAAGGGCCTGGCCGGGATCGCCGTCTGGGCACTCGGCTACGAGGACGCAGCCACCTGGGACGCAATCGCGGCCGTGTCCGCCGGCCAACCGATCAACGCGCCGGGGCCGCTGGAAAAGAACCTCACCGCGCCGGCCGTCGTCGCGCCGTACCCGGCTCCGATCAACTCGTCGGGTCCGTTGCCCGCCCGCTATCTCGACACCAGGGCCGGCTACAAGACGTCCGACGGCCAATACCAGGGCGGTGGCAAGCAGGCCGCCGACAGCGTGCTGGAGCTGCCGATCGCCGGACGCGGTCCGGTGCCCGGCGCCACCAAGGCGGTCACGCTCAACGTGACGGTCATCGGCGCCGGTGACGGCTTCGTCACGGTGTATCCGTGCGGGACCCGGCCGCAGACCTCCAGCCTCAACGTGCGCGCCGGTCAGACCGTGTCGAACTCGGTCGTCACCAAGCTGAGCGCCGCCGGCAGCGTCTGCATCTACACCCAGCAGGCCGCCGACGTGATCGTCGACGTGTTCAACGTGCTGCCCGACGACAGCATCACCACCCTCGCCACGCCGGCCCGTCTGCTCGACACACGTCCTGGGCAGCCCACCATCGACGGTGTCGCCAGCGGCGGCGGGGCGCTCGACGTCAGCGGTGTCGTCGAGGTGGCCGTTGCCGGCCGCGGTGGGATGAGCCCCGTTGCCAAATCCGCCGTGCTGAACGTGACCGCGGTCGGCGCCGCGGCGCCCGGGTTCCTCACCGTGTGGCCGTGTGACAGCGCCCGGCCGTCGACTTCCAACGTCAACTACGTCAAGGGTGCGGCGACGCCGAACGCAGTCGTCACCGCACTGAGCGCCTCCGGGACGGTGTGCGTGTTCTCGTCGAACCCGACCAACGTGATCATCGATGTGTTCGGCGAGTTCAACCCCGACGATTACGCAGCCATGGCCCAACCGGCCCGCCTGATGGAGACCCGCTCCGGCCAGGCCACCACCGACGGCCAGTTCAACGCACTCGGCAAGAGTGCTGCCGGCCAGGAGACCACGGTGATGATTGCCGGGCGCGGCGGCATGGGGGCCACCCCGAACGCCGTCATCCTCAACGTCACCGTCGATTCGCCGGAGATCGCCGGCTACGTCACGGTGTACGCGTGCGGCACGGCACGACCACCGGTGTCGAACGTGAACTACGCCACCGGGCAGACCGTGCCCAACATGGTTGTCACCAAGCTCTCGTCGGCCGGCACTGTGTGCATCTACACCAACACCAAGACCCACGTGATCGTCGACGTCTTCGGCACGCTCACCATCTGAGCGGACGGGTCCCGCCTTGGGTCAGACCAGCGGCCAGGGGTAACGGCGGCCAGTCTCGTCGACCGGGAACTCGCCGTTCTGGAGCAGCCATTCGGCACGCTCTTGGATCGCGAACACCTCCTCGTCGGCCAGCAGTGCGGCGATCTCGAGCGGCACGCCGTCCATCAACCGGCGCAGCGGCTCGATCGATGTGTCGGGGATCGGCTGGCCACCAAACTCCCAGATCACGGTGCGCAGCTTGAAGTCGCTGGCGAAGCACAGCCCGTGATCAATGCCCCAGATGCCCCCGTCACGGCTGAGCAGGCAGTGCCCGCTCTTGCGGTCGGTGTTGTTGGCCACGATGTCGAGCACCGCCATCAGCTGCAGTCGAACGTGGAGGTCCTCGCGTTTCTCGTAGATCGTGAAATAGTGCTCCTGGTGATCAGCGTCGACGAACCACTGCAGCGAGCCGTCGCCGAGCGGGCCGTCGCGCACGATGGTCGGCGGCACGACCCGGAACCCCAACGCCTCGCTGAGCAGATAGGCAGCGACCTCACGCTTGTACAGCCCGGCCTCGAAGTCCCACAGCGGGCGCTCGCCGCGCAGCGGCTTGTAGATCGCCTGACCGCGCCGACTCAGTGGATCGTCGGGGTCTTCGGCGAGGTTGACGAGGAACGTGGCGTTGCTGCTCCACGGCATCCGGCCCTCGATGTCGATCGCTCCGCTCTCCAGCAGCTCCAGCTGGGCGGCGAGCGTCTCGTCGGATCGGCCCGGTGCGGACGGATCTGAGTCAGCCGGGCTCAGTGCCGCCGGAGCTCGTTGATCCGGTGCTAGTTCATTTTCGGGCACGGGTGACCATCGGGATCGAGCGGATGACCGCAGAACATGCACGCCGGCCGGCCGGACGCAACGACCTGCTCGGTGTGCTCGCAGAACGCGAGCGCTTGGCCACGCTGCAGGAGGAGCCGGACGTGGCCACGGTCCTCGAGTGCGTCGGGGTCCGGATCCCCGTTCTCGTCGACGACGACGACCTCCTCCAATTGCACGAGTAGGCGGTCGGTGTCACGGTCGTAGCCGAGGCCGATCGCCCCGAGCACGAATGCCGGCTCGATGGGCTCGTGCAGCTCGAACGTCGTCGGCAGCGGCTTGGTGTTCGGCGACGGCAGGTCGTTCATCACCTTGCGCAGGTACTCGGCGATCGCCGATGCCTGCTGCTTCTCGCACTTCACGGTCACGCGGGTCTCGCCCTGGCGAACCTGCAGGTAGAACACGCGTGCGCCGGGGCGGCCGAGAGCTGCCGTCGTGAACGCGTCGACGTCGTCGAGTTGATAGAACACGCCCATCAGTACGCCCTCGTGCCCGGGTCGGTCATGACGGGCGCAGTTCGCTGAGCGAGCCGCCCGTCGAGTTGACGGTGAGCACGACGGGTCCGCCGACGCTGTAGGCGATCGCGCTGATCGAGCAGGTCGAGATGACGATGCGCTGGAACAGGTCGATGTGGGTTCCCATGGCATGCGCGACAGCGGCCTTGATCGGATCGGCGTGCGACACGCAGACGACGACGCCACCAGGGTGCGCGGCGCGGATCCGGTCGAGCGCGGTCACGATCCGGGTCTGCATCTCGGTGAAGCTCTCGCCGTTCGGGAACCGGAACGTGGAGGGCGAGCGCTGGACGGTGGTCCACTCGGGCAGCTTCATCAGGTTCTTCAGCTCGGCGCCGGTCCAGTCGCCGAAGTCGCACTCGAGCAGACCCTTGTCGATACGCACCTTCTGGCCGAGGATCTTGCCGATCGGGGCCGCGGTCTCGCGAGCGCGCTCGAGCGGTGATGCGTAGATCGCGTCGACCTTGGCGAGCGCAGCGATGCGCTCGGCCGCTCCCTGGGCCTGGGCCTGGCCGGTGTCGGCGAGGTGCAGTCCGGGGGCGCGGCCCGGCAGCAACTTGCCCGTCGTCGGCGTCTGGCCGTGGCGAACGAGGAGGATCAGGGTGGACTGTGGACCGGGGGAAGCCTTCTTGACCATGTCCATCCAAGCTTACGGCGGACCGGCCGGTTGAGGCCGTAACGTGCCTGCCGATGGGTCGCTCAGGACAACGTCCAGCACGCCGACAGCCGGCTGAGGATCTCGACGCGTTGCGCGCCCAGGTCATCGACTGTCGTCGTTGCCCGCGCCTGGTCGCGTGGCGCGAGCTGGTGGCGGTCGAGAAGCGATTGTCCTACCGTGAGGACGACTATTGGGGCCGGCCGATCTCGGGGTTCGGTGATCCCGACGCAGCGATCATCGTGCTCGGTCTCGCGCCGGCGGCCCACGGAGCGAACCGGACCGGTCGGGTGTTCACGGGCGACCGCAGCGGCGACTGGCTGTTCCGGGCGATGTACCGCGCCGGGCTCGCCAACCGCGCCGAGTCGGTGTGGGCCGATGACGGGTTGGTGTTGACGAACGCCTGGGTCACGGCAGCAGTGAAGTGCGCACCGCCCGCCAACAAGCCCGACACGAGCGAGCGCGACAACTGCCGGCCGTTCCTGCAACGTGAGTTCGCGCTGCTGCAGCGGGCGTCGGTGGTGGTCTGTCTCGGAGCATTCGCGTACGAGGCGGCGTGCAGCGAGTTCGGTGTCAGGCCGCGACCGAAGTTCGCCCATCTCGCCGAAGTCGTCGCGCCGAACGGGCTGACGCTCGTGTGCTCATTCCACCCGAGCCAGCAGAACACCTTCACCGGTCGGCTGACCGAGCCGATGCTCGACGCCGTCTTCACCCGCGCCGTCGAGCTGGCCGCGCCCTGACGCCGACGAGATGCGCGGCTATTCCGCTGTACCGGCGGCGGGAGCAACCGCAGCGTCGGCGGGAGCGGCGGCCGGCGCGGCGTCGGCTGCGGGGGCCTTTTTCTTCGGGGGTGGGACGCCGATCGACGGGGCCCTGTCGGCGAACTCGGGCCAGCGGCGGCGGCTGACGATGGAGAGCAGGCGCAGCAGGCGCATCGCCTCCTTGTCCTCCTGGGCCGGCCGGGCGATGATGCTGCCGTCGGCGATCATCCGGTTGATGACCTCCTCACCCAGTTCGGTGCGCACGATGGTGAGCGTCCAGTCGTTGTCCTCGCCGATGCCGCCGGTCGCGATGTCGCTGTGCTCGGCCGCGAAATCGGGGCAGTTCTTGCAGCCCTGGCGGGTCCACTTGTGGCATTCCTTGAGGTCGATCTCGTGGTAGGAGCCATCCTTCATCCAGATCTGGAACACGCCTTTGATGTTCATCTTGACCATGTCCTGCTTGGCCAGGCCGTACTTGGCCTCGAACAGTTCGGGGAAAATCGCGTCGTCGAATGTCTTGCTGCACAGCAGGCCGATGTTGAACTGGAACGGCTTGGACACCTTGCCGGCCTTGCGGTCCCACATCGTGGGTGGCGACGACGTCTGGCAGCCCATGCCGACGAGGGCGAGCTTGGTCAGACCCTCCTCCTTCGCGTCGCGCAGAGCGAGCGGGTTGGCGCAGTACGTGTACCGGCTGCCGGCGGTGGCGAGGACCTCTTCCTTGTTGTGGACGAGGGAGGGCTTGGCCTTCCATGCGTCGTGGTCCTCGACGCCGCTGACCATCGCAGCCTCGATGTAGTCGTGCTCCATCAGCCAGATCAGCATCGCCGAGACGAAGCCGCCGTCCTGGCCGATCTTGTGGACCATGTCGTCGCTGGCCCGGGTCAGGTACAGGGCCCGCCAGATACCGGCCATCTCGTCGGGCTCGCGAGTACGGCCGAACAGGTGGTTGTCCGCTGCGGGCTCCCAGGCCCGGAACCGGGGACAGGCTCGGGTACAGGTGGTGCAGCCCTTCTCGCCGTGGATGCAGTTGTCGAGACCGAGCTCGTCCTCGAGGTGGAACGGCAGATATTTGCCCTCTTCGTGCTCGTAGCCGATCACGTCATGGGGACACGTGACGACGCATCCGGCGCACCCGGTGCACAGGCCCGTGGTGACGACTTCGGCGTAGAGTTCTTTCCACTGCGCAGTCCAACGCTCAGCCTTCGGTGGTGCCGGTTCAGTCGGTGCCGCATCGATCAGGGTCATCTCCCGAATCTATGTCGAATGGCGGGTGGTCGGCCGTGTTGAGTGTTGGCGTCCGGAGCTGGAGAAGGAGACACCCATGGGGATGATCGGCGAACGAGTCGTCAGGACCGAGGATCCGGCGCTGCTGACCGGGGACGGCACCTTCGTCGACAACATTCCGATCGAGGGCGCGGTCCACGTCGTCTACGCGCGGGCGCAGATGGCCCACGCGCGCATCGTCGGCATCGACTCGTCCGAAGCGATCGACATGCCGGGCGTGCTCGGCGTGTTCACTGCCGCCGACCTCGATCTCGGCCCGTTCCCGCTCGACATCCCCTTCCTGCCGGCGCAGTTCCCGCGCACCGCGCTCGCGTCCGACGTCGTCCGTTTCGTCGGCGAGCCCGTGGTTGCGGTGGTGGCCGAGACCCGTGCCCAGGCGACCGACGCTGCACAGATGGTGATCATCGACTACGACGTGCTGCCCAGCGCGGTCACGATGGAGCAGGGCTTCGCCGACGAGGCGCTGCTGTTCCCCGACGTCGGCACGAACGTCTGCGTCGAGATGCCCGGGCCGGCCATCGACTTCAGCGCATGCGAGGTCGTCGTGCGCGCGCACATCAACAACCAGCGCATCGCGCCCGCGCCGATGGAGAGCCGCGTCGCCGCCAGCCGCTGGGAACCCGACGGCCGGCTGACCCACTGGCAGGCCTGCCAGGGCGCGCACCCCGTGCAGGCCAAGCTCTGTGAGTGGTACGGGCTCGAGCCGAGCCAGGTGCACGTCATCACCCCCGACGTCGGCGGTGGCTTCGGCGCGAAGGCGTTCACCTATCCCGAGGACCAGTTGTTGCCGTTCTTCGCCCGAGCCGTCGGTCGCCCGGTGCGCTACACCGAGACCCGCAGCGAGGGCATGAACGGCCTCGGCCACGGTCGCGCCCAGCTCCAGCACATCGAGATCGGCGGCAACCGCGACGGACGCGTCACGGCCTACCGGCTGACCGTGCAACAAGACGCCGGCGCCTACCCGCGCATGGGCTCGTTCCTGCCGTTCCTGACCCGCACGATGCTCACCGGTACCTACGACATCGCCAATGCCGCCGCCGACTGTCGCTCGGTACTGACGAACACGGTGCCGACGATCGCGTACCGCGGCGCCGGTCGGCCCGAGGCTGCGGCCGCGATCGAGCGGGCGATGGACCTGTTCGCGCTGGAGATCGGGATGGATCCGGTCGAGGTCCGCCGCAAGAACCTGATCGCCGCCGACCGCTTCCCGTTCAAGACGGCGACCGGCACCACCTACGACAGCGGCGACTACGAGGGCGGGCTCGACAAGCTGCTCGCTGCGGTCGACTACGCCGGTCTGCGCGCCGAGCAGCAGCAGCGCCGTGAAGCCGGCGACACGATGCAGCTCGGTATCGGCGTGTCCGTGTACGTCGAGATCACCGGCGGCCAGGGTGGCAGCGAGGTCGGTGAGGTCCGGGTCTCACCCGCCGCCGACGGCAGCGACGAGGTCGATGTCACGGTCATCACCGGCACGACGCCGTACGGCCAGGGTCACCGCACGACGTGGGCGATGCTGGTCGCCGACCGCCTCGGGGTGCCGTTCGAGCGCATCACCGTCATCCATGGCGACACCGACCTCGTCCGCAGCAGCCAGGTGACCGGCGGCTCGCGCTCGGTGCAGATCGGCGGCACCAACGTCGACCGTGCTGCGATCGCGGTCGCCGACCAGGCGCGAGAGGTCGCCGCGCAACTGCTCGAGGCCGATGTCGCCGACGTCGTGCTGGAGGACGGCCGCTTCCACGTCGCCGGTGCGCCCGCCATCAGCCGCTCGTGGCTCGAGGTCGCGACCGCAGCCGTGCACGACGATGTGCCGCTGTTCGGTGAGGGCGACTTCACCCAGGTCGGTGGTACGTTCCCGTCGGGCGCGCACCTCGCCGTGATCGAGCTCGACATCGAGACCGGCCAGGCTCGGCTCCGCCAGCTCGTCGCCGTGGACGACGCGGGACGGATCATCAACCCGCTGCTGGCCGAGGGTCAGGTGCACGGTGGGCTCGCCCAGGGCATCGCCCAGGCGCTGTTCGAGGAGATCGTCTACGACGAAGACGGGAACCCGCTGACCTCGAACTTCGCCGACTACGGCATCGTCTCGGCGGCCGAACTGCCGAGCTTCCAGACCGTGCACGCCGAGACGCCGACGCCGCTCAACGACCTGGGCGCGAAGGGCATCGGCGAGAGCGGCACGATCGGGTCGACACCCGCCGTGCAGAGCGCCGTCATCGACGCCGTTGCCCACCTCGGCATCAAGCACATCGACATGCCCTGCACCCCTAACCGGGTGTGGAACGCCATCCGCGCAGCCCGCGCCTGACGTCGGGCGGCAGGCTGCCGGCGAGTCAGCTGCCGGGTGTCAGCTGGCGCTGGCCCGGCGGCGGGAGGTGGCGTCGATCGAGGCGAACAGGAGCAGGATCAGGCCGTTGACGATGAACTTCGGGCCGGCGGCGGAGAAGTCGATGCCGCCGATCTTCTTGAGCAGTGGCAGACCGTTGTTGATCAGCGCGAAGACGAGTCCGCCGAGCACGGCATTGACGATGCGGCCGCGGCCACCGAAGAGGCTGGTGCCGCCGATGACGGCGGCGCCGACCGCGATCAGGAGCGTGTCGTTGCCGCCGGTCTGCGGATCGACCGAGTTGAGCCGTGAGGCGAGCACGATGCCGGCGATGCACGACAGCAGGGTGCAGACGATGAACGCTGACATCTTCATCCGGGCGATGTTGATGCCGGCTCGGCGAGCGGCTTCGGTGTTGCCGCCGACGGCGTACAGGTGGCGACCCCAGGCGGTGCGGCCGAGGATGAACGAGAGGATGATGACGAGCGCAATGACGATCGGGACGACGATCGGCACGCCACGGAGGTTGTTGCCGCGCGGTGCGTTCAGCTGCCAGACGGCGATGCCGCCGACCACCAGCAGGACGACGGACTTCAGGGCGACGATGCTGAGCGGGGAGTAGGCCACGTTCTGGCGGCGCCTGGACAGCACACGCAGGACCGAGAAGCCGATGTAGCCGGCCGCGAAGACGACGAACATCGCCCATCCCAACCCGACGGACAGGTTCTTGTTCTCGATCGCGACGATGGCTTTGTTCTCGATCTTGATCGTGCCGCCGTCGCGTGTGATCAGCAGCAGGATGCCCTGCCAGGACAAGAACGTGGAGAGCGTCACGATGAACGACGGCACCCCGATCTTGGCCACCATGAACCCGACCACGCCTCCCATCACCAACGCCGCGCCGAACGCCAGGAGGAGCGCGACCGGGAGTGGAACGTCTGCCTTGAGGCGTGAGGCGAGGATTGCGGCGCACACACCGGCCGAGTAGCCGGCGCCGAGATCGATCTCGCCGAGCAGGAGGACGAACGTGACGCCCATCGCGAGCACGCAGATCGGTGCGGCCTGGGTGAAGTAGTTGCCGAAGTTGAACTTCGACAGGAAGCTCTCCGGGCGCAGCACGCCGAAGAGGATCGTCAGCAACGTCAGCGCGAGCAGGGCTGGGAACAGCCCGAGGTCGCCGCCACGTTGGAAGCGCTGGATGTAGTTACGGACGACGTCGTTGCCGCTGAGGGTCTCGGTGTCGACGGAGAAGTCGGAGCCGGCCATCGTTGGTTCGACCGCCGGAGATGACGGAGAAGAGGAAGGTGTCGGGGTGCTCATGGGACTCAGATCTGGACGTGTTCGGCATGGGCGAGACCAATACCTGCGGATCGGCCCGACGTGATGAGCTCGACGATCTGCTCTCGCGACGAGGTCTTGGCATCGACGATTGCGGCCATCCGGCCGAGATAGAGGCAGGCGACGCGGTCCGCGACCTGGAGCACGTCGTTCATGTTGTGCGAGATCAGGACGACACCGAGACCCTGGTCGGCGAGTTCGCGTACGAGGCGCAGCACCTGACTGGTCTGGGCGACGCCGAGCGCTGCGGTTGGTTCGTCGAGGATGACGAGTTTGGAGTTCCAGAGCACGGCCTTGGCGATCGCCACGGTCTGGCGCTGACCGCCGGACAGGCCGGAGACCTTCTGGCGCACGGTCTTGACGGTGCGGACGTTGAGGCTGGCGAGTGTCTCTCGCGCCAGGCGCTCCATGCTCACTTCGTCGAGCAGGCCGTGACTGAGGCGCTCGCGGCCGAGGAACATGTTCTCGACGACATCGAGGTTGTCGCACAGCGCGAGGTCTTGGTAGACGACCTCGATGCCGAGGTCGGAGGCATCCTTGGGGCCCTTGATGTGCACCGGGTTCCCGTTGAAGAACACCTCGCCGGAATCTGCCGAGTAGATGCCGGTGATGGCCTTGACCAGCGTCGTCTTACCGGCTCCGTTGTCACCGACGAGGGCGACGACCTCGCCGGCCATGACCGACAGA
>JANXUX010000205.1 GCA_025351965.1 Actinomycetes bacterium | reverse complement strand
GAGGCCGAGTTCGACGAGGTGTTCTTCACCGATGTCGAGCTGCCAGCAGACAACCTCCTCGGGCCCGAACACGGCGGTTGGGGCGTCGGCATGGCGGTGCTCACCAACGAACGTGGTCACATCGGCGCGAGCGTGATCGGCCTCGAGCGACGGCTGGCGGCCATGGCCGACCTCGCGGCAGGGCGCCCGCTCGATGCGCTCCAGCGCCAGGCGCTGGCCGGCCTACTGAGCCGTGGCAAGGCGTTCACGGCGATGGGCCGACGACAGGGTCCCGTTGCCTCGACGGCCGCGTCGCTGATGAAGCTGGGCATCACCGAGATGATGTTCGACGCCTCGATGCTGCGCGGCGATCTCGCCGGGCCCGACGCGATGCTCACCGGACCGGACGCCACGGGAATGCTCGCCGCACCCGGCGGCAGGATCGCCGGCGGCACCAGCCAGGTCCAGCGCAACATCATCGGTGAGCGCCTGCTCGGGTTACCGCGATGACACGTGATCGAACCGACGAGAGCTCGTCGGCGGACCTCGTGATCGGCGCGGCGATCGACCGGCTGGCAGGCATCTGGCGGCGACGCACGGCCAGGATCTACTGATGACCACCGCGCACCTCGCCGTCCACTACCTCGGTGGCGACGGCCCGACCACGCTCTACGCCCACGCCACAGGCTTCCACTCGCACTGCTGGACACCCGTCACCGGGCACCTGCCCGGGTTGCACAACGTCGGCTACGACGCCCGCGGCCACGGCGAGACGCCGATCGGCACGGACTGGCCGTCACCGGACGCGCTCGACTGGATCGTCTACGGGCGAGATGCCGCGCTCGTCGCGCACTCGTTGTCGGTCGACGGCCCCGTCGTCGGTGTCGGGCACAGCATGGGCGGGGCCGCGCTGCTCATGGCCGCACTCGATGCGCCGGAGCTGTTCAGCGGGCTGGTCCTCTACGAGCCGATCGTGATGCCACCGGTCGACCCGAGCGCCGGGTCGGGCAACGCCAACTTCCTCGCCATCGGTGCACGCAAGCGGCGATCGAGTTTCGCGTCGTTCGAGGCGGCCATCGCCAACTACGCCGCCAAGCCGCCGATGAACATCTTCACCCCCGACACGCTCGAAGCGTACGTGCGCTTCGGGTTCCGCGAGGGTGACGACGGTCAGGTCCACCTCCGGTGCACGCCCGAACACGAGGCCAGGACCTACGAGGCCGGCGGCTTGCACCACACCTGGGATCGCCTCGGCGAGGTCGACGTCCCGGTCTGGGTGCTCTCCGGTCGACCCGAGGCCGGTCAGCCGTCCGCAGGCACAGCAGCGCTGGCGAGCCGCATCCCCGGAGCTCGATACATCCAGCTCGACCACCTCGCCCATTTCGGCCCGATGCAGGCACCGGATGAGATCGCCGCGCTGATCGGAGAGGCAGCACTCGCGTTCCACGACCGCCCGGGTCAGTCGAGAGCGGGCAACCCGTTCACAAGATGACGCTGCCGAGGGACCCGGTCACGACGATCCAGACGACGGCGATCAAGCAACCCACCACGCCGACGACGGCACCCACCGCCGACGGCTCCAGCCGCGGTGCCGACACCGGCGGGTCGAGGCGGTCCGCGCGCACGCCGGCCGCACCGAAGGCGATCGCCAGCACCGACAGCAACGGGACATGGACGAACGTGACCTGGATCAGGCCGAGCACGGCGACGCTGCACGCCCAGATGCCCCAGTGGTCGCGCCGCACGGTGACGAACGCGGCCGGGCCGCGCGCTGGCCGGTAGCCGGGCGGAGCGACGTCGCTGGTCGACCCGAGCAATCGCCAGTCGGGCGGCTCGGTGACATCGGTGGGCACCGAGTCCGGGACCAACGGCAGCACGGCGGGTCGGTCGGACGCACCGCTGCGACGTCCGCCGATGGCAGGCCAGGGCTGCGCATCGAGCGGTCGGTCAGCGCCGGGAGGTACCAGGTCAGCGCCGGGAGGTACCAGGTCAGCGCCGGGAGGTACCAGGTCAGCGCCGGGAGGTACCAGGTCAGCGCCGGGAGGTACCAGGTCAGCCACGGCACCCAGCGTGCCACAACCCGCATCGCGGACCACTGCAACACCCATCGCGTACGATGGAGCCATGTTCCCGGTCCCCACGAGCCTGTCGCCCAGCCGGGTCGAGTCGTTCCTCTCCTGCCCGATGCAGTTCCGGTTCGCGAGCATCGAAAAAATTGCCGAGCCGCCTGCGATCCACATGACGCGCGGGTCGTTGGTGCACCGCGCCCTCGAGCTGCTGTTCACCCGGCCGGCGGCCGAGCGCACCCCCGCCGAGGCGATCGTCGCCCTGGACGAAGCGATCGCCGAGTACCGCACCGACCCCGACTTCACCGAGCTGCACCTGAGCGCGGCCCAGGCCGACGTCCTGTTCGCCGACTCGCTGGAGCTGATGCACAAGTACCTGCAGATGGAGGATCCGACCGCGGTCCACGACATCGGGCTCGAGCTGCGCCTCGAGGCTGCCGTCGGCGATCTGACGCTGCGCGGCATCATCGACCGGCTCGACCTCGGTGCGAACGGTGAACTGATCGTGGTTGACTACAAGACCGGCCGGGCCCCCAGCGCGAACTTCGAGCAGGCCAAGTTGACCGGGGTCCACTTCTACTCGTTCCTGTGCAACTCGCTGTTCGGGCGCATCCCGGCCAAGATCCGGCTGATGTACCTCAAGACCGGCGAGGTCATCGAGGCCACGCCGTCGGCTCAATCGGTCCGCTTCGTCACGACGCGGACGACCGCTGTACTGAAAGCCGTCGAACGGGCATGCACCACCGGCACGTTCCAGCCGCGCGTGACCACCCTGTGCGGGTCGTGTTCGTTCAAGCCGTGGTGCCCGGCGTTCGGGGGCAACCCCGACCGAGCCGCAGTCGAGGCCCCAGCGGTGTTCGGCGCGATGGCCGCCGCTGCATGACGTCGCCGCCGCTCCCGCTGTCGGACTCATTGCTGGACGGGACTGCGACC
Source organism: Actinomycetes bacterium (assembly GCA_025351965.1). Lineage (GTDB taxonomy): Bacteria > Actinomycetota > Acidimicrobiia > Acidimicrobiales > Ilumatobacteraceae > WLMZ01. Next base: position 4,526 of record JANXUX010000205.1, on the reverse strand, counting down.
GGCGACGACCGGTTCGGTGACCGTGTTGCGGCGTTCGATCGGTGGGCCGATGCCCGCCTCGAGACCCTGCGCGGCAATCCAGCCGCCGACTTCGTGTTCACGAACACCACCCATCTCGGTGACTTCAGCGTGCTGTGGCACATCATCGGCCTCGCCCGTGGGTTGACCAGCGACGAGCGGGCCAACCAGACGATCGCGCTCTCGGCGGTGCTCGGCATCGAGAGCGTGCTGGTCAACCAGGGCCTCAAACGCCTGTTCCGGCGTGTCCGCCCGACGACGACCGGCGACGAGCGCTTCGTCATCCGCCGCCCGTCGACCACCAGCTTCCCGAGCGGGCACGCCACATCGGCGTTCGTCGCGGCCAGCCTGCTCACGTCGTGGGGCGGTCGACGGACCGCGCCGATCTGGTTCGCCCTGGCGTCCGTCGTCGGCATCAGCCGGGCCTACGTGCGCATCCACCACGCCAGCGACGTCGTCGGTGGCGCTGCAGTCGGTCTGGTACTCGGCGCCGTCGCGACCCGGGCCACCCGGCGGGTCCTCGCTCACCTGCACTGACCCGCGCTGGCGTAACCTCGCCCCATGGTGGATCTCCCTGCGTTCGAATCGAAGATGTCCGACGCCGAAGGCCTGATGTGGCGGATGGAGAAGGATCCCCACCTGTCGTCGACGTTCGCCAACGTGACCATCCTCGATCGCAAGCCCGACTTCGAGCAGTTGGTGCGGCGGATGGAGCACTCGACCTGGATCATCCCCCGCCTGCGCCAGCGGGTGCAGCCAGCACCGGCCAGCCTGACCTCACCGGTGTGGGTGGACGACTCCAACTTCGACATCCGCTACCACGTCCGCAACCTGGCGTTGCCCAAGCCGGGCACGATGCGTCAGCTGCTCGATCTGGCCAGCCTGATCGCCAACGATCCGTTCGACCGCACCCGCCCGCTCTGGCAGTTCGTCGTGGTCGAGGGGTTGCGCGGCGGCAAGGCCGCGCTGATCGAGAAGCTGCACCACACCATCGGCGACGGTGAGGGCATGGTCCGACTCAGCCTCGCGTTCCTCGATTTCGACGCGGACGCGCCGCAGCCACCGCCGCTCGATCCCGACGCAGTGGACGCCGCCACCGAGCACGCCGCAGCCACCGGGGCCAACGGCGATGTCTGGCGCGAGCTGCTGGCCGGCAGCCTGCGGATGCCGCTCGGCCTGATCCGCCAGGTGCGCGACCTGCTGGCCGATCCAACCCAGATCCCTGAGGCCGGCAACGCTGCGGCTGACACCATTCGCGGTGTGCTCAGCCAGCTCAGCGACATCGAGCACGCCCGGTCGCCGCTCTGGACCCAGCGCTCGTTGAAGCGTCGGATCGAGACGCTTCGCGCCCCCTACGCCGAGACGCGAGAAGTGGCCGGCAAGCTCGGCGGCAAGCTCAACACTGCGTTCCTCACCGTGGCTGCCGAGGCGGCCAGCCGTTACCACGTCATCGAGGGCGTCCCGGTGGAAACGCTGAGATCATCGATGGCGATCAGCACCCGCACCGAGTCGTCGGGCGCCAACGCGTTCTCGCTGGTGCGGATGATCGTGCCGACGGGCGAGATGAGCATCGCCGACCGTTTCGAGGCGATCCACATCGCCGCCGACACCGCTCGCGGCAACTCCAACGCAGCCTCGTTGGAGACGTTGGCGGCAGTCGCTGCGACGCTGCCCACCTCCTTGGTCACCCGCCTCGCACGCACCCAGGCCCAGACGGTGGACTTCGCAACCAGCAACGTTCGGGGCGCACCGGTTGCGATGTACGTGGCCGGGGCCAAGTTGCTGGAGAACTACCCGGTCGGACCGCTCGGCGGCGTGGCATTCAATCTGACCCTGCTCAGCTACCTGGGCAGCCTCGACATGGGCGTGAACATCGACAGCGCAGCCGTTGCCGACCCCGCGTTGCTGCACCGCTGCTTGGCCGGTGCGTTCGCCGACTTCCTCGCCCTCTGAGGTTCGTCGGCACGCACTGTGCTCGGCACGACGCCGGGCGCCTGCTCGTCAATCGCCGAATCAGGCGGTGGCGACCGCTGCCGGATGGGTCAGCAGGCTGCGCACATCGAGCAGCAGATCGGCGACTTCGTTGGAGGAAACGAGCTCACGGCGGAGCATCTGCGCCAACGCCGTGTCGATGACTGCCAAGGCTTCGGTGATCACTGCCTCGTTCGTGTCGGTCATCGAATGCTCCTTTGAGTCGGTACATCGGTTGTGCGAGTGGTACTCACGAACGTCACCGTAATCCGGTGCCCGCCCCTGACGTTGCATGCTACTCGTGAACAGTTCGTTTCCGGATTGCGCCCGCACGGATCACCCGCGGCCTACCATTCGGGCATGGATCTCCTCGACAGGCACGTCGTGGTCACGGGCGCTGCGAACGGCATCGGCATGGCACTCGCGCAGCGTTTCCACCGCGCCGGCGCCCGCGTCGTCGTCGCCGACCTCGACCAGGTCAAGTGCGCCGAGGTGGCCGCCGAGCTCAGCGCCACCCGCGAGCACAGTGCGATGGGCATCGGTGCCGACGTCGGCACCGAGCAGGGCAACATCGACCTGATCCGCGCCGCCGAAGCCACCTTCGGCACCATCGACCTGTTCTTCGCCAACGCCGGCGTCGGCGTCGGGACGGACCTGGAGACGCCCGAGGACGTGTGGGACCTGGCGTTCGACGTGAACGTGCACGCCCATCGCTGGGCGGCCAAGCATCTGCTGCCGACCTGGCTGGAGCGCGGCGAGGGCTATTTCTGTTCGACGGCATCCGCCGCGGGTCTGCTCTCCCAGATCGGCTCGGCGCCGTACAGCATGACCAAGCACGCGGCCGTTGCATTCGCCGAGTGGATGAGCCTCACCTACGGCAACCGCGGCTTGCGGGTCAGCTGCCTGTGTCCCCAAGGGGTCAACACGAACATGCTCAACCAGGGCGACGTTGCTGGCGCTGGTGTGTCGAGCAGCGTGGTGCGCTCCGCCGGCGTGGTGCTGGAGCCAGCAGAGGTCGCCGAAGTCGCTCTCGGAGTGATCGAGGCCGAGACGTTCCTCATCGCGCCCCACCCCGAGGTGCTCACCTACTGGAGCCGCAAGGTCGCCGACTACGACCGCTGGCTGGCCGGGATGCGCAAGCTCCAGGCGCGGATCTCGGGTGAGGCCTGACCACGTGGATCCCGTGCTGCTCGCCCAGGTCGGGCTGAGATCCGGTGAGCCGGTGCGCTTCCGCAAGGGTGACACCGGGCGGTGGATCCCCGGTCGCATCGCCGGGGTCAGCGCCGATGGCAGCATCACCCTCCACGACGTCCCCCAGGGCGCAGCGCGCTCGCTGCGACCAGATCGGCTCGAGGTCCGCAGACCCGGCAGTCGCGGTCGCATGACGTGGCAGAACGTCGGCGTCGTCGCGATCACGTGGGAGCAGCTGTCGCTGTGGTGACCAGGAGCGTGCTAGCAACACCGCATGGGAGTACGCCTCGATCCAGCTGATGAGTACATGCACGAGCTCGGCCCGGAGCCGAACTTCAACGAGAGCATGTACGTGAACTGCTTCGACCCGGTCAATCAGGTCGGCGGCTGGTTCCGTATCGGCAACCGCGCCAACGAAGGCATCGCCGAGATGACGGTGTGCCTGTACCTGCCGGGCGGCCGGGTCGGTTTCACGTTCAAGCGGCCGAGCATCGAGAACAACGATGCGTTCGACGCCGGCGGGCTGACCTGGACGATGGTCACGCCGTTCGAGGAACTGCGCATCGCGTACACCGGCAAGGTCGTGCTGCTCGACGAGCCGCTGCAGATGTCGAACCCACGCGAAGCCTTCGCGAACAACCCGACCGCCGAGTGCGAGGTGCGACTGACGTTCACCGGGCAGGGTCGGGCGAGCATGTTCGGCGGCGAGCCCGACGAACCGCACGAGACGCCCGGCGAGGAGTTCGCCAAGGGCCACTACGAGCAGCTCGTCGAGGCGACCGGCACGATCCGGGTCGGCGACCAGGAGTGGGAGATCAACGGCTGCGGCCTGCGCGACCACTCGTGGGGCCCTCGCTACTGGCAGGCACCGTGGTACTACCGCTGGCTCACCGCCAACTTCGGTAAGGACCTCGGGTTCATGGCCAGCCGGATCGCCAAGAAGGACGGGCCGGGCACACGTGGCGGGTTCGTCTGGGAGGACGGCCAGATGCACTACTGCGACCATGTCGAGGTCAGCACCGTCTTCGGCGGCGAGGACACCTACCACCACACGACGTCCGGCCTGCTGCGGTCATCGCGCAGCAACCGTGAGTGGACCTTCACCGGCGAGGTGATGAATCTCATCCCCCTGCGCAACCGCCGCCAAGACCCCGACGGCAACTGGCTCGTGACCCGCATCAGCGAGGGCATGACGAAGTGGACGCTCGAGGGTGCGCCAGCACACGAGCACGCCGTCGGCTACGGCCTGAGCGAATACCTCGACCAGATCATCGACGGCACACCCGTCGGCCTCGCCGAGTAGCTCCCACCGCTGCGGTGGCGAACGGAGCTGCGTCAGGCGTCAG
>JANXUX010000017.1 GCA_025351965.1 Actinomycetes bacterium | reverse complement strand
GTCTGCTCTCGGCGATGGACGCACCGCTGCGCAGTTCGTACGTGATGGCCGTCGTCGCCCGCAGCGAGCGCGCCGCCGCCGCCAGCATCACCAACGTGCCGCGCAGCCTCACGGCCGCGCTGCCGCCCATCGCCGCCGGCTGGATGCTCGACCACTCCACCGTCGGCTGGCCACTGATCATCGCCGGCACCCTGAAGATCGTTTACGACCTCCTCCTCCTGCGCATGTTCCGCCACATCCGCCCCCCCGAAGAACTCCCCGCCGCGCCGTGACAACCGCCGGGGCCGCCCGCCCCCACTTTCGCGCCGCCCGGCCGCCCGTCACCGCCCGCCCGCCCGCACGTTGTGCAACGCAGGCAGCGGATGTCCGCTGACGACGGACATCTGCTGCCCACGTCTCATGCGGCGGCGACGAGGATGAGGGCTTCGCGCAACCGTGCGACGACCCACTCGGGCCGGTCGCGGATGTCGTCGTAGGTGAAGGTGATCACCAGCAGGCCGAGCAGCGTGAGCTCCGTTCGCCGCTGTTCATCACGTTGACATTGCCGACGGCTGGAGTGCGTGCCGTGACCAGCGACCTCGACGATGAGCCCGCCGTCGAACACGCAGTCGACGCGGGCGACGAGGCGTCGATCGGCTCGCCACACCACCTGCGTCGTCGGATGCGGTAGGCCAGCGCGTCGGATCATCGCGAGGAACCAACGTTCCAGCCGACTCTCACCGCCGGCGTCGACGAGTGCGTCCAGCAAGGCCCGTCCGTTGTTGATGCTCTGTCGATGTCGGCTGATGACGCGTGACCGGAGGCGTTGTTCACTGACCAGCTTCAGCCGGATTGCGGAGTCGATGGCGTTCTCGATCTCCGCACTGTCGAAACCGAACAGCGGGCCGTCGAGAATCAGTCGTTCCGGCTTGAGACAGCGGATGCCGTCAATGGTGATCGTGTCTCCAAGTCCGAGCGGCAACGACGTGGACCGGACGTCGTACGGCGAACGAAGACCTCGGTAGATGCGGGGGACCAAGACCTCGATCTGGTCTCCGCCGAACCCATCCAGCCCGTTCAGCCGCGCCGCGGTTCGCCCGGCGAGGAATCCAGCGCCCGTTGCGTCGGTCATCGCAGCCCACACGCCGCGGTTCCACGAAGGAGCCGACCCGACGATCGCGTAGGTCCGCGTCCCGATGGGCGTGAGCAGGCCCGCCGCGGCCCATCGACTGCGGCACCTGCGATCCACCTTCAGCTCGTCGAGCTGTTTGATGCTGATGGCGCCGAACTGGGTCGATGCGAGCCCCGTGGTCAATGCGTAACGCTCGTCCATCGGTGCATGCTGGGCCGGGGGTGTGACACTCCTGCGCGATCCGAGACGCCGGCAGCAGATGTCCACCCCGAGCGGACATCTGCTGCCAGCGTGTCTCTGGCTGCGTCGGCCGCGGGCGCGGTCAGGCGAGGAGGGGGGCGACTTCGGTGGCGATGAAGTCGAGGTGGTCGAGATCGTCGAGGTCGAGGACCTGGAGATAGACCCGGTCGGCACCGGCGGCGTGGAAGGCGAGGATCTTTTCGGCCACCTCTCGGGCGGTGCCGGCGGCGCCATTCTCGCGCAGTTCGGCGGGCTCGCGGCCGAGGACGGCGGCGCGACGGGTGACCTCTGCTTCGTCGGCACCGGCGCACACGATCAGTGCAGCGGAGTAAATCATCGGGCGCTCACGGCCGATGGCCTCGCACGCAGCGCGGACCCGGCCGGTCTGGGCCACGAAGAAGTCGAGCGAGACGAAGGGCGTGTTGAACTCGGCCGCGTACTGCGCGGCGAGTGCGGGGGTTTTGGTCTTGCCGGCTCCGCCCATCACGATGGGGAGCGGCGTCTGGGTCGGCTTCGGCAGGGCGGGGGAGTCCTTCACCGAGTGCACGGCACCGGTGTAGTCGAAGGTCTCGCCGATGGGTGTGTTCCACATCCCATCGATGATCGCGAGCTGATCGACGAGCGAGTCGAACCGGTCGCCGGTGGACGGGAACGGGATGCTGTTGGCGTCGTGCTCGTTCGGGAACCAGCCCGCGCCGAGACCGAGCTCGACCCGGCCACCGCTCATCTGGTCGACGTTGGCCACGGTGATCGCGAGCACTCCGGGGTAGCGGAAGGTGACCGGGGTGACGAGCGTGCCCAACCGGATCGTCGACGTGTCACGTGCCAGTCCGGCGAGCGTGATCCACGCATCGCTCGGCCCGGGCAATCCGTTCGAGTCGCCCATCGCGAGGTAGTGGTCGCTGCGGAAGAATGCTCCGAAGCCCAGTGCTTCGGTGCGCTTGGCGACGGCGAGGAGGGTGTCGTAGGTGGCGCCCTGCTGGGGCTCGGTGAAGATGCGGAGGTCGGAGATCTGCATGGCCGGCACGCTAACGGCGCATGCCGACGGCGAGAGCGTGGAAGCGCTCATGCTGAGGTCGAGGGTCAGGCTTGCCGGCGTGACACGGCGCCGGCGCAGTCCGCACTGACATGCGTCGGACGTTCGTTGGACGGGGGTCCGACAGCCTTCGACAATGGGCAACATGTCGGAGTGGGTGGGGACACGCGAGCGGCGGACGACGCGCGGTACGAGAGCGATCGCTCCGGGGCTGGTGGTGCTGGCGCTGGTTGCGTCCGGGATCGGGTTCGAGCCCGAGCAGGTGGCTGCGGCGCCGGCGAACACCGCGGCTGCGGCGCCCGACAAGACAACGACGGCCGGCAACGATGTGGCCGCGGTGGATGCGCCGGCGCGCACCGAGCAGGTGGGGGCACTCCCGGCGCGCGGAGGCGGCTACCAGCCAGTGACGCCGGCACGCATCATGGACACCCGCGACGGCCTCGGCATCGCAGCTGCGCTGGCCGACGGCGCCACGGCAGATCTACAGGTCAGCGGACAGGGTGGCATTCCGGCGGCCGGCGTCGGATCGGTCGTCCTCAACGTGACTGCGACCAACGCCACGCGTCAGACCTTCGTCACGGTGTGGCCCGCTGGCCAGGGTCGGCCGCTCGCCTCGAACCTGAACGTCGTCGCCGGTGACGCGGTGCCGAACCTCGTCATCGTGCCCCTCGGCGAGGCCGGCAAGATCTCCTTCGTCAACAACGACGGCAGCCTCGATCTGATCGCCGATGTCCAGGGCTGGTTCCCGGCCGGCTCGGACTACAAGGCCTTCAGCCCGACCCGGATCATGGATACCCGGCTCGGCCTCGGTGCGCCGACGGCACTCGGCGAGGGAGCCTCGGTAGATCTGCAGGTCAACGGTCTGGCCGGGTTGCCGACCACCGGTGTCGGAGCCGTGGTCCTGAACGTGACCGCGACCAACCCGACCGCGGCGTCGTACATCACGGCCTGGCCGGCAGGCATCGAGCGTCCGCTGGCCTCGAACCTCAACGTCGTCGCCGGACAGACCTCGCCGAACCTCGTCATCGTCCCGGTGGGCACGGCGGGCGCGTCGGCAGGGAAGGTCTCGCTGTACAACAACGGCGGCACGACCGACCTCGTCGCGGACGTCGAGGGCTGGTTTCCGATCGGCACGCAATACGTGGCACTCACCCCGGCCCGCATCCTGGACACCCGTGTCCCGCTGGGAGCAGCCGGCGGGCTGCACAGCACCTCGACGGTGGACGTCCAGGTGACCGGGCAGGGCGGTGTGCCGAACAACGGCGTCAGCGCCGTCGTACTGAACGTGACGGCGACCAACCCGACCGGCTCGTCGTACGTGACGGCGTGGCCGGCCGGCGTCGCCCGGCCGGTGGCGTCGAACCTCAACGTCGTCGCCGGGCAGACCTCGCCGAACCTGGTCATCGTCCCCGTCGGAGCCGGCGGCAAGGTCTCGCTCTACAACAACAACGGCGACATCGATCTGATCGCCGACGTGCAGGGCTGGTTCCCGGCCGACAGCTCGTCGAGCCCGCCGGCGCCGACAGCCGGGTGGACCATCCGACCCGCGAGTGCGCTGCTCGCGCCGAACCAGAGCACGGTCGTCACGCTGATGGGACTGGACCTCAACGGCCTACCGGTCGATGCTCCTTCGGTGGCCAGCGTGTCGTTCAAATCGGTCGGCGCAGGGGCCACGGCCGAGTACCTCGGCGACAACCGGATCCGTCTCACCGCCGGCGCCGACATCGGCTCGACCGTCTTCGCGGTCACACCGGCCGGCGCCACCGCACCAGCGAGCGTCACGGCGGCCGTCGTCGAGCTCCAACCAGGTGTCGAGCAGATCGCCGACCACCGAGTGGTCTACCCGGTGCCCTACCTCGATCCGGTCGATGCGCAGCTGATCGCACTCGGCGATCTCTCGACCGCCATTGGCATCGCCGGGTTCACGTTCGACGAGATCCAGGCGCGCACGCATGTCGCCTCGGGCGACGAAGCAATCGATGCCGCCGACCTGAGCCCGACGGACGCGTACTTCCCGCTGATCCTGCGCGGCGATGCACCGGCGCTGGGGTCGTTGATCGTCACCGCCGGCGGATCGGGCGTGTTCGGCGAGGTCATCGAGCCGAGCGGTGCCCCCACGATCCGACGTGGTGACTACTCGCTCCTGACCGTTCGGGGCACCAAGCTGAAGGCGATCTACAGCAAGCTCAAGTACGACGTCGACAGCCAGGATCTGCGGTCCATCGGCGTGGCCCTTCGGCAGGATGTCACACCCACGCCGCGGCCCAGCTCGCGCACCCGTACCGAGTCCACGTTCGGGATGCAGGCTGCCGACGCCACCGACTACTCCGTCACGCCGAAGTGCGAGACCTCCGTCGGTGTCACGTCGGTGCAGCTGAACAACTTCACGCCGGCATTGAACGTGGACATCTCCAACGTCGTCGTCGACGTCGAGCACGATCACTACCGCTTCGCCCCGAAGGCCGTGGGCACGATCACCGGTGGGATGACGCTCACACTCCAACGCAACGTCCAGGCCGATTGCCAGTTCCCCCTGTCGCCGCTGGTGCCGCTCGAGCTGCTCGTGCCGCTCGGTCCGCTCACCGGCCTGCTCTCTGCCACGCTCGAGGCCCAGCTGGTCGCCAAGATCGGCATCACCCTCAGCGGTGGTCCGAAGCTCACCTGGGCGGTGAATTGCACGATGGGTGGCACGGTCGCGGTCGGCTTCGACCTGAACGACGGGGCCTTCACGAACCTCACCGGATTCACGCCGGAGTTCACATGCCCCGACTATGCACCCAAGTTCGAGTCGAACATCAACGACGGCCAGGTCGGTGTGTCGCTCGGCATCCAGGGGGGCGTGTTCCTGCGCGCGTTCCTCGGTGGCCGGGTCGGCGGCGCGATCTCCAAGGGTGTCGGCAAGCTGCTCAAGAACGACAAGCTCGGCGTCAGCAAGATGTTGTCCGCAGACCTCGGCCCGAACGTCAACTTCGCCGAGGAGAACTCCTCGAACGTGCTCGCCAACCAGAAGAGCGGCACGAAGCTGCAACTCACGGTCAAGGGTTCGATGAAGGTCGAGCTCAACGGCTTCAACGCGGTGAAGAAGGTGTTCGGCGACAGTGACGGGAGTGTCGAGCTCTCGCTGTTCAACAAGGAGATCCCGCTGATCACGGCGTACGAGGCGCCGTCCGCGACCAAGGTCGAGTATTCGATCAACGGTGAGGAGTTCCATCCGCTCGATGCCGGTGGCAAGGTGTTCGTCGAGCCCGGCGATCACGTCGCAGTGCGGTCGACCCTGTCCTCGGGGGACGGCAATCCGCGACTCGGGGCGGTGTACACCGATGACAACCCGGACACCAGCGTGGTCGACGGCTTCGTCAAGGACTCCAAGTTCACGGAGGCGTCGGCGCCGAGCAAGAACCAGCTGCAGGTCGAGGCCACTTACCGGATCGGGGATCCTGACTGCGTCGCACTGCCCGGTGAGGACCAGAACACGGCGAAGAAGGAGTACCGCATCCTCGGTTCGGCAGATGCCGGCCTGTTCGGTTGGGATCTCGGTATCGAGGTGCCGATCTGGGGTGGCGGCTTCACCGTCGAGTGTGTCACCGGACGGATGAAGTTCGATCCGAACGAGATCCTCGACCTCGGCAGGGAAGGCGAGTCCACGTTGCTCAGCCACGGCAAGAGCGACGACCAGTGGTACGTCGTTTCCAAGCCGACGTTCGTCGACTCCGTCACAGCTGCCGACTACACGCTGAACGGCAACCCTGGTCAGACGAGTGTTGAGCGACGACCAGACCCTTGTCACCATCAAGACGACCGATCGAGGCAACATCTGCATCGCGCCGGGCGTCGGCGACATCGTCGTCGGCTCGACGCATCGCGGCACGGCGACGTTGCACGTCGAGGAAGCGCCGCAGTGTTACATCCACTTCGATCCCGATGTCGTCAAGGGCACCGGGGTCAAGGTCCTCCACGTCGTCACCAAGGGCATCGTCGCTGATACGTGGCGGATCGACACGCCGGTCGACTGGATCTCGACGGTCGAGCCGATCGCAGGTGATCTCGAGGCCACGACCACCGAGAAGACGTTCAACGTGGGCATCTACATCGAGGCGCGCGAACCCACCTGTGCGGTCCAACTGCCGGAGACGGCCACACTCACGCTGCGCACCACTACGCGCAAGGAAGCGACGGTCCGGATCACGCGGCCGCTCGTGCCCCGCGACCCGAACAACCCGGATTGCCCGAAGCCACTCACAGGCGGCGGCGACGGCGATCCGCACATGCACTCCTTCGACGGCGGGTACTACGACGCCCAGGTGCGTGGTGAATACATCTACGCGCGCAGCACCCCCGGCGCGCCGGACGACGTCGAGATCCGCGTCCGCCAGGAGCCGACGCGGGCCGGTTCGATCATCTGGTCGGCCACCAGCATCACGGCGACGGCGGTGCGGGTCGGCGCGCACAAGGTGGAGGTGTACGCCCGTGGCCTCGACGGTGTGCCACTGACCCTTCCGCAGGTGCTCATCGACGGCGTGCTCGTCGAGGCCCCGAACGGTCAGCCGATCGAGGTGACACCCGGGGTCTCGGTGGTTCGAACGGAGTACTCGAGGTTCACCATCACGGCGCCGGGCGTGCAGGTCTCGCTGAACGCGTACGGCGGCATCATGAACACCAACATCACCGCCCAGCGTGGTGCGCCGCTGGAGGGATTGCTCGGCACTCCGAACGGCGACCTCAGCGACGACTTCACACCGCGCGGCAGTATGACCCGATACTCGCTGACTCAGATCCAGCGCCAGGGTGCGGAGTCGCGAGCGTTCACCGACTCGTGGCGGGTCCTGACCAGCGCACCGAACAACGGCTCGTCGATCTTCACCCGCACCTACGTTGGCATCAACGACGACAACCCGCCGTGGAGCGCTGCCGGACTCGAGCCGTACGTCGCCCAGGCGACGCAACTGCTGTCGGCACTCGGTTCGGTGTGCGACCTCGGTGCGAGCGCGCAGCAGCACCTACTGGATGGGCTCGCCCTCGAGTTGGCGATCGGGCGCACCTCCAAGGATGTCTCGGCCTACGCCTGCACCTATGTGGTCAGCGGCACGGCGGTGTCGGGGGACAACGGGCTGCCCGGTCTCACGGTCGCCGTCGATGCACCCGGGCTCACGCCCTGCACCACGACCACCGGCCCGGACGGCACATACCAGTGCCTGCTCACGCCGGACCCGGACGAGGTGGCAGCGTTGACGACGGCGGGCACACCGCCCACGTTCCCGCTGCCGGTCGGCGTCGACGGGCGATTCCCCGGACAGACGACGTCAATTGCATCTGCAAGTAGTTCGTTCGCGAGCAAGTCGCTCGTGGCCGGCAATCGGGTCGGTGCGTTCGCCGATCTCACGATCGATCCGTCGTTGCTCCCGAACCTGAACGTCTCCGGAACGATGCTGCGGGCACACGCGCCGTTCCCTGCGGTGGTGCCGGTGGAGATCACCGGATACAACGCGGCGAACAACCCCGTCGTGGTGCTGCAGCAGAACGTGACCGTGGACCCGACCGGCGCGTACAGCTTCACCAAGGTGATGCCGCCCGGCGCGGTCCGGGCGACCGTCACGGCCAAGATCGGCGTGCTGCCGGCGGACCACCGCACGGTGTCGCCGAGCGGCCTCGTGAACGGCCCCAACGCCGTGCCGTTCAGCTTCGATTACGACCCGAGCGTCGTCACCATCAGTGGCACGATGACCGGAACCGGGGGAACTGCGCTCGTCGGGCCGATCGACATCCACTACGTCGCGTACGACGGCGTGATCGCAATCCTGAGTGACACCGTCACGGTCTCGCCGATGAGCAACGGCTCGTACAACAGCACGCCGATCGTGCTTCCCCTCGTCGCGACCCGTTTGGTCGCCACAGCGCAGGTCGGTGTCGCCCAGGCGGACTGGGTGGTCGTCAACGACACCACGATTCAGCCCGGTCCGCACACGACGACGTTGAACGTGTCGTACATCCCGCCGATGATCGACCTCACGGGTGTGATGCAGAGGGCAGGCGTGCCCATCACCACGCCGACCCAGATCTACGTGAACGCCTACAACTCGAGCAACGCGAGCATCTTCGACCAGACCTTCACGGTCACGCCGGGCGGCAACGGGCGCTTCTCGCTGAGTAGCCGGGTTGCGGTGCCACGTGGCTCGGCGAAGGTGACGTTCCGAGTGCCGCTCGGCGTACTCAGCACCGACTACCCGACCACGACCGTGCTGAACCCGTCGAACGGCACCGTGACGAACGCCGACCTGTCGTTCGACTTCGACCCGCCGGTGATCACCGTCAGTGGCACGATGAAGCGCTCCAGCGGCGCGGTTCTGTCTGGTCCGATCAACATCGCGGTTCGCGCCTTCTACGGCGCCGATCTGTACACGACAGGGGCGACCGTGACACCCGATGCGACGAGCGGTGCCTATTCGGCCACGGTGAACGTCCCGGTCGGCACCTTCAGGGTCGACGCCATCGCCCAGGTCGGCGTGGTGACATCGGATTACGTGACGGTCACCGACACGTCCATCGATCCCGGGCCGAACACGGTCACCCTGAACGTCAGCTACGGCGCTCCGGTCGCCACGATCTCGGGCACGATCACCAACGCCTCCGGCCAGCCGTACACCGTCGGCACGTACATCTGGCTCACGGCGTTCGACGGCTCGACCAACCTCGGCACGTACCAGCACTACGTCGAGCCGGCCGCCGTCACCGGGGCGTACTCGACGCAGTTCGACCTGCCGTCCGCCACCACCACGGTCGCCGTGAAGGCGGTCGTCGGCGAGCTCAGCGACGCGTACCCGGTCGCCCCGGTGACGATCGTCGCCGGCAACAATCAGGTCACCCTCGACGTGGTCCACAACCCACCAGTGATCACGGTCAGCGGCACGTTGACAGCCGCCGGCGGCGCGCCGATCACGACATCGCAGCTCGTCCATGTGCAGTTGTTCGACTCGGCGAATACCCTGGTCTCGGACCAGTACCGCTCGGCGAATCCGAACAGCAGCGGTGTGTACACGTTCAACTTCTTCACGTTGCACTCGGCGGTCAAGGCGGTGTTCACGCCGCAGGTCGGCTTCAGCTCCGACTGGATGAGCACGGCCAGGACCCTAGCCCTGATCATTCACGAGTCTGAGGTGGAGTAGGTCGCGTATCCGCGGAAAGGCCCTCCTGATCTGCTTTTCTTGGTGTTGCGAAGCATCAAGGACACCGATCAGGAGGGCACTCGCGAAGTGAACCGTAACAGCACG
>JANXUX010000015.1 GCA_025351965.1 Actinomycetes bacterium | reverse complement strand
GTCGAAGAACGACGTAACGAGATCCTCGAGACCACGTGCGAGGTCGTGATCGAACGCGGCTTCGCGGCCACCCGGATCGCAGATGTCGCCAAGCGTTTGAGTGTGTCGACCAGCCTCATCCACTACCACTACGACTCCAAGGAGCAGTTGCTCGCCGAGGCCTTCAGCTACTACGCGCGTAAGGATCTCGCCGCTCTCGATGCAGAGATCGAAACGGCCCCGACGTCGCTCGCCCAGCTCGACCGCGCCATCCAGAACTATGTGCCTGAGGGCAGCGATGACGTCGAATGGATGCTCTGGATCGATGCGTGGGGTGAGGCGTTGCGGAACCCGCTGATGAAGACGATCAGCCAGGAGCTCGACGAGCAGTCCGTGCGGCTCCTCGAACGGGTGCTCACAGCCGGCGTGACCTCGGGCGAGTTCCGCTGCCCGAGCCCTGCGTCGAGCGCATTGCGCCTCACCGGCATGATCGATGGCCTCGCAATCCAGTTCGCGGCGCACAACAATCTGCTGACGCGAGATGCGTTCATCGATCACGTCCGCTGGCTCGCTGCGGCGGAGGTCGGTGTCGACATCGCCGCGTTCGATGCGTCGCATGTCGCGACGGCCCCGGCCATCCGACCGCTGTCGATGGCCGCAGACCTCGCCCTGCGTCATTTGGTGACGACGTACTGCGACACGGTGAACCGCCTCGACAGCGCCGGGTTCGTTGCGCTGTGGACCAACGACGCCAATTGGGACAACGGGCGCACCAAGCCGGTCAGCGGCCGGGCGAACATCGGCGCGGCCTTCCAGCGTGCTGCCAAGCGCTGCGACTGGATCGTGCACGTCGAGCCGCTCGCCGTGTTCGACATCGACGAAGACGCCGGCGAGGGCAGCGGCCGAGTGACCGTCCAGGAGCGCATCCGCTTCAGCGACGGCACGGACTCCACCGTCCTCGGCACCTACCACGACCGGTACATCCGCTCACGCAGCGGATGGCAGTTCGCGGAGCGTCGTCTGGAGATCGCCGAAGCAGTCCCACCCGCTCGGGCCTGACGCTCGTCGACGGCTGCGCCTCGGCCGCTGACGCCTCGGCCGCTGACGTTCCGTCAGCTCACAACCCGGCAAACACCCCCGAACGTGCTGACGGCGTAGACCGCAGCTGCTCCCGTCAGCTCACAACCCGGGAAACACCCCCGAACGTGCTGACGCGGGCCGCACGGCCGGGCCGGGTTCAGGGTCGGATCTCGTAGAACGCGTTGACGGCGCTGTCGACCTCGAGCCGGCGGAAGCGGGTGAACCCGGCCGACTCCGACATCTTCCGGGCGACGTTCTCACTCAGGCCGAGTGTGCCGAGTCCCGCACCGTCGTCAGCCGACAGCGCCGACGACATGCACGAGAGCACGCTGATGCCGTACATCAGCGCGGCCATCGGGTTCTTCGTCGCATTCTCGGCGAACGTGTCGTGGGCCTTGATGTCGACGAGCAGCCACGTGCCATCCGGCGCGATCGCGGCGCGTAGCGACTGCATCATCTGCTGCGGATGGGTCATGTCGTGGATGCAGTCGAACGTGGTGATCAGCCCGACCGAGTGATCGGTCGGCAGCGGCGCAGTGCGCGGATCGACGAACGCTGCGTTGCGGAGCCCCGTGGCGTCGAGCTTGGTCGCGGCACGATCGAGCGCGTAGCGCGAGATGTCGTACCCCGTGAACCGACTGTTCGCGAACGCGCCCGCCATCAGCAGCACCGCGCCACCCGCCCCGCAACCGACGTCGGCGACGGTGATGCCCGCCTGCAGCCGATCGACGACACCGTCGAGCGCTGGCAAGACGACGGGAAGCAGATTGGCGTTGTTCCACGGCTCGAAGCTGCGCTCGATGCCGACCGCTCCCTCACAGCCGTGGCTGTCGTAATCGTGACCACGACCGGTACGGAAGCTCTCCGGCATGTCGTCGAGCGTGCGCATCGTCTGCGGGAGGCGGTGGAACATGCCCATCCCGTACGCCGGGTGATCAGGTGTGGCCAGGACCGCGACCGCCTCGGGCACGAGCGAGAATCGCTCGTCCGCGTCGGCCACGATCATCCGTGCAGCAGCCTGGTTGTAGGCCCATTCGCGCACCCACCGCTCCTGCAGCCCGGTCGCCGCCGCCAGTTCGGCCGATGACATCGGCGCCGCAGCGGCGGCCATCGCCGTGTACATCCCGAGCCGGTCACCGAGATGGATCATCCCAGCCGTGACCGCGCCCTCGAGCTTGGAGAACAGTTGGTACGAGTACAGCCCGACCGCCATCGGGTCGAGCCCGTCTGCGCCGGATGGCACCGGGTCGCTGGTGGTCCGATCGGGGCGCTGCGGTGTGTCGACCATGGCAGGCACGGTACCCGTGTGGGTGAGCGGCGGCGTCAGCGGGTGCGGTCGTCGGCAGCGAGGTGCTCGACATCTGCCAGCCTGGTCAGGGCGAACGTGAACCCGTCTCCGAGCTCGAGCGTTTCGAGGCGCGTGATCGATGCGTGGCCGAGCACGAAACGGTCCCACTCCCACGGGGTCGGCTGCAGCCCGAGCAAGTAGCTGATCACCGCCGAGTTCGTCCCGGCGTGGGCGACCAGGCAGATCCGCAGATCAGGCGTCGCCACGTTCCACACCGGCAGCTCACCGGGGATGCGCTCGATCCCACGCTCACCGAGGAACTGCTCGCAGCCGATACGGATCCGGTCGATGAAGTCCCGGTTCGGCTCGCCACCCAGGTCGGCAAGGCCCTGCCAGCGGTCCTGGGCGGGCTTGCGGCGCTCCTCGGCGAACGCGACATCGGCCTTCTCACGCGGGGTCCCCTGCCAGACCGGGCTGCGGATCTCGCGCAGCCAGTCCTCGACGACCTCGTCGCGGCCGTGGCGGGTGTACAACGGCGCGGCTGTCTCGCGCGCCCGCTCCAGCGGAGAAGCGAAGATCTCGTCGAACGACTCCTCGGCCAAGGCCTCTGCCATGCGTGCTGCTTGTCGCCGACCGCGTTCGGTCAGTCGTGGGTGGTCGATGTTCAGACCGTCGATGACCCACTCCGGTTCACCGTGGCGCACCAAGACGATTTCCATCTGCAGCAACCTAACGTCGCCGACGCGCAGCGGTAGCGTCGTCGTCCGTGGATCAGGGGCCTTCGTCGCAGGTGGCAGCACCCGTCGGCGCGCCTCCGTATCGCCCCGACTGGTACTCGGACCCGACCGGCCGGTTCGAGTTCCGCTACCACAACGGCCAGGCCTGGACCGGTGACGTCTCGGTCGACGGGAACCGTTTCCTCGACCCGCTCAGTCCATACGGATCGGGTGCCGGGTGGCCGTCAGCTGAGGGTCCTCGACCGACGTTCGCGCCGACCGACTTCGCTCCCGACACCGGCTCCGGCAGGGCTCGGGCCGCGTTCGTGCTCGGGCTGTGCTCGTTCCTGATCGGCTGGGTGCCGTTTCTTTGCATCGTCGCGATCATCGGTGCGGTCGTCGGTCTGGTGCTCGGCATCGGTGCGCTCCGCCGCGATGCACGAGCTCGACGCGATGGCGCCGGCAACAGTCGCGCGCATGGCTACGCCGTTGCAGGTGTGGCGCTCGCACCGCTCGGCCTCGCCATCTCGGTGCTCGGCGTGTGGTTGAGCGTGGTCGCGATCCGCGAGGTGCGGACGTTTGCGAACGTCGGTGCACACACCATCACCGATATCCGCTGCGACGTCTCCGACAGCGTCGCCACCTACGCAGGCACCATCACCAACGACTCCCCCGACACACACTCCTACCAGGTCACCGTCGAGTTCCTACGCCCGGGCACCTCGGCGCGCCTTCACATCGCGAGCACGACGGTCGACGACGTCGAGCCGGGTGAGAGCGGGCAGATCGTGGTCTCGGAATCGGTCCCCGAGGACGAGCTCGACTGCCGGGTGCTCGACGTGACCGGCCCGCTGCCCTTCGGCCAGAGTTAGATCACGGCGCGGTGGTGGTCGTGGCTCGCGTCGGCCGGTATCGCACGGCGACGGCTCCTGACCGGAACTCGTGGCGATCCACCAGCTCGAGTTGGATGCGATTGCCCAGACCACCGAGCAACGTCGGACCGTGCCCGGCAATGACCGGCTGCACGATGAACTGATATTCGTCGATCAGCCCCAGATCCGCCAACGCGAGGGGGAGCGTCACGCCACCGACGAACAGGCCCTCGCCAGGTTCCTGCTTGAGTCGCTGGACCGCTTCGCCCAGATCGCCTCGCAGCAGCTCGGCGTTCCAATCGACCCCGCTCAGCGTGCTCGACACGACGTACTTCTTGGCCCGGTCGATGGTCTCGGCAAACGGGATCTCCCACTCGTGCATCCACTCGGGCCAGGTGCCCGTGTCCGGCTGCCGCCACGCCGACTCCATCATCTCATAGGTCACCCGGCCGAGCAGCAGAGCATCGGCTCGTTCCATCTCAGCGGTCCAAAAGCGCATCGACTCCTCGTCCGGGGCCAGCCCCGCCTCGTGATGGCAGCAGCCGTCGAGCGTGACGTTGATCGAGTACCGGAGCGGTCTCACGGCGCAGTGGTGGTCGTCGTCGTCGTCACGTCGACGCAGTCCGTGTCGCCGTAGGCCCTCAGCTGACCGAGCGATGCCTGCACGGTGTCGCTGTTCAGCGTCGTGAACTGCTCGGCGCCGGTCGGGTCGTCGGAGAGCTTGGTGATGTCATAGGAATACTGGGCGAGCAGCGCTTCGAGCTGATCGAGGAACGTCACCGCGACGTCGACGTCGGCGCGGATGTCCGTCGGCGCACGGTCCTGCAAGGTCTTGGCCTGACTGACCAGGCGCTTCACGGCAGCCTCGGACCGGGCTGCATCGCCGGAGTTCACATCTGCGTCGAGCGAGTCGTTGGCCGCCCGGAATGCCACCAGCAACGCGCAGAACGTCTCCTTGGACGGATTGCCCGCACCCGCACCGGACGACGGTGTCGACGATGTCGACGACGAACTGGAGCACCCGGCCGCTGTGGCCGCCAGGATCACGGTGACGATGGCGAGCAGGACACGGGTCGGTCGACGCATGCCGACACGCTAGCGATCACGCTTCGTCGGTACCGGTCGATGTCGACGACACCCACGCCGAGAACAGCTCGGCGTACCGTCCGCCGGCCTCGACGAGCTGGTCGTGCGGGCCGTCCTCGATCAACCGGCCGTGCTCGAGCACGAGCACCCGGTCGGCGCGCATCGCCGTCGAGAGCCGGTGCGCGATGGCGATGGTGGTGCGACCCTGGGCCAGACGTTCGAGGGCACGAGCCATGCGCACCTCGGTCAGTGCGTCGACCGACGACGTCGCCTCGTCGAGGATGAGCACGTCGGGGTCGGCAACCGAGGCGCGCAGCAGCGCGACGAGCTGTCGCTCACCAGCAGACAGTTGCATGCCGCGTTCGCCGACCTGGGTCTGCAGCCCGTCGGGCATCGAGGCCAGCCAGTCATCGAGGTCGAGGGCCGTGACTGCGTGCTCGAGCTCGGCCAACGACGTCCCGGGTGATGCGAAGCCGAGGTTCGCAGCGATGGTGTCGTCGAACAGGAACGGCTCCTGGGGCACGACCACGAGCCGGCTACGCAGCTCGGTGTTGTCGACGTGGGTGAGCGGGACACCGCCGAGCACGACCTGCCCGGCGAGCGGATCGGCAAAGCGGGCGAGCAGGCGCCCGAGCGTCGTCTTCCCCGACCCTGTCGAGCCGACGAGTGCGACTTGCTGGCCTGGCGGGATCTTGGCCGACACACCGATCAGGACCGGCTCGTCGTCGTCGACCTCGCCACGGCTGCGGTACCGGAACGTGACATCGTTGACGTGGATCGAGAGCGGCCCGGCCGGCAGCGCCTTCGGTGACGTCGGCTGCGGCGGTCCGATCGGGAGGTCGAGGATGCCCAGCAGCCGGCGCATCCCAGCGACGGCGGTCTGGGTCTGGTCGAGCACCTCGGTGAACTCGGCGATCGGCTCGAGGAAGCGGTAGGTCAGGAACACGAAGCCGACGAGCGCTCCGGCGGTCAATCCGCCTGCCGTGCCGCGCAGCACACCGACGCCGACCACGGCAGCAACCGTGAGCGCGCTGAACACCTCTCCCGACGGGAACAGGAACGCTCCGATCGTGCCGGCGCGCACGAACGCATCGCCGCGCTGCCGGGCGACGACCTTGGTCCGCCCGGCCATGATGTGGCCGGCCTTGTAAGCGCGCAGCGACTCTGCCCCGGTGACGACTTCGGTGATCGAACCGAGCAACTCGGCGTTGCGCGAGCGGGCCTTGTCATACGCCTTGCCGAGGTGGGTCTGCACGACCCGCAATACCCAGACGAGCGGCAGCGCGACACCGAACGCGATCAACGCGAGCAGCCAGTCGTACGACAGCATGACGGCCGCGACGATGAGCATCAGCGCGCCGTCGAGCAGCCAGGCCAGTCCGCCCCAGGAGAAGAACTCGGCGAGCGTCTCGACGTCGGAGGTCACGCGAGCGACGAGAGCGCCGCGTCGTTCCTCGGTGTGGTCGGCGAGGCTCAGCTGGTGGATGTGGCGGATGACGCGCACGCGCAGGTCATACAGCGCTCCCTCGCTCCGACGGCCGAGCCGGAGCACGGCAGCCCGTTGGGCGAGGGTGCCGATGATGACCGCACCGCCGGCGATCGCACAGAGTGTCGTGACGAACCCCATCCGCACACCGGCGCTCGTGAAACCGTGGTCGATCCCCTGCTGCACGGTGATCGGGATGACGACCCGGCCAGCGGCACCGATCACTGCATACAGCATCGTGCGCGCAAAGCCCTCGCGCAGTCGCGGCGCCTCCTGCACACCGCGGCTGAGGATGCGTGCCGCACCGAGCCGACCGCCGAGTTCCTCGTCCTCCATCAGGTGGCTCCTCCGGTGACCGAACCGGGGCCGATCACCGGCGCACCGACCGCGTCGGGGTCCGACCGGTCGAGCTCGAACGCTTCCATGATCGAGCGATAGGTGTCGTTCGTGGCCAGCAGCTCGATGTGCGTGCCCGTCGCCTCGATCGTCGTGTCGTTGAGGAACACCACCTGATCGGCGAGCGCGATCGTGCTCGGCCGCGACGCCACCATCAACACGGTCGCATCCGTCAGCGCCGCTCGCAGGCGGGCCACCACACGGGCCTCGGTCGACGGGTCGAGTGCCGAGGTCGTGTCGTCCATCAGCAGCAGCGCCGGGCGGCGGACGAGCGCTCGGGCCAACGCAACCCGCTGGCGTTGACCACCGCTCAGGCTGACTCCGCGCTCGCCGACCTCGGTGTCGAGCTGGCGGGGTAGGTCCTCGACGAAGTCGCGCCCCTCCGCTGTGTCGAGCGCCGTCCAGATCTCGTCGTCGCCGAAGTCGCCGCCGAACGCGATGTTGTCGCGCAGCGACGCCCCCAGCAGGAATGCCTCCTGGAGCACGATGGTCCGCGTGCCGGGCACCGTCGAGACCGTGCCTGAGCTCGGTCCGATGAGGCCGGCGGCGAGACGGAGCAATGTCGTCTTGCCGCTCCCCGTCGTACCGACCAGTGCCGTCGTTCCGCCACGCACGACGGAGACGTCGACGCCGGAAAGCACCGCACGACCGGCCTCGAACTCGTACGACACACCGGCGAACGCAACGCCCACGCCGTCCGCAGCGACCGCGACACCCAGTTCAGGGTCGGCCTCCAACGGCTCGTCGAGCACCTCGCGGACCCGGTTCCAGCCGGCGAGGGAATGCGGCAGGGCGGACAGTGCGAACCCGATCAGGCGGAGCGGGAACACGAGCAATGTGAACATGTAGATCATGCTCGCGAGGTCGCCGATCGTGATGTCCCCGGAGCGAATGCGATACGCGCCGAGCAGCACGAGTGCGACGTTGGCGAGCGCAGGAATTGAGTCCAGCAGCGCGTCGAAGCTGCCCTTGAGCAGTACCGCTGAGGTGCGCGATTCGCGGAGTCGGCCGGCGATCACCGAGAGCCGCTCGGTCTCGCGTGCCTCCGCGCCGAAGGCCTTGACGACCTGTACTCCTTCGAAGCTCTCGTGCACGGCGGCCGAGAGGTCACCGAGATGGCCCTGAGCTGCGGTGTAGTGGCGGTCGACGCGGTGCTGATACGTGATGTTGATCGCGATCAGCACCGGGAAGATCGCGACCGCGAACAACCCGAGCGGCACGTCGATCAGGAGCATCCACATCGAGGAGACGAACACGAGCAGGACGACACCGGTCGCAAAGGGCAACGGCGAGAGCACATCGACCGAGGCGTCGACATCGACACCACCACGCGCGGCGAGGTCACCGCTCGGCCGGCGTTGGTACCACGACACCGGCTGGGCGACGAGGCGGTCGACGACCTGTCCGGTCAGCGTCTCGGCGATCCGCCAGTGGGCAATGCCCGCCCAGGTCCGCCGGACCACCACACCAGCAGCACGGATCACGCCGACCGCGATGACGAGGCCGAGGCCGATCACGACCGTGCCGACCGCGACTGTGCCCTGGCGCAGCCGAGGATCGATGACGTGATCGATGATCCAGCGCAACACGACGGCCGAGGCAACGGTGCAGAGGGCGAACACCGACGAACCTGAGACGGCGATGAAGAACGGGCGGGGATGGATCCGGACGAGGTCGCGGATCAGTAGCGCCGCCGACCTCCACCTGTCGCGGCGCGCTCGCGTCGATGCTTGGTTCCCCCCGGACATGACATCAGTTCTACCAAGCCCCGGCAGCCTTTCTCCGGAAAGCCTGAGCCACCCTGGCTGTGGCAGATGCCCGATCGGATCGAATCGCCCGCCTCTGCGGTCACCACGTAGCCTGAAACCCGTGAATGCTTCTCACTTCGCACTCCTCGTGGTGCGCGTCTTCTTCGGTCTGTCGCTCGCGGCACACGGCTACAACAAGATTTTCGGAGGCGGCAAGCTCACGGGCACCGCAGGTTGGTTCGGCAGCATCGGCATGAAGTGGCCGAAGTGGCAAGCACGGATGGCTGCCGGCACCGAGATCGGCGCCGGCCTGCTCCTGGCACTCGGGCTCGCCACGCCGTTCGCCGCCGCTGGTTTCATCGGCGTGATGCTCGTCGCGATCGTCACCGCGCACCGCAACAACGGGTTCTTCGTCTTCAAGCCCGGCCAGGGCTGGGAGTACTGCGCATCCATCGCCGTGGTCGCCTTTGCTGTCGGAACGATCGGCGCCGGCAAGTTCTCGATCGACCACGCCATCCACAAGGACGTCGACGGCTGGACCGGCGCGATCATCGCCGCAGCGCTCGGAATCGGCGGTGCTGCCCTCCAGCTCGGGGTCAGCTATCGCCCGCCAAAGCCCGACCCCGCAGCAGGCACGTGAGCGCTCGACGATGACTGCAACGACAGCTCGGCGCGCGAAGTACACCCGCAGCCAGTTGCTGGCGCGGATCGCGATCGGCACCGCGATCGCGTTCTTGGTTGCGATGTGGATCTACGCGTTCGTGTTCGCCGACAACAGCGCCGTCGCGAAGATCTCCGACAAGTCCTGGACCAAGCGCGCCGAGCAGATCTGTACGCGCCGCAACGACCTGCTCGCCGAGAACTCCAAGCTGATCCGCGAGACCACCGCAGGCACGCCGCAGGACGTCGGCCGAGGCGTCGCGAAGGCCACCGACATCATCGAAGCAGCCCTCGACGAGGTGCTTGCGGTCACGCCGCCGTCGGCCGAGGATCAGAAGCTGATCAGCGAGTGGGTCAAGCTCTACCGGGTCTACCTGCAGGACCGTCGGACCACCGAGGCCAAGCTGGCCAACGGCGAGAAGGCCGAGCTCAACGAGACCACGCTGAACGGCTCGCCCATCTCGGAGTCCATCGACGACTTCACCAAGCCGAACCTGATGGAGTCCTGCTCGGTCCCGACCGGCAGCTGAACGGACAACAGCTCAGTCAGCGGCCGGATCGTCGTCGACCCGGAACCAGCCTCGCTCAGCTGACCATCGTCTGATCACCCGCGCCGGGCTCCCGACGGCGACGCAGTAGTCGGGCAGTTCTCCTGACACGACCGAGTTCGCGCCGACCACGACGTGCTTGCCGATCCGCGAACCGGGCAGTACCACGGTTCCGTAACCCAACCACGAGCCGTCGCCGATGGTCACGGACCGCTCAGGCATCGATTGCTGCGAGATCGGTTTGGTGACGTCGCGGTAGTCGTGGTTCTGGTCGGTGATGTACACGTTGTGACCGGTCCAGACATCGTTGCCGATGACGATCTCGAAGTGGCCGACGATGCCGCTGCCCTTGCCGATCAGGCAGCGGTCCCCGATCGACACGACCGGATCGCTGATGCACTGCTGGCCCGGGACCATCCCCGCCGAGAGCGTGATGCCGGGTCCGAACATCGTCCCGGAGCCGATGTGGATGTAGTGCTCGTTGAAGATCGTGTTGGGAGGAAAGCAGATGACGCTGTTCTCGCCGAACGTGCCGAACGTTCGCCCGCGACGGCTGCGCGGCCCGATCGCCGCACACTCCACGGCGGTCGCCCACGTACGGTGCACCACCTCGCCGGTGGCCCGCTTGACGAGGCTGCGGGCACGGTTCGCGAGGGTCAGGTCCTGCCGTGGTCGCTGAAGCACGGGCGGCACGCTACCGCCCCGGCCGCATCCGACCGGTACCTTCGTCGCGCATGCCGCGCCGCCTGAATCCACCCGCCCTCCGGCCGACCGCTCCGGTCATCGACGTCAACGGCTCGCTCACCGACGTCGCCGGCATCACCGTCGGTCACCACCGTCGCATCGGCCGAGGATGGCGGACGGGGACGACGGCGATCCTGGCCGTCGACGGTGCAACGGCCGGGGTCGATGTGCGCGGTGGCGGACCTGGCACGCGTGAGACGGATCTGCTCCGACCGGAGAACCTGATCCAGCAGGTGCACGGAATCTGCCTCACCGGCGGGAGCGCATACGGTCTCGCTGCGGCAAGCGGGGTGATGTCATTCCTCGAATCCAGACGGGTCGGCTACTCCGTCGGCCCGCTCCCCGACCAGATCGTGCCGATCGTGCCGGGTGCAGTCATCTTCGACCTCGGCCGCGGCGGCACGTTCGCCCACCGGCCGGATCACGACTTCGGGCTCCGCGCTGCGGGCGCGGCGCGTCGTCGTGCGGAAGCCAACGGATCGGTGGGCGCCGGAACCGGCGCCGTCGCCGGCCGGCTGCAGGGCGGCATCGGCTCGGCCAGCACCGTGCTCCAGTCCGGGGTCGTCGTCGCCGCACTCGCAGTCGTGAACGCCGCCGGGTCACTGATCGACGCCGCGACCGGACTGCCGTGGGACACCTCGGCACACGACCTCCGACGGCCGTCACGGGCTGACAGGAACCTGCTCACCAGCGTGCTGGCTGCTCCGGCCCCGTCGGTACCCGCCTCGTTGAACACCACGATCGGTGTCGTCGCGACGACCGCGCGACTGTCCAAGGCGGAGTGCACCAAGCTCGCCTCGGTCGCCCACGACGGGATGGCCCGAGCGATCCGACCTGCGCACTCGATGTTCGACGGCGACACGGTCTTCGCCCTCGCCACCGGAGCTCACGACCTGCCGGACGCGTCCACCACCGGATTCCGTACGGAGGGCACTCGTCCCGCCGAGCTGAACATCATCCTCGACGCCGCTGCGCTGTGCTTCGCTGCAGCATGCACCCAGGCAATCCTGGCCGCGACATCGATCGGTGGACCCCTCGCCTACCGCGACCTCTGCCCGTCGGCGTTCCGCTGAGCGCACCACCCGGTCCAGGGGTGTGACATCGGCGCTGGTCACGTGACTCGCGCTACACCGGAGCCCGACGTTGTCGCAACCGTGGGCTGATTGACTATGTTGACGGACGGACAGGGTTTGCGCCCGGTCCAGGGGGAATGGGCGTTCTGGGGACGCACTCAACCGGCGAAGGAGGCAGGAATGCCGAGGACTGGATCCACACACGAGCCGAACGAGCGCACCAAGGTCACACTGCCCGAGGTCGGTCGGCTCTACGCAGAAGGCACCAAGCTCACGATGATCACGGCCTACGACGCGACGTTCGCGCGCCTCGTCGACCTGGCCGGCATCGACGTGATCCTCGTCGGCGATTCGGTCGGCATGGTGTTGCAGGGTGAGGCGAACACGATCCCGGTCACGCTCGACGAGATGGCATACCACGTCCGCCTCGTCGCCAAGGCCCGACCCAAGGCGATGATCGCCGGCGACCTCCCGTTCGGGTCGTATCAGGTCAGCCCGCAGCAAGCCGTCGAGAGCTCGATCGCACTGATGAAGGCCGGGGCCGAGTGCGTGAAGCTGGAGGGCGGCGTATCGATGGCCGAGACGATCGCGGCGATCACTCGTGTCGACATCCCCGTCGTCGGCCACATCGGCCTGACCCCGCAGAGCATCCACCGCATGGGCGGCCACCGCGTGCAGGGCAAGCGCAGCGGATTCGAGGCTGGCGGTAGGGAGCGACTGCTCGAAGACGCTCACGCGGTGGAGCAGGCCGGAGCCTTCGCCGTCGTGCTCGAGGGAATCCCGCGTGATCTCGCCAGCGAGATCCGCAACAAGCTCAGCATTCCGACGATCGGCATCGGTGCGGGACCGGACTGCGACGGCCAGGTGCTCGTACTGCACGACGTGCTCGGCCTCAGTGATCGCACCTACAAGTTCTCCAAGGCGTTCGCCGCCCTCGGCGAGCAGGCCATCGCCGGCACAGCTGCGTATGCGGCCGACGTCCGCAACGGCGTGTGGCCGGACGATCAGCACAGCTTCCACTAGGTCGTTGCGCCGACCATGTTGATCCTGGACAGCCCGACCG
The DNA here is from genome assembly GCA_025351965.1 of Actinomycetes bacterium. Classification (GTDB taxonomy): domain Bacteria; phylum Actinomycetota; class Acidimicrobiia; order Acidimicrobiales; family Ilumatobacteraceae; genus WLMZ01. Next base: position 1,961 of record JANXUX010000015.1, on the reverse strand, counting down.
CGATGCGCGCGTGGTCACAGGGCCGACGCACATCGAGCCGGACCACCATCGGCCTCGTCCCGACGATGGGCGCGCTGCACGACGGTCATCTCGCCCTCATCGATGCCGCCGCGCAGCGCTGCGACCTCGTGGTCGTGAGCATCTTCGTGAACCCGCTGCAGTTCAACCGGACGGACGACTTCGACCTGTATCCGCGCCCGCTCGACGACGACCTCGCCCAGTGCAGGGCGCGCGACGTCGCGGCCATCTACGCCCCGACCCCGGACTCGATGTATCCGCGTGACTTCGAGACGAACGTCTGCCCCGGGTCACTCGCCGATCCACTCGAGGGCGTCGGCCGTCCGGGCCACTTCCGAGGGGTCACGACCGTGGTCGCCAAGCTGTTCAACGCCGTCGCCCCGGACGTCGCCGTCTTCGGGCGCAAGGACGTCCAACAGCTGTCGCTGATCGAGAGGATGGTCGCCGATCTGGACATGCCGATCGAGATCATCGGTGTCGACACGGTCCGCGAGCCCGACGGGTTGGCGATGTCGAGTCGCAACCGACGACTGACTCCCGAACTGCGCGCTGCTGCGGTCGTGGTGCCACGGGCGCTCGAAGCCGCCGTCGCTGCGGCGCGCGCAAGGCCACGTGCCGACCCCGAGGCGCTCCGCCGGCACGCCATCGAGGTCATCGATGCCGAGCCGCACGCCCGCCTCGAGTACTTCGAGCTCGTCGATCCCTCCACCCTGCGCGAGCCCACCCGTGACGACGGACCACTGCTCGCCGTCACAGCGATCTGGTTCGACGATGTGCGCCTGATCGACAACCGACTCATCCCGCACTCGTAGCCGCCCGGAGCCCTCAGCGCATAGTGTCGGCGGACATGGCCGAACATCGCTCGCTGTCGTTGTGGCACGACACCCTGCCCGCCGACGACACGCTCACGCCGAGGGCCGCCCTTCCCGGCGACATCGACTTCGATGTCGCGATCGTCGGTGGTGGGTACACCGGGCTGTGGACCGCGCACTATCTGCGTGCCGCCGACCCGACGCTGCGGATCGCGATCGTCGAGAAGCACATCGCTGGCTTCGGGGCAAGCGGCCGCAACGGCGGATGGGCCTCAGCCATCCTGCCGATGGGTATGGACACGATGGCCAAGCAGGCCGGTGGCGGTCAGGCCGGCCGAGAGGCAGCGATTCGGATGCAGCGCGAGATGTACCACTGTGTCGACGAGGTCGGTCGGGCTGCCGCCGAACTGGGAATCGACTGCCACTACGCAAAGGGCGGTCAGCTCGACTTCGTCCGCAACCCCGCGCAGCTCCAACGGGCACGGGACGCTGTGGCGCATTCGGCGAGCTACGGGCTCGACGACGTGCGCTGGCTCGACACCGCCGAGATGGCCGAGCACGGCGCAGCGTCGAACCTGCTCGGCGGCGTCTACACCCCACACTGTGCCGTCATCCATCCAGCACGACTGGTGCGCGGCCTGGCCGCATCGGTGGTCGAGCGAGGCGTCGCGCTGTACGAGCAGACGACCGTGTCGAGCATCGAACCACACCGGGTCGTCACCGACCACGGCACGATCCGGGCCGACGTCGTCGTGCGCGCGACGGAGGGATTCACGCCGTCGCTCGCCGGCGAGCAGCGCACGATCGTTCCCGTGTACTCGCTGATGATCGCGACCGAGCCGCTCCCCGAGTCCGTATGGGACGAAATCGGGCTCACTGCACGGGAGACGTTCAACGACGGACGCCACCTGATCATCTACGGCCAACGCACGGCCGACGGTCGCTTCGCCTTCGGCGGCCGTGGTGCGCCGTACCACTTCGGCTCGGCGATCAAGCCCGAGTTCGATCGTGACGGACGGGTCCACGACATGCTGCGCGAGACGCTCGTCGAGATTTTCCCCCAGGTCGGCGATGCGGCGATCACCCACCAGTGGGGCGGGCCACTCGGGCTTCCTCGCGACTGGTACTGCG
>JANXUX010000449.1 GCA_025351965.1 Actinomycetes bacterium | reverse complement strand
GCGGCGGATGAGACCGTTGTACATGACGACGCCGAAAATCAGCAGCAGCACAACGATCGCGATGACAATCAACAGGACAACCATTGATTCTCCTTGAGTCGTTCGGATGTGACGGAATGGAACCGGCGGACTCAGCCGCCGGGAACGGCGTTCATCATACGGGCGACGGCCCGCCTCACGCGTGACCCCCAGCCACGGTGACCAGCAGCGCGAGCCGTGCGTCGAGCGATGCGCTCGGCGGCGAGGCGTTCGTACACGACTGCGTACTGCGCTGCCAGGGTCGTCATCGAGAAGTCGTCGGCGCGACGCTGCCCCGCGTCTCGTAGCCGCTCGGCCAACGCATCGTCGTCCAGCACCCGACGCAGGGCGGTCGCCAACTGCGAGGCGTCGCCGGGCTCGCAGAGCAGGGCGTCGACCTCGGCCGTGGCCACGTTCTTGTAGCCGTCGAGCGAACTGGCCACCACCGGCGTTCCCGCGGCCATCGCCTCGATCAGCACGACGCCGAACGACTCGCCGCCGAGCGACGGAGCGCAGAACAGCGTCGCACCTTTGAGGTACGCGATCTTGTCCGCATCGCTGAGCCGGCCGAGCCACTCGATGCGCGGGTGACCCTCGACCGATGCGCGCAGCCGCTTGGTGTCGGGGCCGTTGCTGCCAATCAGTAGGCGGACGTCGTCGGGGAGCTGTTCGAACGCGGTGAGCAGGACTCCGAGGCCCTTGCGATCTTCGTGCCGGCCGCAGAAGAAAATAGTCCGTCCAGGCAGCTCACGTGGGCTCGCATCGCGGTAGCGATGCAGTTCGACGCCGTTGAAGAACACCTCGTACTCGCCGCCGATGCTGCTCTGGATCAGGGCCAACGCGTCCTTGGACACCACGATCCGGACCGCGATGTTGTCGGCCAGCTTGGCGAGCGGCGCGCGCAAATAGCGATACCCGTTGGATACTCCCGCCGCATGGAAGGTCGCCACGATCGGCGCGGGATGCAGGAACAGCGCTGTCTCGGTCGGCCCCGGGGCGAGCGGCTCGTGCAGGTGGAGGATGTCGAAGTCCTCTTCCATCAACAACCGGATCGTGCGGAACTGGGCGGATGGGTCGGGGGCGATCGGCGCCACCGAGCCGTTCGATGCGGTCGGCAGGCTGTTCCCGAGCGGACTGACGAAACTGGCCGGCGGAGGGCCGTCACACGGACCGAGGACGCGGGTCTCGTAGCCCATCCGGCGCAGCTCGCGAGCGAGGCCCATCACCTGCTCCTGCACCCCGCCGGGGATCGTCAGGCTGTAGGGGCAGACGATGCCGATGCGCAGCTTGGTTCGCGACGGCGGCTGCACGGGGCGACCTTACCTGGCGCCGCTCTCGGCTCGCCCGGGATCTCGGCGTTGCGCCGAGCCTGGGGCTACCGTGCAGCGATGCGAGCACAGCGAATGATCTCCGTGGTGGGCTGCCATGCCGAGGGCGAGGTGGGCGACGTCGTGATCGGCGGGATCCTGCCGCCGGCCGGCGACACGGTCTTCGAGATGATGCAGACGATGGAACGCGAGCACGACCACATTCGCCGGTTCCTCATCTGCGAACCGCGCGGCAGCGTGACCCGCCACGTCAACATCATCGTGCCGGCCAAGACCCCCGGCTGCCATGCCGGCGCGATCATCATGGAACCGACCGAATACGTGCCGATGAGTGGCTCGAACACGATGTGCATCGCCACGGTGTTACTCGAGACGGGCATGGTCGCAATGGAGGAGCCGGTGACGGTTCTGCGCCTCGACATGCCGGGCGGCGTCGTCGAGGTGACCGCACAATGCCGCGACGGCAAGTGCGTGTCAGTCGAGATCGCCAACGTCGCGTGCTTCGTCGATCGCCTCGACGCACCACTCGAGGTCGACGGGCTCGGCACCGTGAACGTCTCGGTCGCCTACGGCGGCATGTTCTACGGCATCGTCGACGTGACCTCGCTGGGTATGCGCATCGCCCCTGACCAGGCGCGTGAGCTGGGCGAGATCGGAGAGCGGATCCGCAAGGCCGCTCGCGAGCAGTTCGACGTCGTGCACCCGGAGAACCCCGACATCCGCGACGTGAGCATCGTGCAGCTCAACGAGCCCTTCCTCAGCGCCGACCAGCCCGTTCGCAACACCTGCATCTGCTCCCCCGGCCGTTCCGACCGCAGCCCCACCGGCACCGGCACGTGCGCACGCATGGCGGTACTGCACGCCAAGGGTCAGCTCAAGGTCGGTGAGGGGCTGATCCACGAGTCGATCATCGGATCGCGCTTCTACGGCACGATCGTCGGCGAGACCACCGTCGGCGGCCGCCCGGCGATCCTGCCGACCGTGCGCGGCAGCGCGTGGATCACCGGATTCAGCAACTACGTGCTCGATCCGACCGACCCCTACCCGCACGGGTACGTCGTCAACGATGCATGGGGGACGTCGATGATCATCGATCAGCACGGCACGACCAACCTCGGCAACACCTTCGGCGTCTAGGTCAGATCGGGTCGACGAGCGACGAGGCGCGGTTGCGGACGTTGTTCACGTCCGTGGACACCTTGTGCATGGTCAGCAGCGAGTCCGGAGCCGGGACGAGCATCGCGCGCAGGGCCTCGATGTCGGTCCCCGCTGGGTCCAGCCACTGCTGCCACCGCGTCGCCGGGAGGATCACCGGCATCCGGTCGTGGACCGGCGCCATCGTGTTGTTCGCCGCGGTCGTGATGACGGTGCAGGTGTGCAGCCACGGGGTCTCGGGCTCGCTGTCCTTGGGCCGCCACGCGCTCCACAGTCCGGCCACGGCGAGGGGCTCACCATCGACTCGATGGATGAACATCGGTTGCTTGACCGGCTTGCCCTTGGCGTTGAGCGGGCTGTCAGCGGTGGCCGCCTGCCACTCGTAGAACCCAACCATGGGGATGATGCACCGGTACTTCTTGAACACGCCTTTGAACGCCGCCTTCTCGGCGATCGTCTCCGACCGGGCGTTGATCATCGACGACGCGATCTTGGCGTCCTTGGCCCAGATCGGCACGAGTCCCCAGTGGAACGCACGCACCGCACGCTCGTCGTCGGCTGACGCGACGATGGCGAGCACATCGTTCGTCGGGGCGACGTTGAAGTTCTGCGGCGACGACTCGGTGTCCACCGTCGCGTCGAAGTAGTTGGCGATCTCCTCGGCGGAGTTGGTCGAGACGAAGCGGCCGCACACCTCCCGTACCGTATCCGCGAGCGGGCAGCCACTAGGTTTCGACGAGGACAGACAGGAGATGGTTATGACCGACCTCGGCTTCAAGCCCTTCGATGCGGACAACCACTACTACGAAGCGACGGACGCGTTCACGCGCCACATCGACCCGAAGATGGCCCAGCGGTGCATGCAGTGGGTCGAGCTCGGCGGCAAGCAGCGCCTGCTCGTCGGTGGCAAGGTCAACAAGTTCATCCCCAACCCCACGTTCGATCCCGTGTCCAAGCCGGGCGCGCTCGACCAGTACTTCCGTGGCAAGGTCGCGGGCGGCAACCTGCGCCAGATGTTCGGCGAGTTGGACCCGATCAGCCCCGCCTACCGCGACCGGGACTCACGGCTCGCGCTGATGCGCCAGCAGGACCTCGCTGCCGCGTTTTTCTTCCCCACGCTCGGCGTCGGCATGGAGGAATCCCTCAAGCACGACATCCCCGCGCTGCTCGCTGCCTTCCGCGCCTTCAACCGCTGGATGGACGAGGATTGGGGCTTCGCCTATCAGGACGCAATCTTCGCGGCGCCGTACATCACCCTCGCCGACCCGCAGTGGGCGGTCGAGGAGTTGGAATTGGTGATCGGACGTGGAGCCCGCGTCGTCGTGATGCGCGCCGCACCGGCACTCGCTCCGGGCGGGACCCGCTCCCCCGGCGACCCGATCTACGACCCGTTCTGGGCGCGCGCGGCCGAGGCGGGCGTGGTCGTGGCGTTCCACTCCGGTGACGCCGGCTACGGCAAGTACCTCGACGACTGGGAGCCGAGCGGCGACTTCCAGGCCTTCCAGTTCTCTGCATTGCGCGGCATGACCAGCGACCGTGCACCGTTCGACCTCTTCGCTGCGCTCGTCTGCCACGGCGTGTTCAGTCGGCACCCAGCCATCCGCACGGCGATCATCGAGTCCGGCAGCGAGTGGGTCAAGCCGTTGCTGAAGAAGTTCAAGAAGGCCTACGCGCAGGGCCCACAGTCCTTCGCCAGCGACCCCGTGGAGCAGTTCCGCGAGCACGTCTGGGTCGCGCCGTTCTACGAGGACGACATCCGCGGCCTGGCGAACGAGATCGGCAGCGACCGGGTCCTGTTCGGTAGCGACTACCCCCACGCCGAGGGGCTCGCTGTGCCGACTGCGTTCGTGAACGACCTCCACGGCTTCACCGACGCGGAGGTCAAGTCGATCATGCGCGACAACGCCTACGACCTGATCGGCGTCACCTCCCCGGCGTGATGACGGTCAGGATTGCTACTGGACGCTCCAGGAGTTGACTGCGTAGGCCCCGTTCGAGTTGACCTGCACGACCGCGGTCGATGTCACCAGCGGAGCGCCGTCCGACGTGCTGACGATCTTGAAGACCTTCTGGGTGTACGGATTGTCGATACCGAAGAGGAACGTCGAGGGCGGGATTGCCGCACTGATGATCGTCTGTGCGGCAAGAATGCCGCCGCCGAACTGCACCGTCTTGTTCGCAGCATTCGCTGGCGACGTGGCGTTGATCCGCACGGCCCCCTGCGGAACGGACACATAGCCGGGAATCGACACCTTCATCGTCGCCGTCGACGTCATCGAGATGTCGATGATCGGCGTCGGGGCCGCAGCGGGCAGGGCGGGCGGCACGAGCGTCGACACCTTGTACGACTGCGTCGTCGCATCGGTGTTCGCGTTGATCTTCGACAACGGAATGTGGATCTGGCCGTTGATCAGGAGATCGCTCGAGCCCGTGGTCGACGTCCTGCCGTTCACCGACTCGATGGACACGCCGGCAGACACTGCCGTACTGACGTCGGTCGTTGCCACGTAACGCCGGTTGAAGGCCAGGCTCGCGTTGCCCGCTGTTGAGTTGTCAACGGTCAGTGAGGCGCCTGCTCCGAGCACCCACGTCGCACCGATGCCCGTGATGTTGTGGGTGAACGGAGCGTCGATGGCGTTGAACACCGCGCGCTGATCGGTGGTGCAGCCATCGAGTGCGCCGTCACCGACCACGACGTTCGCATTGCCGCTGATCTTGATCGTGTTCTCGAAGTAGTAGACCCCCGACGCGAAGAACACCGGTGTGGAACCGGCGATGTTGAGCGCGTCGGTGTACGTCCCGGGGAAGTACACCGTGCAGGACGTATAGCCGGTGTTCATGTAGCCAGCGGGCATGACGTACGGCGTCGCCGTCCTGATGTCGAGCGCGTGAGCCGGAAGGTACGGGAGCCAGATCCTGTTGAACTGCGACGTCTGGGTCTGCTTGGTCAACCACTCGTTGGCGTCGGTCAATGAGTTCGTGTAGCTGGTGCCCTGGTACGGAGCCGGGATCGGGGTGCTCATGGGTGCGACCGCCCCGTACTGCGTCACGGCCCGGGCCGATCGCAAATTCGCCGGGTCTTCTGCGGTGACGTTGTTCATCAGAAAGCACTGCGTCGTGACGTTCGTACTGAGCCCAGGACTCGCCAGGTCGACAGCCGTCGTCAGACCAGCACCCATGCACGTGTCGTAGAGCTTGATGGGGTCGGCGAGGGCAACACGAAGGCCACCCTTGACCGCCTCCTGGCGGATGGACTTGTTGGTGACGACTTGTGAGCTGTGGATCACGGTCATTGCGTACCGCAAGGTCGGTACGGCGATCAGCGAGCAGAGGAGGATGGCGACGAGGGCGATGACCAGCGCCGAACCCTCGTCCTGCGGCCGGACTTCGTCGGGCGACACCGATGGCACACGACTCACTTGAGGGTGACCTTCTGGATGCACGACACCGACTCGTTCGCATTCACTCGCACGGTGAAGCCCTGCCACGGGCTCCCGGAGATCGCAACTGGTGTCACCGAGCGACCGTTGGCGCCCGACGTGCACGACCATCCGGCCGGCGCGTAGGTCGAGGAGTCGGATGCGTTGTACGGAACGATGTCGACGTCGACGTACTGGCCGCTCGAGAACTTGAAGTCGAACGTCCCGCTCTTGCTCGTCGAGTTCGTCGTCACCGTCGTGCCGCTGCCGGGCTGCACTGCTCCCGTTGTGCTGCGGATCGCCGTGGTCTGATACGTGAATGGGTCCCCGATCGCTGCCCCGTTGAGCTGCGTCTGGATCGTGAGGGTTCCGCCGCACTCGCCCAACGCGATGCTGCTGAGGATCCCTGGAAGCTTGGAGTAGTCACCGTCGAAGTACATGTTCACCTGACGCACGTTCGATGCATCGGCATTGAGCTTCCCCCACGTGTCAGAGGCCGTCAGCAGCCGGCTGAGCATGACCTGGTTCGGCACCATGCTGCTGGAGTAGTCGTAGGGTGCGGAGAACGAGCGTCCGTTGATGCGCCAACCGTCCGAGCTGTCGGCCGTGATGTTCCCTGCGTCGTAGGCAGCCTTCAGGTATCCGGTCTTCCACGAGTTGTAGGGCGAGGAGTACAGCTTCGTGCTCGACTGGCCAGATGTGTGGTAGCCGCGCTCGTAGTTGTAGTGGAACCCGCTCCCACCCGGCGACCCGCTGGAATCGATGAACTCCGAAACGTCGGGCGAGCCGGCTTGGTCGATCGCGTCCCCGGCACCGACTCCGACGAACCGAGTCGCGTTCGAGCCGCGATATTGCTTGATGAGTGAGTCCGTGCGGTTGTAGGAGACCTGGCTGAACGCATACCCGTTCGGTGCCGGCAGCGTCATGTCGGCCGGAGGCGGATAATCGCCGACCGTCCCGATCGTGGGTCCGGTGCCGCTGTTGAACGCAGCGTTGCCGCTGCTGTCGGCGTAGGTGCGGTTGACAGTGGGGACGCCGTCGGTGAAGAACACCACCATGTCAGGGACGATCGTGGCGTTCGAGCCGTCCTGGTTCTTGAAGACCCGGAGGAAGGCGTCCTCATAGTTCGTGCCACCCGAGGCAGTCAAAGCATCCACGCCGCTCTTCAACGCCGTCACCAGCGACGGGTTGAGCATGTCCGTGTAGTTCGTCCATGAGGTCGACCCAACGGCGAACGACATGCTCGAGAACGCGATGATCTCGAGCTTGACGGGGGTGCCTGCGAACGTGTCGATGAAGCCCTTCACCGCACCGATGACCGACGACATGTCGCCATCGATCGAGCCAGATCTGTCGACGACGAGGACGATGTTGCCGCCACACCGTGAGCGGGCCGCCGTGAAGCTCGGAACACCACTCGTGCTGTTCGCAGGAATGGTCCCTCGGGTCGTACCACCCGCACTGAGGCTGATCCGGTTGACACCGCCGCCGGCGCCCGCTCCGGAACCGCCACCATTGATCGTCACGGTGACGCGCTGCGCACCCTTGGTGACTGCATTCGGGTTCGGCGCCATCGTCGTTCCCGTGTTGCCGGGGTCGAGCGGATCCAGCGGGATGCTCACCTGGATCACCCAGCTCGGCACCGTTGTGCCGGGCGAGAACGCGCCGGGCGGCGCCGGGAGGTTGTGCACCACGGCACGGTTCGCGCATGTGTAGGCGCCCGTCGCTCCGACTTTGTTGCACTCGACGCGGACGAGTTGCCAGTCAGAACCGACCAGAACGTAGCGGTAGGACACTCTCGTGTACTTCGTCGTGGTCCCGGTGGTTCCGTTGAAGATGACGGTGTCCCATGTGAGCATCAGCGCGCTGGAGCCGTCGACGTTCACGCCCGTCGGGCACGCGGCCTCACACGGCGAATCACCGGCGCCGATCGTGACCGCCGACGCAGATGCGAGGTCTGTCGGCAGGTACGTGTCGACGGCCTGCTCGGACCTGGAGTTGTTCAGCCGGCCGTTCGTGTTGCCGCTCTGACGGAGGATGACGACAAGCCCTCCGCACAGCGCCGTGGTCAAGAGCGCCATCAGGGTGATGCCTACCAAGAGCTCGATCAGAGTCACTCCTTGATCTCGACGAGCACGGTTCGGGTCAGACGTCACTCTTGATCACCTCGATCTTTCGGAAGACCTTGCCGTCTGGGCTGGAGATCGTGATCGTGACCCTCTGGACGATGAGGGGCGAGAGCACCCCGCCGATGCATGCCGACATCGGAGTCGATGTCGTCCAGGTTCCGGGCTGCGCCGGCGTTGTGCCTGGCACGTAGTAGGCCTCGGTGACCGTGGCCAACGTCTTCGACCATCCGATCGACACGAGAGCTGGTTCCACGTAGTCGTCGTCGTGGCAGTCCTTCGGCGCCCGATTGACCCGGTCGGCAGCGTCCGCGAGAGCGCTCAGAACCTGGCCGGTGTTGCGCGTGTACGTGGATGCACGGATGCTGGCAATCACGCCGCTGAACAGCGGCGCCATGATGATCGACATCACGGCGATCGTCGCGACGATCTCGACGATCGAGAACCCTGCATCGCATGAGCGGTCGTGAGATGGCGCTCGCCGCGATGCGCAACGAGCGCGGCGACGCGTCCGCGGCGGGGTGCCTGTATCTGCGTCCACGTGCTCGGGTGCGCGTCTCATCCGTGAATCCATGATTCGTTCGTCGGCCACGGCCCATCCATGGAAGCGAGTGATCATCGGCGCTCCGCCACCGAGGTTGAGCGGCCTTGACGAAAGTCTGAATCTGCCACCAGGTGTCTGCGAACGCTCACCGGGGTGATGGCAAGAATCGAGCTCGGATGTTGGATGGGCACCACACCCGGCGAGGAGTGGGGTGGGCGTACACTCGGCAGATGACCGACTCGATGACCACCTGGATCGTGCAGCAAGCGGGTGTGACGCCTCGAACATTCCTCGGAGCCGACCGTTCATGGGGTGGCGCAGCCACCGCCGAACGTTTCGAGACCGAGGAACAGGCGATGCTCACCGAATGTCCGGAGGGCACGACCGGCTTGCCGATGCGCCTCAGCTACCACCCGTACCGGGCGCTGACCGCCGGCCACTGACCTCCGGCCACGGACCTCCGGCCACGGGCTCGCTCAGCCGCCGCCCCTACCGCCCGAACGCCCACCGCCGCCCGTACCGCCCGGACGCACACCGCCCGGACGCCCACCACCGCCCCTACCGCCCGGACGCCCACCCACCCAGCCGAACGAGTGCTGAACACGCCGACAGATGGGACGCAGCATCGGTGGACGGATCACCCGAGTGCGAACCGTTCGTGA
>JANXUX010000202.1 GCA_025351965.1 Actinomycetes bacterium | reverse complement strand
AGCACAACGCGATCGTCTGCAACATCGGCCACTTCGACAGCGAGATCGACATGGCCGGCTTGGCCCGCAGCGGTGCCGAGCGCGACGAGTTGAAGCCCGGCACCGACCTCTGGTCGTTCCCGGACGGCCACTCGATCATCGTCCTGGCAGAAGGCCGACTCGTCAACCTCGGTTGTGCGACGGGCCATCCCAGCTTCGTGATGAGCTGCTCGTTCACCAACCAGGTGCTCGCCCAGATGGAGCTGTTCAACCATCTCGATCAGTACCCGCTGGGCGTCTACGTGTTGCCCAAGAAGCTCGATGAGAAGGTCGCCCGACTACACCTCGACGCCCTCGGCGTGAAGCTGACCAAGCTCAACGACGAGCAGGCCGAGTACCTCGGCATCGATCCGAGCGGCCCGTTCAAGAGCGAGCGCTACCGCTACTGATCCTCACGGATCCTGGACTCACTGCCCGCGTGTTGTCGTCCTCGGGACGACATCACGCAGGCAGTTGCGCGCTCAGCCGCAGCACGTCACCGTCACTGGATTGCTGTGCGCGAGGCTGGTGTTCGAGGCATCCATCGCGTGCACGAGGTAGGTGTAGGTGGCGCCCGGTGCTGCGCCGCCGTCGGTGATCGAGTTCGCTCCGGCATCGGGGAACAGCACCCGACCGCGCGCCTCACCCGGGGTCGACCGCAGCACGATGACGTGGTCCGTGCCGGCCGGCACCGCGCTCCAGGCGCAGCCGATCGTGGCGCCCGACGGCACGCACGAGAGCTCCAGCGAAGCTGCCACCTGGACCTCGGTGGTGGCCGTCGCAGTCGTCGTCTCGGCCGGCGTCGTCGATGTCGTCGATGTCGTCGATGTCGATGGCGATGTCGATGTCGATGTCGTCGATGTCGATGCCTTGGTTGTGGGCGGCTCGGCCGGCACTGTCGGAGCCGTGTTCGCCAATGATTCGGTCGGCGCTGGTTCGGTCGACGGCGGAACCGTCAGCGGGGGAGGGGCCGGAATTGGAGCGGCGGATGAAGACGGCTCGCTCGATGTGGTCGTGGGCGGCCAACTGTGTGGGGTCGGGTGGACCGCATCGGTCAAATCGGTCGGCGGCACCGTCGTCGTGGTCGTCGCGGTGGTGGCGACCAGGGCGGGCGCGTCGCCGTGGCGAACCGTCACGATTGCAACGGCGGCGGCACCGGCGGCGCTCATCGCACCCGCGAGGATGCCGATTGCAGCGCCACGCGAGATGCGCCGCCGAAAGGCGAGCACGTTGCTCGAAGACGGGTCGGATGCAGCTGCTCCGGTGGTCCGGAGGTGTTGCTCGAGCCGTTCGATGAACCCCGACGACGGGGGATCGACGCGAGACTCGGCCAGGTCGCGGAGGCCGGAGCGGATGGCGGAGCGTTTGATCCTCATCGCTGACCGCCCATTGCCCGGCGCAACGAGCCGAGCGCGCGATGCAGGGTGATTGCGAGCGCGCTCTTCGAACAGCCCAGCGCAGCTGCGGCGTCGTCAGCGCTCAGCTCGGCGAGATATCGCAGGGTGATCACCTCTCGGTATCGGGGATGGAGACCGGCGATCGCCAGGCGCATTGCGTCCAGGTCTCGGCCGGCGTCGATCGCGGCGGCGGGATCGACGGCGACAGGATCGACCAGCGCTCGCATTGCGGCCTGCCCCCGTGGCCGGCCCGGGCGCGCTCCACGACGGTGGATCTCGTTGACCTCGTTCGCTGCGATCCGGAAGAGCCACGGTCGCACTCCGCCGCCACGCCACTCGAACGTCTCGATGGATCGCAGTGCTCGTTCGAAGGTGGCCGAGGTCGCCTCCTCAGCCACGTCCATCGAACCGCTCACGCGCATCGCAAATGCGTGCACGGCCTGGACGTGTGCCCGGTACAACTCGGCGAAGGCATCGCGGTCGTGCCGGGCACGTTCGGTCAGGGCGCGTTCGAGCTCGAGGTCCCGACCGTATGTGCGCGGTGCTCCGGTGATCTGGGTCACGAGGCGTGCCGGTGAGGTTCGGGCCGATCGCTCAGCCGCCCGACACGGTGATCGGCACCATGTTGCTGTGCACGAGGGGATTCTGCGTGCCGTCGAGGGCGACGATCAGGTAGGTGTAGCTGCCCGTCGGGACGGACGTGTCGACGAAGTGGCTCGCAGACGCATCGCTCGACCGGAACGGGACCCGACCCGACGAACCACCGTTGCCGCGCAGCAGCACGAACGCAGCGAAACCGGCTGGCGTGGGACCGGACCAGTCGCACGTCACGGTGGATGTGGCGAGCGTGCACGACAGCGACAGTCCGCCCGGCACCGAATTGTCCGTGTGCGGGGCTGTCGTCGGCGGCGTATTCGGTGGTGCAGTCGGCGGCTCGAGGGCCGGTGGGGTGGCCGGCGGGGTCGAGGACGGCGGCTCCACCACGGGAGCCGGCGTCGGCGGCGGCTCGAGGGCCGGTGGGGTGGCCGGCGGGGTCGAGGCCGGCTCGCTCGGAGGTGGTGCCGCCGTGGTCGGAGCCGTTGGTTCGGTCGACTGCTGCTGTCCCGCCGCCGTGCGCTCCAACGAGCCGCCCGCCGCCGGCGGTGGCGTCACCGCAGGGACCGTCGCCGCAGGGACCGTCGCCGGCTCTGCGACCGTCGCCGGTTCTGCGCCAGTCGACGCAGTCGGTGTCGATCCGCTGGATGTCGGCTCGGTGTTCGTCGCCTCGGGTGGGGTCGGTGCCGTCTCGGTGTGGTGCTGGGCATCGGGCGGGATCGAGACCGTGCCGGGCGTCGAGATGGTGCTCGGGGTGATCCCGCGCACCGGCTCGTTCGTCGCGGTGGGTGCCGTAGCGTGTCGCTCGCTCTCCCACGGCGTGAGTGCTGACGGGGCCGCTCCCGCCGCAGCAGCCGCCGCTCCCAACGCCACGACTCCCGCAGCGATGCCGTAGCCCGAGCGTGCGATTCGCCGGAGTGTCCTGTGCTCGTTCGTCTGTGCGGTCCTGCGTCCCATGTCCGTCTCCCATCCATGCGCACACCCGGTGGTGGATGCAACACGATGAGTAACGGCAACCGTCGATGGTGATTGCACCCGTTGAGAAAAGATCACGCAGGGGATCGCTGTCGGGGGACGCGCTCGGAGTCACTCGGCCAGCTGACACCTCCCCGGGACGTCTGTCGTGAGTAGGCGGTACTCACCGGAACGCCTACTCGGTGCCTCCGGCCTCGATGGAGGGTTGGGTGACGGCGTCCCCTCGGCGCCGCGGCGGCAGCGTCGACAGCGGCAGGAACAGCTGAACCAGCGGACCGATCCCGAACATGAAGATGAGCGTGCCGATCCCTGGTCGGATGCCGAGGAAGAACCCGGCGATGCCGACCGTGATCTCGATGGCGGTCCTGGCGAGACGCACGCTGACCCCGCGCCGGGAGAGTCCGACCATCAGCCCGTCGCGCGGTCCGGTGCCGAGACCGGCGCCGATGTAGATACCGCTGCCGAGTGCGACGAGGAGCACCCCGCCGACGAGAATCCCGATGCGCGCCGGCAACCGATCCGTCTCCGGGACGTGGGCGAGGACGAGGTTGATCACGAGACCGATCTCGATCGCATTCAGGATCGTGCCGATACCAGGTCGCTGCCGCAGCGGGATCCACAGCAGCAGCACGACGACCGCCGTACCGATCGAGACGGTACCGACCGAGATGTCGATCGCGTGGCTGACGCCCTGATGGAGCATGTCCCAGGGCGCCGCGCCGAGTTGGGCCTGCAGGATCAACGCGTCACCAACGCCGAACAGCGCCAAACCGACGATGCATCGAGTCAGCCGGTTGGCCCAGTCGGTCGCCGGCGACCGCGGGGAGTAGGGCCGGGTGACCACGGGAGCAGGGGGCGCGACCACGGCCGCAGAACCTAGCGGAGAGCGTCGGTCACAGCGGGTGGGATTCCGGCGCTGCCGTCGCAGCCGTCGCTGAGCGAGGGCAGATGGCTTCTCCGGGACTGTCGCGCACCCCCTTGCTACAACGAGGGCATGTTGATTCATCGCTGTGCTGGATGTTCGGAGCCGGGTGTCGATCTGTGCCGTCGGTGTCGCTTTGCCCTCGTCGCCTCGCCGCCGGTCGTGACGGCGTCAGGTATCGTCGCCGCGACCGAGTTCGCCGGGCTGGGCAAGGATCTCGTCGTCGGGCTGAAGTACCGCAACCGCCGTCGGTTGGCGGTCCACCTTGCCGAGCAGCTGAGCCGGCGCCTCGACGCAACCCAGATCGACATCATCACCTGGGCCCCGACGAGCGGCGCGCGTACCCGGCGGCGGGGTTACGACCAGGCCGAGCTGCTCGCTCGCTCGCTCGCGCGCTCGCGGCGCAGTGGCGCAAGCCATGCCGGCGGATGCTGTATCGCAGCCACGGCCCGGCCCGGCCCAGACCGGCCGGGGCCGGGCTGCGCGACTGATCGGACCCCACTTTGCCGCCCGACCGCTGCGCCATCCACCGCGCGTCCTGGTGGTCGACGACGTCGTCACCACCGGGGCCACCCTGCTCGCGGCCCGCGCTGCGCTGTTGGCCGCCGGGGCGCGCTCGGTCGTGATGGCCGCCGTGGCAGCGACGCCGGACAGCCCCCGTCCGCTCCGTCAGGCCAATCAGACCAGACCGGCGAGGCGTTCCACCTCGGCAATGGCCGGCGTGGCGTCGATGTCGACCACGACGCCGTACATGCCGAGTGCCGTTGCGGCCGCGACGTTGCTCGGCAGGTCGTCCAAGAACACGGCGCGCCCGGCGGTGCCGTTGAGCCTCGTGAGAGCCAGTTCGTAGATGGCCGGGTTCGGCTTGCGCAGACCCACCTCGTGGCTGTCGACGATGTCGTCGAACAGGTCCTCGTACGGCATCAGCGTGCGCCACAGTTCTCGGAACTCGCGGGCGTTGTTGGTGAGGATGCCGATGCCGACGCCTGACGCGCGTAGTCGGGCGGCCAGGTCCATCATCGCCAGGTTCGGCTGGAACGTCATCAGCGGTGCCGGTTCGCCGCCGGCCGTCGGCTCCGGCGTCGGCCGGGCGGGCATCTCGATGCCGGCTGCGGCGAACGCCTCGAGCTGCAGGGCTCGGCAGTCCGCCATCGAGATCTCGCCACGCTCGAGGCGGTGCCACGGATGATCGCTGTCCACCCCGAACTCGCCGACGAAGATCCGTTGTGCCTCAGCGGCGACGTGTGGCGCGAAGTGCTTGGTGAAGTCGCTGTGTCGGCCGTTGTGCATCAGCACCCCACCGAGATCGAAGATGGCGGTGTCGATCTGACGATGGTTCCGGGCGTTGCTGCTGGGGGTGGTGTCGGTCGCGCTCACCCGCACATCCTGGCCGCACGACGGGCCTTGGATCGAAGTGTCGAACGTGTGGCGGGCCAGAGCTGCCGGAGGCGTCCCGGTGGGCGCCGCTAGGCTCTGCACTCGCATGGGAATTCTCGATCGCATCCTCCGCGCCGGTGAAGGCAAGAAACTGAAGGCCCTCGAGGGCCTCGTTCCTGAGATCAACGCGCTGTCCACCTCGATCGGCGCGCTGTCCGATGACGCGCTGCGTCACAAGACCAGCGAGTTCCGCGAGCGCGTCGCCAACGGAGCGACGCTCGACGATCTGCTCGTCGAGGCGTTCGCAGTCACTCGCGAGGCGGCAGATCGCGTCATCGGCCAGCGGCACTTCGACGTGCAGATGATGGGCGGCGCAGCACTGCACTTCGGCTGGGTCGCCGAGATGAAGACCGGCGAGGGCAAGACCCTGGTCTCGACGCTGCCCGGCTACCTCAACGGACTCAGCGGCAAGGGCGTCCACATCATCACGGTGAACGATTACCTGGCCCGCTTTCACGCCGAATGGATGGGCCGGATCCACAAGTGGCTCGGCCTCGAGGTCGGTCTGGTCATCCCCGGCTTCAAGGAGCGTCCGTCTGAGAAGCGGCTCGCCTACGCCGCCGACATCACCTACGGCACGAACAACGAGTTCGGGTTCGACTACCTGCGCGACAACATGGCGCCGACGTTGGACGACAAGACCCAGCGAGGTCACAACTTCGCGATCGTCGACGAGGTCGACTCGATCCTCATCGACGAGGCTCGTACCCCGCTCATCATCAGCGGTCGTATGGCTGACGCCGCCAAGCTGTACTACCGCTTCGCCTCCATCGTGCGCTCCCTGCGCATCGACGTGGACTACGAGGTCGAAGAGGACAAGCGCATCGTCGTCCCCCTCGAATCCGGAATCGACAAGGTCGAGGCCGCCCTCGGTCTGGAGAACCTCTACGACGAGGTCCAGCAGAACCTCGTCCATCAGCTCCAGGTCGCGCTGAAGGCCAAGGAGCTCTACAAGCGGGACAAGGACTACATCATTCAGAACGGCGAGGTGAAGATCGTCGACGAGTTCACCGGACGCATCCTCGAAGGCCGGCGTTGGAGTGAAGGCATCCACCAAGCTGTCGAGGCCAAGGAGGGCGTGAAGATCAAAGAGGAGAACCAGACTCTCGCGACCATCACGCTGCAGAACTACTTCCGGATGTACGACAAGCTCGCCGGGATGACCGGCACGGCCTCGACCGAGGCGGCCGAGCTGATGAACACCTACGGTCTCGCCGTCGTGCCGATCCCGACGAACAAGGCCGTCGGCCGCGTCGACCAGGCCGACCTGATCTACAAGAGCGAAACCGCCAAGTTCGAAGCCGTCGTCGACGACATCGCCGAGAAGTACGAGACCGGCCAGCCCGTCCTCGTCGGCACGATCAGCGTCGAAAAGAGCGAGCACCTCTCGCGCATGCTCACCAAGCGGGGCATCGACCACGAGGTCCTCAACGCCAAGCAGCACACCCGTGAGGCCCAGATCGTCACCCAGGCCGGTCGCCTGCACGCCGTGACCGTCGCCACCAACATGGCCGGTCGTGGCGTCGACATCCTCCTCGGCGGCAACCCCGAGGGACTCGCCCGCGAGCAAGTCCTCAAGGAAGGCCACTCACCCGAGGTCATGGCGGATCCGTTCGATCTGCCGTTGCCCGTCGAGCAGATGCCCGAAGAGTTCCAGCTCGCCCGTAAGGCAGCGATGTTGCGCTACGACGAACTCGTCGAGGAGCTCGGCAAGCGCTGCAAGATCGAGGGCGACGAGATCCGCGCGCTGGGTGGGCTCTACGTGCTCGGCACCGAGCGGCACGACAGCCGCCGCATCGACAACCAGCTCCGCGGGCGCTCCGGCCGCCAAGGTGACCCCGGCGAGAGCCGCTTCTACCTGAGCCTCGACGACGAATTGATGCGCCTGTTCGCCACCGGCGCGCTGAGTTGGGTGATGGGCCGAGCGCTGCCCGACGACGAAGCCATCGAGGCAAAGATGGTCACCAAGGCCATCGAGCGTGCCCAGGGCACCGTCGAGCAGCGCAACGGCGAGGTGCGCAAGAACGTCCTCAAGTACGACGAGGTGATGAACCAGCAGCGCAAGATCATCTATCAGCGCCGTGACCAGATCCTCGAAGGACTCGACCTCAAAGCCGCCGCGATGGAGTACCTCGCCGACGCCGTCGACACCCTGATCGACAGCCACTGCGTCAGCGATGCCGAGGACGAGTGGGACATCGACGGTCTCGAGACCGAGCTCAAGTCGTTCTGGCCGACCGAGGTCACCGCAGCCCAGCTCCACGAGTGCCACGACACCGACGAGATGTACGACCTCGTGATGAAGGACGCCACGAACTACTACGGCCGTCGCGAAGTCGAGCTCGGCGCTACCGTCATGCGCGATGTCGAACGTCAGGTGATGCTGCGCATCATCGACCAGCGCTGGCGAGAGCACCTCGAAGAGATGGACTACCTGCAAGAGGGCATCAACCTGCGAGCGATGGGCCAGAAGGATCCGCTGACCGAGTGGCAGCGTGAGGGCTTCGAG
>JANXUX010000419.1 GCA_025351965.1 Actinomycetes bacterium | reverse complement strand
CCGGCGGCACCGTCCCCAACGCCGTCATCACCAAGATCGGCACCAACGGCAACGTCTGCATCTACACCAACAACACCACCCACCTCATCGCCGACATCAACGGCTACTACCCCGCCGGCTCGACGTATGGGGCGCTGGCGCCGGGGCGGCTGCTCGACACCCGTGCCGGCCAGCCGACCGTCGATGGTCAGTTCAGCGGGGTCGGTGCTCTCGGTGGCGGCTCGACCCTCGAGTTGCAGGTAGCCGCACGAGCGGGCGTCGCCGCAGATGCCTCCGCCGTGGTCCTCAACGTGACAGCGACGAACCCCGGCGGCGCCGGCTTCATCACGGTGTTCCCGTGTGGCAGCCCACAGCCCACGGTGTCGAACCTCAACTTCGTCGCCGGCCAGACGGTACCCAACGCAGTCGTCACCAAGATCGGTGCGGGCGGAAAGGTCTGCATCTTCAGCAGCCAGCCGACCGACGTCATTGCCGACGTCAACGGCTTCTACCCCGCAGGACCCGGCTTCTCGGCGATCCAGCCGGCGCGGCTGCTCGACTCACGCCCCGCACAGACCACCATCGACGGCCAATTCAACGACATCGGCATCCGCCCCACCGACAGCATCACCGAACTCCACGTCACCGGACGCGCCGGAGTCCCCGACAACGCCACCGCCGTCGTCCTCAACATCACCGCAACCCAAGCCACATCCAACGGCTACATCACCGTCTACCCCTGCGGCACCACACCACCCACCGTCTCCAACCTCAACACCACACCCGGCGGCACCGTCCCCAACGCCGTCATCACCAAGATCGGCACCAACGGCAACGTCTGCATCTACACCAACAACACCACCCACCTCATCGCCGACATCAACGGCTACTACCCGGGTTGAGCCGGACCGGGCCACGACCATGACCGTCTCCCGGTGGAAGACGTGGCTGACGGTCACCGGCGCCGTCCTCGGCCTGCTCGCTGTGATCGGTTGGCTCGTCGCCCTCAGCAAGGCGCTCGGCTGAGACCCCGTGTCAGCTCACAACGGACCAAACACCCCCGAATGTGCTGACGCCACACCGGCGTTGGGACCTCGTCAGCTCACAACGGGCCGAACCCCGCCGATCGTGCTGACGGCAGGGGGCCTCGATCGGGTGCGCCCAGCGGCTCAGCGCGGCTGAGCTCAGCGGGCGCGGTAGGTGGAGCGGTTGCCCGCAGCGTCCTTGTTGAGCCGCTTGGAGAGGTGCAGGCCCTCGAGGACGAACTCGACGGCGGCGGCCACAGCGGCTGGCGATTCGTTGCCGCCCGTCAGACCCTGCACCGCAGCGGCGAGCGCCGGCACGGATTCGAGCAGGGCGACCAGATCGGCCGACGAGACGTCCTCGCCCGTGTGCGCGATGGTGCCGTCGTCGAAGGAGCCGATGACGTCGCGGACCTGGTCCGGCGTGATGCGCTCCTTGTAGACCGTGAGCACGGCGGCCCGGACGAGGTTCTCGAGGATCATGCCTTCGCGACCCTCCTCGACGGACTCGATCTCGATCTTGCCCGAGGTCGAGGCAGCGATCGCGGCGAGATCGCAGATGCGCGGCACGACTTCGCGCTCGCCTGCGCGCAGGCCTCGGCGCAGCGCATTGGCTGCGAGGACCTCGCGGTTGCTCACCGAGAGGCGCACCGACACACCGCTGCGCTGGTTGACGTGGGTGCTCTGGCGAGCGAGGTGGCTGAGCGTCGCGATGACCTCTTCCATGTAGTCCGGCACGGTGACCTTGACGTCGCCGACGCTCGACTGGCGAGCTTCTTGGCGCATGATGTCGACCTCGGTCGACACCTCGAGCGGGTAATGGGTGCGGATCTGGCTGCCGAAGCGGTCCTTCAGGGGCGTGATGATGCGGCCGCGGTTGGTGTAGTCGTCGGGGTTGGCCGATGCAACGAGCATGACGTCGAGCGGAAGGCGGATCTTGTAGCCACGGATCTGGACGTCGCGTTCTTCGAGCACGTTCAGTAGGCCGACCTGGATCCGCTCGGCGAGGTCGGGGATCTCGTTGATCGCGAAGATGCCACGGTTGGTGCGCGGCACGAGGCCGTAGTGCAAGGTCAGCTCGTCACTGAGGTAGCGGCCCTCGGCGACCTTGATCGGGTCGACCTCACCGATCAGGTCGGCGATCGAGGTGTCCGGTGTGGCCAACTTCTCGCCGAAGCGCTCGTCACGGTGGACCCAGGTGATGGGTGTGTCGTCGCCCTGCTCGGCGACGAGGTCGCGGGCGTGCTTGGACACCGGCGCGAACGGATCATCGTTGATCTCGCTGCCGGCGACGATGGGCATCCACTCGTCGAGCAGGCCCGTGAGCGAGCGGATGATGCGGGTCTTGGCCTGGCCACGCTCGCCCAGGAAGATCACGTCGTGGCCGGCGAGCAGCGCGTTCTCGAGCTGCGGCATGACCGTGTCCTCGTACCCGAGCACACCCTCGAACAGCGGCTGGTTGGCCGAGATGCGGGCGACGGCGTTGCGGCGGATCTCCTCCTTCACAGGGAGCGATTCCCATCCGGAGGCCCTGAGTTCGCCGATGTTTGCAGGCAGCTGCGTCATGCGTCGAACATAGCCAAGTTCGTGCAGATCCGCACGCCGAGGTCCGAGGCGTGCGGAAGTAAGCTGCGCGGATGGAACTCAGCGGGCAGTGGCGGGCTGCGACGGCCGACGATCAGCTGCGCCGGACCGCCGTTGGACTCTCGTTCGACGATGCCCAGTGGCCCGTGGTCAGCGTGCCCGGCCACTGGCGCAACGAGCCTGCATTCGCCGCCAGTGACGGCCCGCTGCTGTTGCGTACCCACTTCGACTTTCCCGTCCCGATGGCCGACGAGCGGGCCTGGGTCGTGCTCGACGGCGTCTTCTACCAGGCCGACGTCTGGTTCGACGGCGCGTACATCGGCGACCCGGAGGGTTACTTCTTCCCCCACTCGTTCGACGTGACCCAGCTGGCCCGGTTGGCCGACGAACACGTCCTCGCAGTCGAGGTCGCGTGCGCGCCGCAGAAATCGCACCGCGGCCGGCGCAACATCACCGGCGTGTTCCAGCAATGGGACGCAGCCGATCGGTTCTGGAACCCCGGCGGCCTCTGGCGGCCCGTGCACGTCGAGACGACCGGCCCCGTGCGCCTCGACCGTGTTCGCGTCCTGTGCCGCGACGCGAACGAGTCCCGCGCCCACCTCCGCCTCCACGGCCGGCTCGACAGCGACGCGGCGCGCACCGTCCGCCTGCGCACGTCGGTCGACGGCGTGGTGCTGTCCCGGGTCGACCAGCCGCTGGCCCGCGGCGTGAACGAGGTCGACTGGACGCTCGACATCGACAACCCGCGGCTGTGGTGGCCATGGTCGCTCGGCGAGCAGCACCTCAGCGATGTCGAGGTCGAAGTCGTCGTCGACGGAGTCGTCAGCCACCGCCGCACGGTCCGCACGGGCATGCGCGAAGTGTCCATGCAGGACTGGATCTTCTCGGTCAACGGCGAGCGACTGTTCCTCAAGGGAGCCAACCTCGCGCCGACCCGCCTCGACATCGCGTCGGCCACACCGGACGAACTCCGCCGCGATGTGGAACTCGCCCGCGAAGCAGGCCTCGACCTCGTGCGCGTGCACGGGCACGTTTCGGCGCCGGGGTTGTACGACGCTGCCGACGAGCTCGGCATGCTGGTCTGGCAGGACTTCCCACTGCAGTGGTCGTATGCACGAGATGTCCGGCGACGTGCCGTGTCCCAGGCCACCGAGGCCGTCTTCCACCTCGGTCACCATCCGTCGATCCTGACGTGGTGCGCACACAACGAGCCCTCCGGCGCAGCCATTGGACTCCAGGCATCGGAGCCGACCTGGAAGTCGGCCGCCCGGTACGTCGCCGGCCAGCAGTTGCCGTCGTGGAACAAGAACATCCTCGACCGCTGGGTCAAGCGCGCGTTCGAACGTGCCGACGAGACCCGCCCGACCATCGCCCACAGCGGCGTGATGCCGCACGTCCCCGAAGTCGGTGGGACCGACAGCCACCTGTACTTCGGCTGGTACCACGGCGACGAGCGGGACCTGCCCGGTTTCGCCGCAGCGTTCCCACGCATGGTGCGCTTCATCAGCGAGTTCGGTGCCCAGGCCGTGCCGACCACCACCGACTTCATCGACCCGAGCGGCTGGCCGTACCTGGCCTGGGACCAGCTCGAAGAACATCACGGGCTGCAGCGCACCGTGCTCGAGCGGTTCGTGCCGGCTGCTTCCTTCGCCACGTTCGAGCAGTGGCGCGACGCGACCCAGCGCTACCAGGCGACCTTGCTGCGCCACCACATCGAAACGCTGCGCCGGCTCAAGTACCGCCCGACCGGCGGGTTCTGCCTGTTCATGCTCAACGACGCCAGCCCGTCGATCTCGTGGAGCATCCTCGACCACGAGCGCGTCCCGAAGATCGCATACCACGCAGTGACCGAAGCATGCCGGCCGGTGATCGTCGTCGCCGACCGCCTGCCTGCCACCGTTTCACCGGGCGACCCCATCGCCCTCGACGTGCACATCGTCAACGACCTGCGCACGCCCATCGAGCGGGCGACGCTCGGTGCACACCTGCGCTGGGCGAACGGCGAGCATGAGTGGACGTTCGAGGGCTCCGCCGAGCCGGACTCCGTCGAACGCATCGCAACGCTGCAATTCGTCGTACCCGATGCACCCGGCGACCTCTGGCTCGACCTCACCCTGCAGGCCGACAACGTCGCCGCGACCAACCGCGGCCAGACCCGTATCGTCGCCCGCG
Organism: Actinomycetes bacterium; assembly: GCA_025351965.1. Classification (GTDB taxonomy): domain Bacteria; phylum Actinomycetota; class Acidimicrobiia; order Acidimicrobiales; family Ilumatobacteraceae; genus WLMZ01. The sequence continues at coordinate 8,741 of JANXUX010000419.1, read as the reverse complement.
ACTGAATCGCGCCGGTTCAGGCCGACAGCGCGTCGAGGTAGGCCTCGGTCAGCAGCTCCCGGAGATCGGCGTCCACGTTGGCCGGCCCGGCGACGTTGGCCGTGTGCCAGAACCGTCCGCCGTACGGCATCACTTTGCGCGTGATCGTGCGATGGCGGGCGGCCCGATCGAGCGCGAACGACACCGACACCCATCGCTGCTTCGGGCGCAGCTCGGCGAACTTGCGCGGGTTCTTGAGAAAGATCCCCACTGCGACCGCATCAGCGTGCACGGGGCCGACCGTGGCGAGGTGCTGCATCACGGCCTCGAACACCGGCCGCTCGTGCGCCGGACCGGTTGCGAAGTATTCCTCGATCGTCAGTCCCGGCGCACAGTCGTGCGACTGCCCACTCCGGGCGAACAACCGGCCACATTCAGGACACGTCCATGCCGTCATGCGTCCCATCTTGGCTCAGGTTCGGAGCAGGGCGACCTCGTCGTACCGTTTGCCGAGCGCGGCCACTGGATCGAGACCGAGCCAGTCCAGGCATGCCGTGTACATCGTGCGCGGGTCGAGGGACGGCCGAATGTCGCCGTCGAGCTGGTTGCCGAGATCGACCTCGCTGTGGATACCGCCTGCGACCGCCGTCCCGAACATCATCGACAGGCGTGTCGACATCGTGCACCCCGTCGACGCCGAGGTATGGGCGCGGTGAGTCGTCGTGCCGCCGGGGTACGAACCCGGCGGTGCCGAGCCCCGGACGCACCTTCCACCCGGTCAGCGCGACCGCCCCCGCCTTGACGTCGTCCTCGGTGTACTCGCCGACGCCGAGCGTGAACAGCTCGGGCACCTCACGCCCGTAGTTCTCGTTCGGCGAATCGCCGGTGGAGTCCGTTCCGTCGAGGTAGAGCAGCATCGCCGGATCGACGGTCACGTCGTGCAACAGGGCAGCGAACGAGCCGAGTCCACCACGGCGGAACAAACGGATCTGGTCGACCATCAACCTGGCGATCTTGACCTTGTCGAGCGCGCTGACGAAGTGGCCGTGCCACAGCCAGGCCATCCGATCCACGGTCGGCGCTGCGGTCGCGACCATCGCGTCGAGCCAGTTCCGGATCGCCTGCATCGCCTGAGCCCGGTCGCGGACGAACGGCAGATCGGCATCGTCCCACGGGTCCGCGGCGACCGCTGCGTTCACCGCATCGGGTGAGAGCAACAGATCGATCTCTGCAGCCGAGCCGCGGTTCACGGCGGCTTCGAGGTCGGTCAGGGACAGACCGAAGCCCGCCCGACGGTGGAGCCAGCTGACCGCGGCGCGTTCATCCATGACCCACAGCGTGGGCCGACGGTGTGAACGAAGTATGAGCGCCGCCCGACGTCGAATTCGACGTCGGGAACGTCAGTTGCGGTCGAGGTTCCTGCGGTTCTTGATCTTGGACTTGAAGTAGTCCTTGTTCATCAGCGCGATCACGTCGATCGAGATGCCCTTCGGGCACGCCGACTCGCACTCACCATGGTTGGTGCAGGATCCGAAGTACTCCTCCATCGTCTCGACCATCGCCTCGGTGCGGCTGTACCGCTCGGCCTGGCCCTGGGGCAACAGGTTGAGGTGACTGACCTTGGCCGCAGTGAACAGGTTCGCAGCCCCGTTCGGGCACGCCGCCACGCAGGCACCACACCCGATGCACGCAGCCGAGTCCATCGCCGCATCTGAAACCGGCTTGGCGATCGGGATCAGGTTCGCGTCAGGGGCACCACCGGTCGGGGCGGTGATGTAGCCACCGGATTCGATGATGCGATCGAACGCGGACCGGTCGACCATCAGGTCCTTGATGATCGGGAACGCAGTCGCCCGCCAGGGCTCGATCACGATCGTGGCGTTGGACTCGAACTTACGCATGTGAAGTTGACACGTCGCCGTGCCCTTCTGCGGGCCGTGCGCCTGGCCGTCGATCATCAGCGAGCACGTGCCGCAGATACCTTCACGACAGTCGTGATCGAAGGTGACGGCCTCGAGGTTCTCGCCGATCAACTTCTCGTTGAGCACGTCGAGCATCTCGAGGAACGAGGCCTCGTCGCTGATCGAGTCGATGGTGTAGCTCTCGAACTTGCCGGGAGCGTCGGGGCCGGACTGGCGCCAGATCGTCAACGTGATGTTGGTGAGGTGCTTGCCGTGCGCCGCGGGGGCGCCGACGGGCATCTCGGGGTGATGGTCGATGACGGTCACTTGTAGCTCCGGGTGGCGAGATGAACTGCTTCGAACTCGAGTTCTTCGGTGTTGCGGATCGACGTCATTGGATCGCCGCTCCACTCCCAGGCCGCGACATGGGCGAAGTTCTCGTCATCGCGCTTGGCCTCGCCCTCGTCATCCTGGTACTCGACGCGGAAGTGGCCGCCGCAGCTCTCGTTGCGCTCGAGAGCATCGCGACACATCAGCATCCCGAGCTGGAAGAAGTCGTCGACACGACCGGCCTTCTCCAGGGTCTGGTTGAGGCTCTCACCGTTACCGGTCACGCGCAGATCCTTCTGGAACTCCTCGTACAGACCGGGCAACTCCGACAGCGCCTTCTCCAGGCCCTGCTCGGTGCGCTCCATGCCGCAGTAGTCCCAGATGATCTGGCCGAGTTCGCGGTGGAAGTGGTCGGGCGAGCGGGTGCCTTTGATGTTCAGATAGCCGTTGTAGCGGTCGGAGGCGTCCTGCTCGGCCTGCTTGAAGGCGGGATGGTCGGTGCCGGGGACGGGCTTGTTGAGCATCGGGGCGAGCTCGTTGCCGATCGTGTACGGCAGCACGAAGTAGCCGTCGGACAGGCCTTGCATCAGTGCCGAGGCCCCGAGGCGGTTTGCGCCGTGGTCGCTGAAGTTGGCCTCACCGGCGCAGTAGAGACCGGGGATGGTGGTCTGCAGCTCGTAGTCGACCCAGAGGCCACCCATTGTGTAGTGGCTGGCCGGGTAGATGCGCATCGGTGCGTCGTACGGGTTCTCACCGGAGATGCGCTCGTACATCTCGAACAGGTTGCCGTAGCGCTCCTGGACGACGTCTTTGCCGAGCCGGGCGATGGCGGCGGCGAAGTCGAGGTTGACGCCATTTTTGAGCGGTCCGACGCCGTGGCCGGAATCGACTGCGCGCTTGGCCGCACGCGAGGCGATGTCGCGGGGCGCGAGGTTGCCGAAGCTGGGGTAGAGACGCTCGAGCACATAGTCGCGCTCGGCCTCGGGGATCTGCGCTGGCGGACGCTCGTCACCGACGGCGAGCGGAACCCAGACGCGACCGTCATTGCGCAGCGACTCGCTCATCAGGGTGAGCTTGGACTGGGTCGGGTCGCTCTGGGGGATGCAGGTCGGGTGGATCTGGGTGTAGCACGGGTTGGCGAACATCGCGCCCTTGCGGTGCGCACGCCACGCCGCAGTGACGTTGCAGTTCATCGCGTTCGTGCTGAGGAAGAAGACGTTGCCGTAGCCACCCGTCGCGAGCACGACGGCATGCGCCGAGTGCGACTGCAGCTGGCCGGTGACGAGGTCACGCACGACAACGCCGGCACAACGACCGTCGACGAGGACCGTGTCGACGAGCTCCATCCGGTTGTAGAGCGTGACGCCGCCGAGGCCGATCTGGCGGGCAAGCTGCTGGTAGGCGCCGAGCAGCAGTTGCTGGCCGGTCTGGCCACGGGCGTAGAACGTACGGCTGACCTGGGAGCCACCGAAGCTGCGGTTGTCGAGCAGACCGCCGTACTCACGGGCGAACGGCACGCCCTGGGCCACCATCTGGTCGATGATGTTGACGCTGACCTCGGCGAGGCGGTGGACGTTGGCCTCCCTGGCGCGGAAGTCGCCACCCTTGATGGTGTCGTAGAACAGACGGTGCACGCTGTCGCCGTCACCGTGGTAGTTCTTCGCCGCGTTGATGCCGCCCTGGGCAGCGATGGAGTGCGCACGGCGGGGCGAGTCGTGGAACGTGAAGGCATCGACCTGGTAACCGAGCTCGGCGAGCGTTGCCGCAGCGGATGCCCCGGCGAGGCCGGTGCCGATCACGATCACCTTGAACTTGCGCTTGTTGTTGGGGTTGACCAACTTCATGTTCTCTTTGTACGAAGACCACTTGTCGCCCATCGGGCCGTCGGGGACCTTCGAGTTCAACCGGGGGTCAGTTGTCGTTTTCATGATTCTCCTCGGACTCCTTAGTTCCCGACGATGCCGGCGAGCACCGCGACGGGGAACGAGACGTTGCCGACGACGACGATCGTCGCGATGCCTGTGGCCAGCTGACGCCGCCATTTGTTGAAGCGCGGGTTGTTCCAACCCAGGCTCTGGAAGAGGCTCCACACTCCGTGGAAGAGATGGATACCAAGCGCGATGTTGGCGACGATGTAGAGAATCGCCACCGGCACTCGGCTGAGGCTGCGATCGACGTTGTTGTAGACGTCACCACGCACGAACGTGCCGTTGGTTCCAACGGCGTTGAGGGTGCCCCACGTCAGGTCGGCCAGGTGCCAGAGCACGAACAGGGTGATGATGATGCCGGTCCAGCGCATCGTGCGGCTGGCGAAGTTGGCCACCTGGTAGTCGCGCTCGGATTGGTACTTGACCGACCGGGCGTTGTGGTTGACCCGGGTCAGGCCGTACGCCGCGTGGATGTGCAGCAACACCGACGCGAGCAGACCGCCGCGGAACAGCCACAACGCGACGGTGCGCGGCAGGATCGGCACCAGCAGCTCACGCAGGAACTCCGCGTAGTGGTTGAAGTCACCGGCCCCGAGATACATCTTGAGGTTGCCGACCATGTGCACGACGACGAAGCCGATCATGACAATGCCGGTGACGGCCATGACGTACTTCTTGCCGACCGACGTCGAGTACAGGTCGAGCAGGAACGGTTTGCGCTTGCGCTGACCGGTCGCGGTGCCCGTGACCGGACCCCGATTTCCCTTGGTGCGTGTGTTGACCGCGTGTGCCATCAGTCTGGACGGCCTTTCGTCTTCGGATATCGGGTCGGCTGGGGTCGGGTTGTCGACCTCGGCCGAGATCGAGAGTAGTCGTGCCTGGCCGAGATGTGGCAACTGACCTCCATGTCCGTGCCGTGGCGTCGGCCACTCACCCGACCCCGGCGGCGGCCGGCGGCCGCCTCGCTCCGACGACTGGGTGTGCGATCGGCCCGGAAGCGGGCCGTGTGAGCACCCACTTCGCCGACGTTCTCCGGAACGACCGATTCAGAGCACTCAGTGACATGTGAACGACGAACCACTTCGACCGATACCGGCGGCGATGGCGGTGCTGGCAGGCCAACATGGCGTCGCCACGGACGCCCAACTTCGAGCCATCGGACTGTCCGCAGACGTCCAGGGGCGATTGATCGCTCGCGGGCTCCTCCTGCGCTTCGCCCCGGGCGTCGTCGGCGACGCCGGTACCGAAGCCACATGGCACCGGCGGGCGATGGCCGCAACCCTCGCCCCTGGGGGGACGGCGATCCTCGGTGGGGCGGCAGCGGCTCGGCTGCACGCCATCGACGGGTTCGCCGACATCGAACGGATCATCGTCGTGGTCGCGCACATCAGCAAGCTGAAGGTCGCGCCGAAGGTGACGATCGTGCGTGCCAGGTACCTGGTCGACGACGACATCACCGAGGTCGACAGCATCCGAACCCTGACCGTTGCAGCGACACTCGTTTCGCTGGCCCGGGTTCGGCACGCCGACCGGTCGCAGGCGCTGGACTCAGCTCTTCGCGACGGCTCAGCGCCGCTCGGGCTCCGCGAAGTGTTCGTCCGCCACCGGCGGTGCGGTGCACGTGGTCCGGCAGAGATGATCTCGATGCTCGATCAACGTGTGGACTCGCGACTGCCGCGCAGTTGGTTCCAACGTGTCGCTGCCGATCTGCTCCGCCAGCACGGCATCTCGACCGTGGACGAATGGGCCGTGCGCGATGAAAACGGACGGTTGATCGCCGAGCTGGATCTCGCCGCGGTGGATGTACAGGTGGGCCTCGAGTGTCAGAGCTGGGAATGGCACGGCACCCCGTCAGCACAGCGAGCCGATGCAGCGCGCAAGCGTCGGCTGCGCCGCCTCGGCTGGGAGATCATCGAGCTGTGGTGGAGTGACCTCGACCACATCGACGATGTGGTCGCCGACTTCCAGGAGGCTGTCGAACGTGCCCGACGGTTGCGGTTGGCCCCCTGATGGAGAACTGGGTGTGCGATCGGCCCGCAAGCGGGCCGTGTGAACACCCAGTCGGCCGAGACCACCATGACAGCGACGTGACAGACGACCACCGGGGTTCGTCGCATACCGCGTGGAGTCCCTACACTCTGCCCGTCTCCATCCACGGCCCGCACCAGAGGTGCGCGCCCCGACACAAGACCGGGTCCCACAGTGTCAGGAATCCTCGCCGAAGGCGGCTACCAAGAGTTCACCCTGCAAGGTGGTGAATGGGCGGTCATCGGGCTGTCCATCGCCGCTGCGCTCATCGCACTCCTCGTCGGGTTGTACCTCGCCAAGAGCGTGATGGCCGCCGATGCCGGATCGCCGAAGATGCAAGAGATCGCCAAGGCGATCCAAGAGGGCGCGTTGGCGTACCTCAAGCGTCAGTTCAAGACGATCGCCGTCATCCTCATCCCGCTCGCCATCATCGTCTTCATCACGTCGAAGGCGATCACCAAGCCGAACGGCGCGTCCGCGCTGAGCTTCGGCGAGGTCGGGTTGTACCGCACCCTGGCGTTCGTCCTCGGCTGCCTCGCATCGGGCTTCACCGGCTACATCGGTATGACGCTCGCCACCCGCGGCAACGTGCGTACCGCCGCTGCGGCACTCACCAACAGTATGCCCAAGGCGCTCGACGTGGCCTTCCGCACCGGCGGCGTCGCCGGCATGTTCACCGTTGGCCTCGGCCTGCTCGGTGCGACCACCATCATTGCGATCTTCCAGAACACCAGCTCGGTGATCCTCATCGGCTTCGGCTTCGGTGGATCGCTGCTCGCGTTGTTCCTGCGCGTCGGTGGCGGCATCTTCACCAAGGCCGCCGACGTCGGCGCCGACCTCGTCGGCAAGGTCGAAGCCGGCATCCCCGAGGACGACCCGCGCAACCCGGCGACCATCGCCGACAACGTGGGTGACAACGTGGGTGACTGCGCCGGCATGGCCGCCGACCTGTTCGAGAGCTACGAGGTCACCCTCGTCGCCTCGATCATCCTCGGCGTCGCCGCCTTCAAGTCGATCTTCCCCGACGACCCGCGCAAGTGGGTCCTCGGCCTGATGTTCCCGCTCGCTGCTCGCGCGATCGGCGTGATCGGTTCGATCGTCGGCATCTTCTTCGTCAAAGCCAAAGAGGGCGAGACCAACGCACTCAAGCCGATCAACAAGGGCTTCCTCGTCGCCGGCTCGCTGACCCTCGTCGGCACACTCGTCGTGGCGCTGGTCTACGTCGGCAACGACGCCGACAGCGTGGGCTGGAAATGCTTCGGCGCCGTCGCCATCGGCCTGATCCTCGCCCAGGGCATCAGCCGCCTGACCGAGTACTACACGGCAACGCATCACTCGCCCGTGAAAGAGATCGCGCAGAGCGCCGAGACCGGTCCGGCCACGGCAATTCTCGCCGGCACGGCGAGCGGTATGGAGAGCGCCGTGTACGCAGTTCTCGCGATCGCCATCGCGATCGCTGTTGCGCTGACCCTCGGCGACGGCAACCTGCAGTTCTCCTTCTACCTGGTCGCCCTCACCGGCATGGGCATGCTCGCCACCACCGGCATCATCGTCTCGGAGGACACGTTCGGCCCCGTCAGCGACAACGCGGCCGGCATCGCCGAGATGTCCGGCGAATTCCACGGTGAGCCGCAGCGGATCATGGTCAGCCTCGACGCCGTCGGCAACACCACCAAGGCCGTGACCAAGGGCTTTGCGATCGGGTCTGCCGTCATCGCCGCCGTTGCCCTGTTCGCGAGCTTCATCGAGACGGCCGCCCAGGAGATCATTCCCACCGACGAACTCGAGAAGCTGTTGCGGGGCCCCCGCGGCGTGTTCGACTACTTGGCGCTGCAGGTCAACGTCGCCGACCCGAAGATCTTCATCGGTCTGCTGATCGGTGGAGCGGTTCCGTTCCTGTTCAGCGCCCTGGCGATCCGCGCCGTCGGGCGTACGGCCGGTGTCGTCGTCCAAGAAGTGCGCAAGCAGTTCGCCGACGGCAAGATCATGAAGGGTGAGAAAGAGCCGGAGTACGGCCCGGTCATCGACATCTGCACCGAGGCATCGCTGCGCGAGCTCGCGACCCCAGCCCTGCTCGCTGTCCTCACCCCGGTGGTCGTTGGCTTCGGCATCAACTTCCTCGCGCTCGCCGCGTTCTTGGCCGCAGTGATCCTCGTTGGTCAGCTGATGGCCAACTACCTCTCCAACGCCGGTGGAGCCTGGGACAACGCCAAGAAGTACATCGAGGACGGTAACCACGGCGGCAAGGGCAGCGACCCATACCGCGCAGCCGTCATCGCCGACACCGTCGGCGACCCGTTCAAGGACACCGCGGGCCCGGCACTCAACCCCTTGATCAAGGTGATGAACCTGGTCTCGCTCCTGATCCTGCCCGCCATCATCGGCCTCAAGGACAACGACGGCGCCCGGTACTCCATCGCCGCCGCGGCCTTGGTCGTGCTGATCGGTGCGCTGACCTACAGCGCCCGCCAGAAGATCAGCATGGGCGACGACGCCGAGACCACCACGGCGGCGGTGCCCGTCCGCTGACGCACGTCCGGCCGGCCGCTCGACGACCGACCCAATTGACTCAGAG
>JANXUX010000406.1 GCA_025351965.1 Actinomycetes bacterium | reverse complement strand
GCCAGAACATCACCACCACCAGCGCGAGGTGACCAACGGCGAACATCCAGAACGGGACCCGCCAGATCCAGCGCGTCGGCAGCCAGAACACGACCAGCGAGAGCAGCCAGACCGGCACGAGCGCAACGACGGGAACCAGCGCAGCAACCGCCGACCGCTCCACCGAGCGGTCGAGGGCGCGGTGCCTGCTGGTGTTCCTCACGTCGGCTGGACCTGTCCCTCGATGCTCACGTTCCAGAACAATCTACGGGATCGAGACACACCTCCGAACCGGCGCGCAGCCCGACTCGGCCTCCAGATGGTCGACGCAGAGCGGTGGACGACCACACTCGGTCGACGTGGCAAGCGACGTGTCAAGGTTGATCGAAGATGAGTCGCTATCCGTGACGTTCACGAGAATATTGTCTATCCTTCGTGAACTTTGACCGGACCAGGTCATGCTCAGGTGGAGAGGAGGGCGCGATGAGTCTCGACACGGTCAATCGCGCCGATGCCACCCCCTCTGTGCGTGAGCTCCTCGACCAGGCCAAAGCCATCGAGCACGACGACACCCAGGTCTCGCGCACCCTCGTCCAGCAGGCCCGCGTGCTCGCCCGTTCTCAGGGCGACGAGGCCGGCGAGGCCGAGGCGTTCTACCGGCTCGCCAGCCTCGCGTACTACAGCGGTCAGGCCGACGAAGCGTTCGCCGTTGCAGTCGACGCCCGCGATCTCGCCCGCAAGAGCGGCGCAGTCGTGGTCGAGGTGTGGGCCCTCAACCTGATGGGCATCGTGCACTTCAACGCCGGCAACCACAGCGAGGCACTCGCCTGCTGCCTGCGTGGTCTCGAGCAGTACCGCACGACCGATCACCGCGTCGACGAGGGCAACCTGCTCAACACCGTCGCAACGATCCATCACTCACTCGGCGACACCGATCGGGCCATCGTGACCTACGAGGCGGCACTGTCGTCGAACCGTCAGCTCGCCCGCCCCGACTTCGATGCGATCACGCTGGCGAACATGGCCCAGCTGCGTGCCGAGCGCAAGGAGTTCTTCCTCGCGGTCAGTCTCGGCGAATCCGCGCTCGAGCTCTCCCGCGAGCACGCCCCCGGGTTCATCCCCGAGGTCCTCGCGGCACTCGGCGAGGCCTACGCCAGCCTCAGCGATCCGGTCCGGGCCGCAACGTGCTTCGACGAGGCCCTGGAGATCCTCGACGAGCGCACCCAGCGCGGTGCAGAGGGCAGTCCCACCGGAATGATCTCGGTGCGCATCGCTCGCGGCAAGGCAGCCATCGCCGAGGGCGACCTCGGCCGAGCCGAGGACGAACTGCGTATCGCGCTCGACGTCGCCCAACGCAACAACATCCGCCCGTCGGAGCTGATCGCCCACGAGCTGCTCGCCAAGGTGTACCGCCAGCTGGGCCGGTTCGAGCAGGCGCTGATCCATCAAGAGACCCGGTTCGACCTCCACCAGGAGCTGTTCGACCAGGGCACCGACCTGCGTATCAAGACGCTGCAGATCGCCCACGACACCGAGCACGCTCGCCAGCAGGCCGAAATCCTGCGACTGCGCACCAGCGAGCTCGAGGCCCTGGTCCGTGGCCGCACACACGAGCTCGAGGACTATCAGCTCGAGGCGTTCCAGCGCCTCGCCGTCCTCGCCGAGTTCCGCGACACCGACACCGGCGAGCACACCATCCGCGTCGGAGACCTGTCGGCCGAGATCGCCTACGAGCTCGAAGAGGATTCGGCCTGGTGCGAGCAGCTGCGCCTGGCCGCCCGTCTCCACGACATCGGCAAGGTCGCCGTGCCCGACGCGATCCTGCTCAAGCCCGGACCGCTGACCTACGACGAGTTCGAGGTGATGAAGACACACACCACGATCGGCGCGGAGATGCTGTCCGGCAGCACCTCGCAGCTCATTCAGCTCGGAGCAATCGTCGCACTCAACCACCACGAGCGATGGGACGGCACCGGCTACCCCTCCGGCCTGAAGAACACCGAGATCCCGCGCAGCGGCCGCATCGTCACGGTCGCCGACGTGTTCGACGCACTCACCAGCGTCCGGGTCTACAAGCACGCCTGGTCCCAAGCCGATGCGGTTGCGTTCATTCTCGGCGCACGCGGTTCGCAATTCGAGCCCGAGGTGGTCGACGCCTTCCTTCGTGTCATCACCCGCCGGATCCCGGCACTGCGGGCCTCGATCGGCACCACCAGCGCCCCCGCATCACCGTCGCGCCAGCTGCACTGACCCGGCGCGATGGGGGCCACGCGGAGCGAACGCATCGAGACCCACACCCGCAACCCGAAGTGGAAGAACCCACCGGTGCGGATCGAGATGCTCGAGTGCATCAACTGCGACGCGTGCCTGCGCCACTGCCCGTCGCACTTCGGGGCGATCTTCAATCACGGCATCGACGTGGTGATCATCCCCGAGCTCTGCAGCGGTTGTGACAAGTGCCTGCCCGTGTGCCCGGTCAACTGCATCTACCCGTTTCCCGAGTGGCAGGAAGCGGGCTACGACCCGGACTGGTGGACGAACCCGCTCACGGACAACGATCCGTATCGCTGAGGGTGCCCGACCCGCCCACCATCCCGGCGGCGACGCTCGCACTCGACATCGGCCGTGCGCTAGAACAACAGCCATGACAGAGACGCTGATCCCCGGTGCAGAGGCATGGTCACACGTGGCAGAGGGTGACCACGGTGCGCTGGTCATCCATGGCTTCACCGGCAACCCTGGCTCGATGCGTGGCGTCGCCGAGGCGTTCGCGGCCGGCGATTACCACGTCGAGATGCCCCGCCTGCCCGGCCATGGCACGACCGTCGAGGACATGCTGACCACGACCTGGGCCGACTGGAGCGCCGCCGCCGATGCGGCCTATACCGCACTCACCGAGCGCTGCCGAGCGGTCGTGGTCGTCGGGCTGAGCATGGGCGGTTCGCTCACGCTCTGGCTCGCCGGGCAGCATCCCGAGATCGCCGGCATCGTGTGCATCAATCCCGCCACCCAGCCCCAGGCGGCGGAGGTCATCGCGATGATCGAGGGGATGATCGCCGAAGGCACCATCGTGATGCCCGGCATCGGCAGCGACATCGCCGAGCCCGGCGTGCACGAGAGCGCGTACGAGGGCACGCCGCTGTCCTGCCTGCTCGACTTCGTCCAGAACGGCCTGACCCCGCTCGAGTCGACATACGAGTCGCTGCGGATGCCGATGCTGCTGTTGAACTCCCCCCAGGACCACGTCGTCGAACCCGCCCAGGCCGAATTCCTCGCCACCCACTACGGCGGCCCGCTCGAGCGCGTGACGCTCGCGAGGAGCTACCACGTCGCCACTCAGGACTATGACAAGGAACTGATCTTCGCCGAGTCGGTGGCCTTCGCCGACCGGGTGATCAACTCGTGATCTCGTTCCCCGGATTCGCCGGCGTCGTCGCAAGCATCCCCAGCCCGTCGAGCGGAACGCTCAGCATCGGCCCACTGAAGATCCACGCATACGGCTTGATGATCGCACTCGGCGTCGTCGCCGGGGTGTGGCTGCTCGGCAAGCGCTTCGAGCAGAAGGGCATCGGCACCAAGGACGACGCCAACTCGATCTCGGTGTGGGCCGTGATCGCCGGCGTGATCGGATCACGGCTTTATCACGTCGCCACGGACTGGCAGAAGTTCGAACACAACCTGGCCGACATCCCCAAGATCTGGCAGGGCGGCCTCGGTATTCCCGGCGGCCTGCTGTTCGGAATCGGCACGGGTGCCTACATGATGCGCCGCAAGGGCATCCCCATTGCGCGTGGCGTCGACTGTGCGGCGCCGGCACTGGCGGTTGCTCAGGCGATCGGTCGGTGGGGCAACTACTGGAACCAGGAACTGTTCGGTCGGGCGACAAAGCTGCCGTGGGGTCTCGAGATCGCCGACGCGCATCTGCCCACGGGCTACGCGTCCGGCACGCTCTTCCACCCGACGTTCCTGTACGAGTCACTCTCGAACTTCGCGCTGGCCGGCCTGCTCCTGCTCATCGACCGACGGCGTCGCGTCCCACCGGGACATCTCATCGCGATGTACCTGATCGGCTACGGCGTCATCCGGTTCTTCGTCGAGGGTCTCCGGATCGACGAGGCCCACCATGTTGGTGGGCTGCGCTGGAACCAGTGGGTCGCACTCGCCGCGATCGTGGGCAGCGGGCTCTACCTGCTGCTGTCCAAGAGCACGGCTGCGGCCGTCACCGCCCCCCTCGGCGGACTCGGCGATCGTGATGCCGTGCTGGCCGACGATGACGCCGTGCTCGCCGACGATGCCGCCGTGCTGGACGACGATGACGCCGTGCTCGACGAGGATGACGCCGATGCCGATGCCGGCGACGATCCCGACGCCGATGACGCCGTGCTCGACGACCCCGACGCAGACGCTGATGCCGGCGACGAGGGCATCGATGACCCGCCGCCAGATGCTGACCCGACCGACCCGACCGTCGATGCCGACGACGGGTTACCGTCGGCGCATGACTGAACCCCTCGTCCTCAGCGAACTCCGCGAGCCGGGCATCGCCCTGATCACCCTCAATCGCCCCGACCAGCTCAACGCCTGGGGTGACGACATGTCGGCCGAATTCTTCACGGCGATCGATACCGCCGTCGCCGATCCTGCCGTGCGCGTGATCGTCATCACCGGGGCCGGCAAGGGGTTCTGCGCCGGCGCATCGATGGATGCGCTCAACGAGATCCGCGCCAACCCGGCCGGCGGGGCGGGACCGGCCACGGGTGTCCGGCGGGTCACCGACCTGGCCAGCATGCCCAAGCCGGTGATCGCCGCGATCAACGGTGCCGTCGCTGGTGTCGGCTTCTCGATGGCGCTGTTCTGCGATCTCCGCTTCACCACACCGTCGGCCAAGTTCACGACGTCGTTCGCCCGCCGCGGCCTGATCGCCGAGTACGGCAGTTCGTGGATGCTGCCCCGCCTCATCGGAGTCGCCCGGGCAATGGACCTGCTCCTGTCCGGGCGCGTCATCACCGGCGCCGACGCCGCGACGATGGGTCTCGTCAACGCCGCGATCGAGCCCGACGCGTTACTCGATCACGTCATGGCCTATGCAGCCGACCTCGCTGTCAACGCGTGTCCGGCGAGCTGGGCGATCATCAAGCAGCAGGTACTGCGCGACGCTGTCCGTCCGCTCGACGATGCGACGACCGACGCCATCGACCTGATGAACGCCTCGGTGACCCGCGCCGATTTCCAAGAGGGTGTGCAGAGTTTCCTCGACCGGCGTCCGCCGGCGTTTGCCCCGTACTCGGGCTAGCTGCCGACTACATTGCCCCCGTGCTGATCCATCTGGCCGGACCGCGTTCCAGCGTTGTCGTCGATCTCTCCACCGGGGTCCCGACCGTCCGCCACTGGGGCGCCACGCTCGCCCCCGACACCGACCTCGAGGCGGCGTTCGCCGTGCTGCAACGGCCCATCGTCCACGGCGCTCTCGATGTGGAGGCACCGGTGTCGCTCGTCCCCGAGCACGCCCTCGGCTTCGCCGGCCGGCCCGGGCTCGCCGGGCATCGACGCGCCGGGCGGGACTGGTCGGCCCGGTTCGAGCACCGCTCGCACACGCTCGATGTCGGGCTCGGCGTGACCACGCTGACGACCGTCGCCGAAGACCCGGTCGCGCAGTTGACGATCACGACGAGCCTGAAGCTGGGCGAAGTCCTCACCACGCAGCTGACGATCACCAACGACCATCCGAGTGAGCGCTACCTGTTCGACCGGCTCGACACGACGCTGCCGCTACCTGCGCAGGCAGACGAACTGATGCTGTTCACCGGCCGTTGGACGCGCGAGATGCACCCACGGCGCACCGCGTTCCGCGACGGTGCGATCACCGCCGAGAACCGCGCCGGACGCACCTCCCACGAGCACGCGCCGCTGCTGTTCGCCGGGACCCACGGCTTCGGTGAATGGTCCGGCGAGGTGTGGGGCGTGCACCTCGCATGGAGCGGCAACCACGCGATGCTCGCCGAGGTGCTGCCCGACGGCCGCCGATACGTGCAGATCGGCGAGCTGTTCCATCCGGGCGAGATGTCGCTGCTCCCGGGCGAGCACTACACGGCCCCGGAGGTCATCGGCACGTATTCGGCCAGTGGGCTCACCCCGGCGTCGTGGGGCTTCCACCGTTCGCTGCGCGCCCGGGCGAGCCATCCCTCGCCCGATCGGCCCCGACCCGTGCTGCTGAACACATGGGAGGCCGTCTACTTCGACCACGACGCCGACACCTTGCATCGGCTCGCGGACACGGCTGCGGACCTCGGCATCGAGCGATTCGTGCTCGACGACGGCTGGTTCGGTTCCCGGCGTGATGACCGCAGTGGGCTCGGAGACTGGTACGTGTCCGCAGATGCCCATCCCGACGGACTTGCGCCGCTGATCGCGCACGTTCGTGGCTTGGGCATGGACTTCGGAATCTGGGTCGAGCCGGAGATGGTCAACCCCGACAGCGACCTGTACCGCGCCCACCCGGACTGGACGCTGACGACGCCTGGCTACGAGGCCGTCCTCGGACGCCATCAACTCGTCCTCGATCTGGCCGTTCCCGAGGCGTACGCGCACATCTTCGGCGCACTCGACTCGCTGCTGGCGGATCACGACATCGCGTTCGTCAAGTGGGACATGAACCGCAACCACGCCCAGGGCAGCGGCAGCCACGGCGCGGCGGGCACCCACGAGCAGACCTTGGCGCTCTACCGGCTGCTCGATGAACTTCGTCATCGTCATCCCGGCGTGGAGTTCGAGAGCTGTGCATCAGGCGGCGGGCGAGTCGACCACGAGATCCTGCGCCGCACCGAGCGAGTCTGGGCGAGCGACTCGAACGACGCACTCGAACGCCAGACGATCCAGCGCGGCACCTCGATGTTCGTCCCGCCGGAACTGATGGGCGCCCACATCGGGCCCCGCCGGGCGCACACGACCGGCCGCCAGCACTCGCTCGGTTTCCGCGCAACCACTGCCCTGTTCGGACACCTCGGCGTGGAATGGAACGTCCTGCGCCTGCGCGCCGACGAACAGGACGCGCTGGCCGCGGTCATCTCGATCCACAAACGGTTCCGCCACCTGCTGCACAGCGGCGACGTCGTCCGCTTCGACTCCATCGACGGCGCGTCGCACGCGCACGGCGTGTACGCCCGTGACCGTTCCGAGGCCATCGTCGCAGTCGCTCAACTGGCGACTGCGGCGGCACTCGCTCCCCCGCCTCTTCGCCTGCCGGGCCTGGATCCGGTGCGTCGGTACCGTGTCGAACGCGTCGCGATGCCAGACGATGGATCCGTGCACGGCCCCAACCGCATCCCGCCAGCATGGCTGGCCGAGGGTACCGTCGTGGGTGGCCGCGACCTCGAGGTGCTCGGCCTGCAACTGCCGGCGATGCAACCCGAGTCGACGATCCTGCTCCACCTCCGCAGCCTCTGAGGCGTCGCGGCGCTCGTCTGGCACACTCGTGCGAGTGAAGGATGTACGTCTCGATGAATACGGGTTCGCGATCGAACCGAAGGGCCCGCGCCCGAAGGCCAACGTCGGCGCGATCATGCTGATGGTGGCGGGCGCGGCCCACATCGCCGGTGTCTTCCTGACGTGGTACTCCGGCACCGGGGTGCAGTCGTTGAAGGGCCTCGACACCTTCGCTGGTCCGGACGGCGTCGGCGACCTACCGAATCCGGGCCTGTTCTGGCTCGTGATCGGCGGCCTGCTGCTCGTGCTCGGCGCGATCACGTACTTCGCCGGGCGGATCTTCGCCGTCGCTGTCATCGCCGTCTTCGTCGCGATCGGCGCCTTGTTCGACGCGATCCTTGGGTTCGGCGCAGTCAAGAACCAGCGCTTCATCGCCGAGGGCGACGTCGGGCCCGGCGTGATCATCGGTACGGTCGCCGCCCTCGTGGCCATCGCCGGAGCGATCCAGGTCCTCGCCAAGCGCCGACGCTGAAGAACAAAGGCCTCTGGTGAGCGGTGGCACCTCTAGCATCGGAGATGTGTCTGAACGGATAACTGCTGCAGATGTCGTCAAGGTCGCCAAGTTGGCCCGACTCGACATCACACCTGAGAACCTCGAGCGAACGACGGCGCAACTCGCCGGCATGCTCGAGCACTTTGCCGACATCGATGCCCTCGATCTCGACGGCGTGGAGCCGATGACCCAGCCCTACCCGCTGCAGAACGTCTTCCGCGAGGACGTGGTCCTGCCGAGCCTCGACCGCGCCGAAGTGCTCGCCGCCGCCCCCGCCGCCGAAGACGGCCGCTTCCGTGTCCCGCCGATCATGGGGTTGGACGGATGAGCGACACCACGACCGCAGACGTGGCTCCACTGTCGGCCGCCCAGATCGCCTCCGGCGTGCGCTCCGGCACACTCAAGGCCGTCGACGTGCTCGAGCAGCACCTCGGCCGCATCGCCGCCCGGGAGGGCGACGTGCATGCGTTCAACCTCGTGATGGCCGACGAGGCCCGGGCCGCCGCTACCGCGATCGACGCGGCCGTCGCCGCCGGCAACGACCCCGGCCCGCTCGCCGGTGTACCGCTCGCACTCAAGGACAACATGTGCACCCGGGGCATCCCGACGACGTGTTCGTCGAAGATCCTCGAGGGCTGGAAGCCGCCGTACGACGCAACCGTCGTCACCAAGCTCGCCGCGGCCGGCGCGGTGACGGTCGGCAAGACCAACCTCGACGAGTTCGCGATGGGCTCCAGCACCGAGAACAGCGCGTTCGGCCCCACCCGCAACCCGCTCGACCTGAATCGCGTACCCGGCGGCTCCAGCGGTGGTAGCGCAGCTGCGGTCGCGGCGGGGTTCGCCAGCGTCAGTCTCGGCAGCGACACCGGAGGCTCCATCCGCCAGCCGGCAGCGCTGTGCGGTGTCGTCGGCGTCAAGCCGACCTACGGCTACGTCAGCCGCTACGGCCTCGTCGCCTTCGCCAGCTCGCTCGACCAGATCGGTCCGTTCACGGGCAACGTCGAAGATGCCGCGCTGCTGATGGACATCATCGGCGGCCACGACGCGATGGACTCTACGTCCATCCCCGAGCCGCAACCGTCGCTGATGGAGGCCATCACCCACGGCGTCGAGGGCATGCGCATCGGCCGTATCACCGACCTGCCCCGGGGCGCCGATCCCGACGTCGTCGAGCGGCTCGAGCTGGCGTTCGAAGCCTTACAGGCAGCAGGCGCGACCATCGTCGACGTCGAGGTGCCGGCGTTCGGCTACGGCCTCACCGCCTACTACCTGATCGCCCCGTCGGAGGCGAGCAGCAACCTCGCCCGCTACGACGGCGTCCGCTACGGCATGCGCGTCGACGCTCCGGACACGAACACGATGTACTCGACCACCCGTGAGGCCGGCTTCGGCGAAGAGGTGCAGCGGCGCATCATGCTCGGCACCTACGCCCTCAGCGCCGGCTACTACGACGCCTATTACGGCAAGGCCCTGAAGGTCCGCCGGCTCATCGCCGACGACTTCGACCGCGCCTACACCAAGGCCGACGTGCTGCTCACCCCGACGTCGCCCACCGTGGCGTTCGAGTTCGGCTCCAAGGGTGACGATCCACTGGCGATGTACCTCTGCGACGTCTACACGATCCCGACCAACCTCGCCGGGCATCCCGGGATGAGCGTGCCCTACGGCACCGGCCAGCACGGCCTGCCGATCGGTGTGCAGATCCTCGCCGGCACCCTCGGCGAACCGGCCATGTTCCGTGCCGGCGCCGCTCTCGAACGGAGCCTGGCATGAGCAGCACCACCGCACCAGCAACGGCGACACCCGGTGCCGGCGCCGGGGCCCCCTCGGTCAACAACCCGACGCCTGGCAACGTGTACACCGCCGGACCCAAGACCGGCAACGAGATCCTCATCGACGGCTACGAGCTGGTCGTCGGGCTGGAGGTGCACGTCGAGCTGGCCACCAAGACGAAACTCTTCAGCGGCAGCGCGAACCGCTTCGGCGACGAGCCGAACACGAACATCGATCCCGTCACGCTCGGTCTACCCGGCGCACTGCCGGTGCTCAACCGTCAGGCCGTCGAGCTGGCGATGTACATCGGCACCGCGCTGAACTGCACCATCCAGCCCTGCGCGTTCCACCGCAAGAACTACTTCTACCCGGACATGCCCAAGGCGTACCAGATCAGCCAGTACGACCAGCCGCTGAACGTCAACGGCTCGCTCGAACTTCCCGGTGGCAAGATCATCGGGGTCGAGCGCGCCCACCTCGAAGAGGACACCGGCAAGAGCACCCACTTCGGCGGGACGGGCGGCCGCATCCACGGCAGCACGCACTCATTGATCGATTTCAACCGCGCCGGCGTGCCGCTCGTGGAGATCGTCAGCCGGCCCGACATCCGCACCTCCGAGGAGGCGCGTCAATACGTGACCGAGCTACGCGCGATCCTGCTCGCCGTCGGCGCCAGCGACGCGAAGATGGAAGAGGGCAGCATGCGCTGCGACGCCAACGTCAGCGTGCACAAGCCCGGCGAGCCCTATGGCACCCGTTGCGAGATCAAGAACGTCAACAGCATCCGCTCGCTGGGCAAGGCCATCGACTACGAGGCCCGCCGCCAGATCGATCTGATCGAGACCGGCGAGAAGGTCCGCCAGGAGACCCGGCACTGGGACGAGAACGACGGCCGCACGCACACCCTGCGCACGAAGGAGGACGCGGACGACTACCGCTACTTCCTCGAGCCCGATCTCGTGCCGCTCGTCCCGTCGGAATCGTGGATCAAGGACATTCAGGACTCGATGCCGATGCTGCCCACGGCGCGTCGCAAGCGCCTCGCGGCGGCCACCGGTGCACCCGCCGATGGTGAGGCCGTGATGGTCGTCGTCGAGCGCGGTCAGGACGACTACGTGCTCTCCGTCGCCGAGGCCGGTGGCGACGGCGCCCGCGCCCTGATCTACGTCAAGGAAGCCTTCGCCCCGACCGGCGACGACACCGCCCCCGCTGACGCCGTCCTGCCCGGTGACATCGCCGCGTTGACCAACCTCGAGACGAGCGGCAAGATCACGGCCACCCAGGCCAAGACCATCCTCGCCGAGATCGTCGCCAACGGCGGCGGCGACGCTGCAGCGATCGCCACGGCCAAGGGCTTCGAGGCGATGGACACCGGGGCGCTCGAGGCGATGGTCGACCAGGTCATCGCCGACAACGCTGCGGCCTGGGCCAAGTACATCGGTGGCGAGGACAAGGCAATGGGGGCCCTCGTCGGTGCAGCGATGAAGGCGAGTCAGGGCAAAGCCGACGGCAAGCTCGTCACCGCCCTCCTCCAAGCCAAGCGCACCACCTGATCCTGCTGCTGCGGTAACGTCCGCGAATCTCCACGTGACGATTCCGGGATGCCGCAACCATGTCGGATTGACCGGACCACAGCCGGTCGATCCGTCAGAGATGGCAAACGGACCCATATCCGTGTCAGATCGACCGGCTCTCGGCCGGTCGATGCAACAGGGTCGGCGAAGGCAGGGCCAGGCCTGCGGATCTCGATCGTCATACCGACGACCCGCCGACGGTGACACCGAGATACGGACGGATGTTGTCCAAGGCACGCGCCACATATTCGTCCTTCTCCCCGACCGGTGCGACGTAGTGGATCGCGCTCGCCGCCGCATCGATCCCGGCGAGGCGGGCGATCATCCACGCCGCGAGGTACTGCGCGGACAGGCAACCACCCGCCGTGGCGAGGTTGCCGTCGGCGTAGAACGGTTGATCCAACACCTGCACACCGGCTTCGACGACCCAGGGCTTGGTGGTGAGGTCCGTGCACGCGGGCACGTTGTCGAGCAGGCCGAGCTTGGCGAGCACCAGCGCCCCGAGCACTGCGCCCCGATGAGCTGCCGAGAGGGGTCGAGATGCAGGGCCTCCATGATCGACTCGTTCGTGACGACCTCTCGGGTGCGGCTGCCACTGCCGACGATGACGGCGTCGGCAGCGGAGGTGTCGGCGAGCGTTGCCTGGGCGTGCACCACCAGTCCCGTCATCGAGGTCACCGTCGCAGACGGTGATGCGATCGAGATCTTCCAGTCGCTCACTGCGGCCCGGTGGAGGATGCCGAGCGCGATGAACGAGTCGAGTTCGTTGAAGCCGTCGAAGCTGAGGATGGCGATGTGCACGGCGCTCACGGTAGGACGTGGAGACCGTCTCCGGCCGTCGGGTTTCGCGCAGACGTCGGGCGGCCGATCAGGCGTCGGGCTGGTTGAGCTCCACGACGTTGCCGCTGGGGTCCTTGATGAACGCCTGTCGGCCGGCACCGGTCACCGTCGTGGAGATGCGCGCCGGCACCCCGTGTTCCGCGAGATGGGCCACGCACGCACCGAGATCCTCGACCTGGAACGCGTAATGGTTCTCGGCACCCGGAGCCACGGTCGACGTCTGCAGCAGGTGGACCTGTTGGGTGCCCGCCTGCAGCCATGCGCCCGGGAACCCGAAGTCCGGGCGCGGCAGCTGAGAGAGCCCGAGCAGGGCGTAGAACTCGACAGCGGCGTCGACGTCCTGGACGCCGATGGACACGTGATGCACCCCGACGACGTTCACAGCTCGCCTGCGACGACGAGATCGATGGCCCGACGGCACGTGCGGTGAAAGGCGTCCACGGCCATGTGCAGGTGTTCGTCGGGAGTGTCCTCTTCCTTGGTGTGGCTGAGCCCTGCGATGGACGACGAGAAGATCATCACCGTCGGCACCTTGCGGGCCATCTCGCTGGCATCATGCAGTGCGCCGCTCGGCAGTTCGACATCGTGCCCCTCCACCTCGCGGACGCTGTCGCGCGCGGCGACGAGCAGGCGCTCGTCGAACGGCATCGGCGGGATCCGGAAGATGTGCTCCATCGTGACCTCGCAACCCTCGGCAGCCGCTGCGTCGGCGGCGGCCTGCTGCATCTCGGCGAACATCGCGGCCAGCGCGTCGGCGTCGATGTGGCGCATGTCCATGGTCACCCGGGTCTCGCCGGGCACCGCCGTGACCACGCCGGGCCAGCACTGGGCATGGCCGATGGTGGTGACCCCGTCGTGGCGCCGGCCGATGTCATTGAGCGCGATCGCGAAGCGCGACGCGGCGACGAAGGTGTCGCGGCGCATCTCCATCGGCATCGTGCCGGAGTGAGCGGCCTGGCCGGTGAAGATGACCCGCTCGCGCTCGATGCCCTTGGTACCGGTCACTGTGCAGATGCCGAGGCCCATCGCCTCCAGCACCGGACCCTGCTCGATGTGCACCTCCAGGTAGGCCTTGACGTGTTCCAGCCGGGTCCGTGCGCCGTCGATGGTGCCGAGGCTGATGCCGTGCTCACCGATGACGTCAGGAAGTTGGTTGCCCTCCTTGTCGATGAGGTGGGACACGGCTTCGGTGTCGAGTGAACCAACGACAGCCGCCGAGCCGAACAGGCTGCGTCCGAAGCGGGCACCCTCCTCGTCGGCCCAGTCGACGACTGCCACGGTGACGGGGGGCGTGCCCTCGGCAGCGAGCGCACGGATCAGTTCGACGCCCGCCATCACGCCGAGCGCGCCATCGAGCCAGCCGCCCTTGGGCACGCTGTCGAGGTGCGATCCAACGACGATCATGTCGTCGCTGGCGCCGCGCAGGTAGGCCCACAGATTGCCGGCCTCGTCGGTCTCGATCTCGACCGGCAGTGGGGCCAGCGATTCGCGGAACAGCGCGCGCGCCTCCAGCCACTCCGGCGTCCAGCACAGCCGTCGGCTGCCGTCGGGTCCGCCGGTGCGGGCGGCGAGCGATCGCAGGCTGGCGACCACTCGCGCCGGGTCGTAGGCCGCGGTGCTGCTCGAGGCGTCGATGGCGGTGCCGAGAGGTGTCATACGTCGAAACTACTCCCGGGCGACGACGGTATGCATGGCAAACTACGCCGATGAGCATCGAGATCCGCCGGCCACGCGACGACGAATGGGATGCCATCTGCTACGCCGACGGCCGAGCCTTCGGCAACACATACACTGCGGAGGAGATCGCCGAGCGGCGACCGTTGCACGACCTCAGCCGGTTCCGTATCGCCGTCGACGAGGGCAGCATCGTCGGCACCGCCGGGTCGTATGCGCTGGACGCCACCCTGCCCGGTGGGACCACCGTGCCGATGGGCGGTGTCACCTGGGTGTCGGTCGCGGCCACCCACCGCCGGAAGGGCATCATGCGCCGCGTCGTCGGCGCGGTCCACGACGACATCGACCAGCGTGGCGAACCGTTGGCGACGCTCGGCGCATCCGAAGGCGGCATCTACGAGCACGTCGGATACGGCATCGTCTCGCAGCAGCGTTCGACCGTGATCGACCGACGGTTCGCGACGATCCGCGCCGACCTCGCCGGGCCGACCGACACCGTCCGGTTCCTCGAGGACGAAGACGACATCTACACCTCCGTCACCTCGATCTGGGACCGGTTCCGGCGCACGCGCAGTGGCGAGGTCAGCCGCAGCCCCGAGTTCCACGACTTCGTCTTCGGCATCCGCAGCAAGGGTGCGGACGGGATGAGCGCCGGCTATTACCTCGCCCACGCCGACGGGTATGCCGTGTACAGGATCAAGTCCGATTGGGCGAACGGTATGCCGGCCCATGAAATGCACCTCTCCGAACTCGCCGCCATCACCCCAGAAGCCCACCTCGCGCTGTGGCAGACGCTGCTCAGTGTGGACCTCGTCGGTGAGATCCACTCACGTGCGATCGCGATCGACGACCCGCTGCCGTACCTGCTCGACAACCAGCGCGCCCTGCGCACGACCGTGGTCGCCGACGGGATCTGGGCCAACGTCCGCGATGTCTCGATCTGCTTCGGCGCTCGCGCGTACCGCACCACGGACACGCTCGTGGTCGACGTCGACGGCAAGCGGTGGTCGATCGACGGCGGGCCGGACGGTGCGTCGTGCAAGGCGGTGCGGACCAAGCCCGACCTCGTCACGTCGCACTCCGGACTGAGCTCGCTGCTCTACGGCGGGACGCTCCCTTCGGCTCTCGTCGCCGGCCGGCGGATGACTGCGCGCAGCGACGCGGCTCTCGCCCGCGCCGACCTGTTCTTCCCCACCGGCCTGGCCCCCCACTGCCAAACGCACTACTAGGTCGACCCCGATGGCGATCGTGCGCACCGTCGCCGAACTCGATGCGCTCTACGGCCAGCCGGCGCCGGCGGCGATCACCAAGGAACTCGACCGTCTCGTCGATCTGCACCGCGAGTACATCGAGGCGTCGCCGTTCGTGATCATCGCGACGTCCGGCCCCGAGGGCCTCGACTGCTCACCGCGTGGCGACCCGGCCGGGTTCGTGCGCGTCGTCGACGAGCGGACGTTGCTGATCCCCGACCGGCGCGGCAACAACCGCCTCGACACGCTGCGCAACCTCGTCGTCGACCCGCGCGTCGGGCTGCTGTTCCTCGTGCCCGGCGTCGGCGTGACGCTGCGGGTGAACGGCACCGCCGTGGTGTCGACAGATCCGGAGCTGCTCGCCGGCTTCGCGATCGGCGACAAGCTGCCGACCACGGTGATCGTCGTGACCACGACGGCCGTGTACACCCAGTGCCCCAAGGCGCTCGTGCGCTCGCACCTCTGGGATCCTGCCGGCTTCCGCGATGCCTCTGAGCTGCCGACCGTCGGCCAGATCATGGTGGCCATCACGGGCGGCGAGTTCGACGGTGCGACCTACGACGCCAACTACCCGCAGCGGATCATCGACACGATCTACTGACCGGCCGGATCAGATCCAGCGGTTCAGTCCCGGCGGCTCAGATCAAGCCGCAGAGCTCGAGGATCCGGTGCGGTGGCAGGTGCTGCTCGCGGATCTTCGCGCCGAACGGGACGAGCGCATCCTCGATCGCGTTCGTCAGCGCGGCGGGCGCACCGATCGCCCCACCCTCGCCGACGCCACGGAACGGCACAGGGTCGTCCGGGTGGCTGTGCCGGTGGACGACCTCGATGTGCGGGATGTCGTTGGCCGTGGCGACGAGGTAGTTGCTCAACGAATCGGCCCGGTAGCTGCCGTCGGCGCCGTACGCAGAACGCTCGAAGAGCACGGCGCTGATGCCCTGGGCGACGCCGCCACGCACCTGTCCGTCGACGATGGCCGGGTTGATCATCTCGCCGCAGTCCTCGACCACGACGAAGCGGAGCACGCGCACGTGGCCGGTCTCGACATCGACCTCGACGGTGCAGCAGTGCGTCGACTGCGACCAGGTGCCCTCGTAGGAGATGTAGGCGTGGTGCTCGTCGATGCCGAGCGAGCCATCCTCGTTGGCCAGCCCGGGCCGGGTGTAGGCGAGGATGCCGACCATCTGCATCGGCAGCCTGCGGCTCGGCACACCGTTGGCGACGACCTCGCCGTCGACGATGTCGAGGTCGGTGATGTCGATCTCCCACAGCTCGGCGGCGACGCGCAGGATGCGCTCGCGCACCTGGCGAGCGGCCCCCATCACAGCACCGCTGGCGAGGGTCGCCGCGCGTGATCCGCCGGTGCCGACGAAGTTGAACGGCGTCACCTGGGTGTCGCCGTGCACGACGCGGACTCGCTCGATGCCGACGCCGATCTCGTCGGCGATGAGCTGGGCGAGCGTGGTCTCGTGGCCCTGGCCGTGCGGCTGCTGGCTGGTGAACAGGGTGATCGTGCCGTCCGGCTCGACCCGGATATGGGCCTCCTGCGGCGTGCGCGGCGCGGCCATGAACCCGATCGCCTTGATCAGACTGGGCATGAACGGCGCCGGCTCGATGAAGTTGCAGAAGCCGATGCCGAGGTACCGACCGTTCTTACGGGCCTCGGCCTGCTCGACGCGGAACGCGTCGTAGTCGATCCGCTCACGCGCCTGCAGCAGGCTCTCCCGCTGGGTCATCTTGATCAGCTCGACGCCGACGACGCTCTTGCGGGGCAGCTCGTCGTCGTTCCACAGGTTGCGCAGCCGGATCTCGACCGGATCGATCCCGGCGGTGCGGGCGAGGACGTCGATCATCCGCTCGCGCACCCACGTCTCGACCTCCCACGGTCCGCGGTACGGGACGTACGTGCCTTTGTTCGTGGTCACTGCAACCGCATCGAAGTCGTAGTGCCCGAGCCGGTAGGCACCGGGGAACAGCGACCGGACGACGTTGGTGTAACCGCTCGCCGGGAAGCCGAGCTGCGGGTAGGCGCCGGTGTCCATGACCATCTTGACCCGCACGCCGAGCAGATGTCCCTCGGCGTCGATCGCGGCCTCGACCTCCAAACGCTCCTCGCGGGCCTGGCCGGCGACGGCCAGGTTCTCCGCTCGGTCCTCGATCCACTTCACCGGCCGGCCGAGGATGCGAGCCGCCGCGCACGTGGCGATGTCCTCGCGGCCGATGCCGCCCTTCTGGCCGAAGCTGCCGCCGATGTCGCCGCAGCGGACGCGCAGCAGGTGGGTCGGCTGGCGCAGGATCAACGACAGCTGGAACCGCATCGCGTGTGGCGCCTGGTGCGACACCGTGTACTCCAGGGCACGGGTGGCCGGCGAGAAGTCGGCCACGCCACCGCGGCACTCCATCGGCACGTTTGCGTGACGGTGCTGCAGAAACCGTTCACGCACGATGTGCGCCGCGCCGGCGAATGCCGAGGCCGTGTCGCCGTAGCGGTGCTCGGTGCGGTAGATCACGTTGCTGCCGTGCTCGGGGTACAGCAACGGGGCGTCGTCGCGCATCGCGTCGTCCATGTCGACGACGGGGTCGAGCACGTAGTACTCGACGGCGACCAACGCGGCACCGTCCTCGGCCAGCGCTCGCGAGTCGGCGACGACGATCGCGATCGGTTCGCCGACCAGGCGCACGGTGCCGCGGGCCAGCGCTGAGTACGTCGCGACGAACAGCCCGGGCGAGCCGTTCGCCGTCAAGTCGCCGATGATCGGGCGCAGGTCGGCGTCGGTCAGCACGAGGTGCACTCCCGGCAGGATCGACGCCGCAGTGACGTCGATGCTCATGATGCGGGCATGGGCGTGCGGGCTGCGCACGAACGCAGCGTGCAACATCCCCGGCAGCACGACGTCATCGACGTAGCGGCCGCGACCCGTGAGGATGCGTGGATCCTCGACGCGCTGCACGCTCGTGCCCGTCAGGCGCTGGATCGTCACGAATGTTCACCCATCGCCGAACCTGATGCCGCGCCCGTCTCGACCCGGATCAGGTCGGCGGCATGGAGCACGCCGGCGACGATGCTGTCGTAGCCGGTGCAGCGACAGATGGTGCCCGACAGCGCCTCGCGCACGTCGGCCTCGGTCGGTTCGACGTTCTCGGCGAGCAGCTCCGTCGCGGCGATCAGCATTCCCGGCGTGCAGAACCCGCACTGGAAGCTGTGCCGCTCGAGGCACGCCCGCTGCAGCGTGTTCATCGCTCCCGGCGCGCCACCGAGTCCCTCCACCGTGACGACCGACGTCCCGTCAGCACGAAAGGCGGGGAACAGGCACGATCGTGCTGACGCGCCGTCGACCAAGACGGTGCACGCACCGCATGCCCCCTGTTCACAGCCGAGATGGGTCCCGGTCAGAGCGAAGTCCTCGCGCAGCAGTTCGGCCAGCGTGTGCCGCGGCTCCACAGTGGCCGATCGCTCTGTGCCGTTGACCGTGACCCGCACCGTCACCGCCCTGACGCGCCGCCCGTCGGGATGTCCGTCGGGATGTCCGTCGCGATGTCCGTCGGGATGTCCGTCGCGCCGCCCGTCGCGCCGCCCGTCGGGATCGGTTGCGCGCGGGTCGCTCACTGCGTCGCCCGGCCCGACGCAGCGATCAGGGCGCGTCGCAGCACGACCCCGGCGAGGTGCCGACGGTACGCGGACGTGGCGAGGAGGTCATCGACCGGATCCAGTCCCGATGTCGCGGTTGCCGCCGCCGCCGCGAACAGCTCTGGGGACGGCTGCGCACCGATGAGCACGGCTTCCGCGGGGTGGGCTCGGATCGGTGTCGGACCGACCGAACCGAGGGCGATCTGCGCGGTCACGATGTGCGCGTCGTCGCCGAGTCCGAGGACGACCGCCGCACTGGCGAGCGCGACGTCGCCGGACCGGCGGGAGAACTCCTCGAATGCCGAGCCTGCGGCAGCATCGGTGACCGGGAAGCGCACCGCGATGAGCAGCTCGCCGGCTCGCATCGACGTCGCCAGCGGTCCGACGAAGAACTCCGCAGCGCGCACGAGCCGCTCACCTGTCGGCCCGGCGACGACCATCGTCGCGTCGAGCGCGACGGCGGCCGCCGGCAGCTCGGCTGTGGGATCGGCGTTGGCGATGCTGCCGCCGACCGTGCCCTGGTTGCGAACCGTGACATGGGCGATGTTGCGGATCGCCATCGCCAGCAGCGGCACCAACGAGAGCACGAGGGGATCCCGCTCGGCCGTGCGCTGACGCACCATCGACCCGATCGAGAGCTGACCGAGGCCGGTCTCGTCGAGTGTCAGTTCGATCCCGGCGAGGCCCGGTACTCGGCCGAGATCGACGACGACTCCCGGGTGCACGGCGCGGGCGGCCAGCAGCGGCATCAGGGTCTGCTCACCCGCCAGCACGCGTGCCATCGGTCCGGCGGCTGCGAGACATGCAACGGCCTCGTCGACGGTGGTCGGTGTGCGCACGGCGAACGGGGCGGCCTTCACCCTCGAGTCACTGCTCCGGCGCGGGAGCGGGTAACTCGGCGGCGGCGGCGGCGAGCGTCGAGACCGGTGCGTCGGCCACGTGGACGCGGAACACGAGCTCGGTCCATGCGGTCGCGTCGGTACCGGGGTGATCGGCGAAGTCCGGAGTCACCCGGACGCCGATGGCGCACGCCGCTGCCGGCACGACTCGCCCGAACATCCGCCCGCCGCCATCGAGGTCGACGGTCGCGACGGCGTACGGCGCCAGCTCGGCGTACGCCGGGGTCATGGCGCGGTTGGGACGCACGAACGAGTAGACCGTGCCGGTGCCGGGCACCACGATGTCGTCGCCGCCGGCCGCACCGCAGTACGGGCAGGCCGGCATACGCGGGAACCGGCGATGGTCGCACTGCGCGCAGTGCTGGATCACGATTCGTCGCTCGGCAAGGCCGGCCCAGAACGGCGCGCTGTGCTCGTCCTGCGTCGGCGGCGGTGCGTTGACGGCGATCGCGATCGCGGCGATGTTCACATCTGGCTCCATCTCGGACATCGGTCAGCGTCCGGTGAACTGCGGGGGGCGCTTGTCGGCGAAGGCCTGCAGGCCCTCCGGCGCATCGTGGGACGTCAGGCAGTAGTACGCGTCTCGCTCCAGCTCGAAGCGCAGGCCGGCCTCGACGCTGCCGTTGTCGCTCCAGAGTTGATGGACGACCTGCTTCGCGTTGGCGACGGCGAGCGGACTCTTCGTCGCGACCTCGGAGGCGAACTCCAGCCCGGCGGCCAACAGGTCGCCGTCGGGTACGCACGTGGTCGCCAGGCCCCACTCCACCGTCTCGGCCGAGGACAGGAAACGGCCACTCAGCAGCAGCTCGACCGCCCGCGCCTTGCCGATCGCCCGCGGCAACAGCGTGAGCACTCCTCCGCCGCCCATCTGGCCGAAGTTGAGGTGACCGTCGCCGACCCGCGCCGACTCACCGACGATGGCGAAGTCGCAGTTGAGGATCAGCTCCAGTCCACCGGCCGCAGTCACGCCGTTGACCAGCGCGACGACCGGCACCCGCATCGCGCGCAGCCGGCCGAACGTGCGGTGCAGATGGGACACGAACTCGGGGAACCCGACCGGGTCGCGCTGCAGCTCGACGTACTTCTTCAGGTCACCACCGGCGGAGAATGCACGACCGTTGCCCGTGACGAGCACGGCACGCACCGACGGATCCGCCTCGATCTCATCGATGCAGTCATCGAGACGGTCGAGCACCTCGTCGTCGATCGGGTTGAGCTGATCGGGCCGGTTGAGCCGGATCACAGCGGCCATCGCGGCGCCGGCCGCGCCGGCATCGAGGGCGTGCCGATCGAGCAGTACCGAGGCCAGCGGCGCCGATCCCAGTGGAGGTGAGGCCGTTGTGTTGTCCATCGCGTCAGCTCCCGAGGATCTTGACGATCGCGTGCTTCTGGATCTTGCCAGACGCCGTCGTCGGCAACGCATCCAGCAGCTCCAGGCGCTGGGGCAGCTTGTAGGTCGCCAGGCCCGCGGTGCGCAGCCGCTCGACCATCGTCTCGAAGTCGAACGACGCGCCGGGCGCAACCACCACGCATGCGCACATCGTCTCGCCGAGGCGCTCGTCGGGCAAGCCGATGACCGCCGCGCGCTCGACCTCGGGGAAGCCGACGAGCAGCTCCTCGATCTCTCGCGGCGCGATGTTCAGCCCGCCGCGGATGATGATCTCCTTCTTGCGCCCGACCACGGTGACGTAGCCGTCGGCATCGAGCACGACGAGGTCGCCGGAGCGAACCCATCCGTCGGCGTCGAACGTGTCGGCGGTCCGCTCGGGATCGGCGAAGAATCCGACGCACGTGTTCGGACCACGGGTCCACAACTCGCCCTCGACACCCACGCCGACGTCGTTGCCCTCGTCGTCGCGGACCACGACCTCGACGTGAGTCATCGGCCGTCCGTCGGTGTTGCGCCGTTGGTCGATGGTCGACGACGACCGGTTCCATGTCCCGACGAGGACCTCGGTGGATCCGTAGAGGCGCAGCACCTGGACGCCGTGATCCAACGCGTGGTCGACGAGATGGGCAGGCACCGGAGCACCACCGCAGCCGAAGTACCGAAGGGTCTCCAGGCTGGTGCCGGCGGTCTGCGCGGCGGCGATCAGGTCCTGCAGGAACGTCGTCGCGGCGAGTGTGTAGGAGCAGCCGTGCTCGGCGACGAGCGCGGCAGCAGCTGCGCCGTCCCAGCGGTCCTGCAGCACGAGGGGCAGGCGGTGGTAGAGCGCGAAGCGCACGCCGTAGTTGAACCCGGTCGAGTGGCCGATCGGCGACGGCATCCAGACCACGTCGCTGGCGTCCATCTGCAGATCCTCGTAGGCGACGCGGACGCTGAAGTTGGCGGTCTGCTCGGTGTGCATGATGGCCTTCGGCTGGGCCTCGGTACCGGACGTGAAAATGACCTCACTGACCGCACCGGCCCGTCCCGCCCCGAGCATCGCCACACGTGCCGCAGCGAGTCCCTCGGCGCACAGATCCTCGAACGAGATCCGGGCGCCGGTGACCGGTGAGTCGTCGCCGACGACGACGTGCAGCACCTCGGCCCCCGTCGTCGCGACGACATCGTCGATCAGCTGCCGATGGTCGAAGCCGCGGTACACCGCCGGCGTGAAGATCACCACGGGCGCAACGGTGCGCACCACATGGGCCACTTCGTGGACGCGGTAGTTCGGCAGCAACGGGTTCACCACGGCGCCGAGCGACAGCGTCGCCACCGCAGCGACGACGGTCTCGTACCGATTCGGGAGCTGCAGGCTGACGACGGACCCCGCCGTGACGCCGTGCACGGAGAGCGCTGCCGCCAGTCCCGCCGCATCGGCGGCGAGATCACCGTAGGTGTGGGATCCGAACTCGTCGATGACGGCGATCGCACCGGGCCGTTCCATCGCGTGGAACTGCACCCGGCGCGGCAGGGTCGATTCATCCCAGCGCCCGTCGAGCAGGTAGGCCTCGCGTCGGGCCGCCGACGTGACGGTGTCGACGAGCGACGCCGTCACGCGCGCGCCATCATCGGTCACCGCAGCAGCAACGGCTCACTGACCGAACTTGTACAGGCGCTGCGCGTTGCCGGCCAGGATCAGCTGACGGTCCTCGAGCGAGATGCCCGACATCGACGATTGGATGACGCGCCACGAGCTCGGCCAATCGGCGCTGATGTGCGGGTAGTCGCTCGACCAGAGGACCCGCTCGGCGCCCATGTACTCGAGGTTGCGCAGACCGAACGTGTCGGTCATGTAGCCGAAGTGGAAGTGCTTGGCGATGTACTCGCTCGGCAGCTGCTCGAGACCGAACTTGCTGACCGCGTCGAGGCGCAGGTAGTTGTTGTCGATCTGCTCCTTGACGTACGGCACCCACCCGAAGTCGACCTCGGCGAAGAACACGTTCAGCTCGGGGAAGCGGTCGAAGACACCGTCGAAGATCAGTTCGATCATCCGGTTCGGGGCGTCGAAGAAGCGGCCGTAGCCGGGCAGCTTGGCGCGGTGCGCTCCGGGCATCGTCTGGCCGAGGGCGACGTGGATGCTGAGCGGGATGCCACGCTCGGCGAGCAGGCCGAAGACCTTGTCGTCCTCGGGCTGGACCTGCAGGGTCCCGTTCGGCCAGCAACCGATCTGCACGCCACGGATGCCGGGACGGTCGATCACGCGCTCGAGCTCGGCCACGGCACCTTCGGCGCCACGGTTGGGCAGCAGGACCAGGCCGCCGAAGCGGTCCGGGGCGTACGACACGTACTCCGAGATCCAGTCGTTGTACGCCGAGATCATCACGTTGTGGTACTCGACGTCCTTGTTCGCGACGATGGCACCCGACAGGCGCGGCGACGGGTAGAGCACCTCGGCGTCCACCCCGTCCTCGTCCATCTCCTCGATGCGCGAGGCCGGATCCCAGCCGCCCTTGCGGATCTCGTCGAAGCGGGCCCAGCCCTTCATCTGCTCCGGGGCGAGCCCGGCGCAGGCGTTCATGCCGAAGTTGATCGGGTCCTTGACGCCCTCGATGACCCAGGCATCGCCGTCTTCGAACCGGTCCATGCGCGGCGCACGGTCCTTGAAGGCTGCCGGGACACGGTCGGTCCACAGGTCCGGCGGCTCGTTGACGTGGCTGTCGGACGAGATGAGCTTGTACCGACGACCCTTGGTGACGTTCTGTGCCTCTGCCACGTGATTCCCCACTTCTGCCAGAACCCTCAGGCCCTCTTCACTGACTAAGATTATAATGATAGAGCGATCAGCTGTCCACTGCAGCCCCGAACACGTGGCAGCGGACCGTGACTGGTTCGCCCCCGTCGACGGGCGCAGGAACGACGACGGGCATCGGCACCACCGTGCGACACAGGTCCATCACCTGCGGGCAGCGGTTGGCGTAGGCGCAACCGGTCGCGCTCGGCTCACCCGGAGCCGTCGTGGTGGCCGAACTCAACCGGCGCTGGCGCGGGTCGATCGACAGCACGGCGCCGAGCAGGGCGATCGTGTACGGATGCTTCGGTGAATGGTAGATCTGATCAGCCGGGCCCATCTCGACGATGCGGCCGTGGTACATGACGGCGATCTGGTCACTGACCTGGTAGACGACGGACAGGTCGTGACCGACGAACAGGTAGGCGATACCGAAGCGGTCCTGGAGGTCGCGGAGCAGGTTGATGACCTGGGCCTGGGTCGAGACGTCGAGCGCGCTGACCGGCTCGTCACAGACGATGAGCTTGGGGTTGAGCGCGAGCCCGCGTGCGATCGCGACACGCTGGCGCTGGCCGCCGGACAACTCGTGCGGGCGGCGGCCGGCGACGCTGGGGTCGAGCCCGACCTGCTGGAGCAGTTCGGCGACGCGTGCCGTGCGCTCGGGCTTGGTGCCGCGGTGGTGCACCTCGAGCGGCTCGGCGACGGACTCACCGATGGTCATCGTCGAGTCCAGCGAGGCGTACGGGTTCTGGAACACGACCTGGATGTCCCGTCGGGTGGCACGCTTGTCCTCGCCGCGTTGGGTCGCGATGTCGATGCCGTTGAAGCGGACGGTGCCGTTGCTCGTCGGGGCCAGCCCGAGGACCATCCGCCCGACGGTCGACTTGCCGGCTCCGCTCTCGCCGACGACGCCCAGCGTCTCGCCCTCACGCAGCACGAAACTGGCATCGTCGACGGCGTGGAACGAGGACTTGCGTCCCAGCCGTCCGCCACGGAGCGCATAGACCCGGCTGAGGCCCTCGGCCTCGAGCAGGACAGCGGCATCGGGGTCCTTCGGGACCGTCAGGATCGGCGACGACGCGTCGACGGCGATACCGACACCACGCAGCGTCAACGCGCTGTGGCGCACGCAGCGCACACTCGTGGTCGTGCGGCTGACGACCTCCACGAGCGGCGGCGCGGTTTCACGACAGACGTCGAGTGCGTACGCACAGCGCGGGTTGAAGCGGCAGCCGGCGGGCATCGCGTCAGCGTTCGGCACGATGCCGTCGATGGTCGCGAGCGGCATTCCCTTGACCGTCGACTCGGGCTGCGCAGCGAGCAGAGCCTCGGTGTACGGATGGGTCGGGGCGGTGAGCACCTCGACCACCTCGCCACGCTCGACGATCTGGCCGCCGTACATCACGACGACCTCGTCGGCCGTCTCGGCGATGACCGACAGGTCGTGGGAGATGATCAGCAGGCTCATCCCCGTCTCGTCCTGCAGCGACCGCAGCAGGCTGAGGATCTGGGCCTGCACCGTCACGTCGAGCGCCGTGGTGGGCTCGTCGGCGATCAACAGCTTCGGTCCGAGCGAGATGGCCATCGCGATCATCACCCGCTGGGCCATACCGCCCGACATCTGGTGCGGATAGTCGTTGACGCGCGACGCAGCGCGGTGGATGCCGACCCGGTCGAGCAGGCCGATCGCCTTGTCGCGCGCCTCGCGTCGGGACAGGTCGGTGTGGGCACGGATGGTCTCGACCATCTGGTTGCCGATGGTGAACGCCGGGTTGAGGCTGTTCTGCGGGTCCTGGAAGACCACGCCGATATCGTTGCCGCGCACCCGGCGCAGCTGCGGCTCGCTGAGGTGGGCGAGGTCCTGGCCGTCGAAGGAGACCGTCCCGGTCGAGATCCGCAGCGCCGAGGGCAGCAGGCGCATCAGCGACATCGCCGTGACGCTCTTGCCCGAACCGCTCTCGCCGACGATGCCGAGCGTGCGCCCGGCGTCGATGCGGAACGACACATCGCTGACGAGGCGCAACGGGCTGCCACTGCGCTGCACGTCGATGCTGAGCCCGGACACCTCGAGCAGCGGCCTGGCCTGATCCGTCGACGATGCGGTGCGGTCGGCGCCGGGGAGGATCGAGGTCATGCCTGCGCTCCGACGTCGGCGACGCGCTCCTTGTTCGCCAGCGCATCGCGGATGCCGTCGGCCACTGCGTTGAACGACAGCGAGAGCAGGACGATCACGATGCCCGGGACCAGCACCAGGCGCGGCGTGTTGTTGATGAAGGTGAACCCCTGCTGGAGCAGGCTGCCCAGGCTGGCGTCCGGCGGCTGCACACTCAGACCGATGTAGGCCAACGCCCCCTCGGCGAGCAGCGCGAATCCGACGCTGACGAAGGCCTGCACGATGAGCGGCGAGGCGATGTTCGGCAGGATGTGGGTGCGGATGATGCGCGGCGACCGAGCACCGATCACCTTCGCCGCCTCGACGAAGGACTCCTCCTTGACTGCCAGCACCTGCCCGCGCACGAGGCGGGCGAAGCCGGGCATGAACGCGACGGACAGACCGATCATCGCGTTGAACACGCCATGGCCGAGGATGCCGACGACGGCCATCGCCATCAGCAGGCCGGGCAGCGCCATGATCGCATCGGTGCAGCGCATCAGGACGGTGTCGACCCATCCGCCGACGTAGCCGCTGACGAGCCCGAGCAACACGCCACCGGTGAGGGCCAGGGCGACGGCGACCAGGCTGGCGAGCAACGACGTGCGGATGCCGAACAGCAGCCGGCTGTAGAGGTCGAAGCCGGTGTTGTCCGTTCCGAGCCAGTGCTGTTTGGAGAACGTCGCCATGAACTCCGAGGTCATCTCGTCGATGCCGTGCGGGGCGAGGAACGGGGCGAGCAGCCCGGCGAGGGTGATCACGACGATGACGATCGCGGCGAGCATCGCGATCTTCTGGCGGCGGAAGCGCCGCCAGGTGTTGCGCCACGCCGGACGGGGCGGGGCGAGCGTCGGCACCTGGGTCGGGCCGAGTTCAGGGTCGATGGTCTCGAAGGTGGTCATGCGAGGCGCACCTTCGGGTTCAAGAACGCATAGGCGATGTCGACGACGAGGCTGGTCAGCACCACGATCGCAGCGAGCGCCAGGACGACGCCCTGGACGACGATGAAGTCCTTGTTCTGGATTGCCTGCAACGTGTAGGCGCCGAGACCGT
This sequence comes from Actinomycetes bacterium, assembly GCA_025351965.1. Taxonomy (GTDB): domain Bacteria; phylum Actinomycetota; class Acidimicrobiia; order Acidimicrobiales; family Ilumatobacteraceae; genus WLMZ01. The sequence goes on along the minus strand of JANXUX010000406.1, from coordinate 17,108 downwards.
TGAGCTGGAAGATCTGCTCGATGATGACCGAGCCGGCGAGCAGGTATCCGACACGGACACCGACGATGGTCAGCGCCGGCATGGCCGCGTTCTTGAGCGCATGTTTGATCGTGATCCGGGCCGGGTGCAGACCTCGTGCCTTGGCGGCTCGGATGTAGTCCTCCTGGGCCACGCCGACCAGACCGGTGCGCAGCTGGCGGGCCATCTCGGCGCCACCGACGAGGGCGATGCTGAACGCGGGCATCAGCATGTGCTTGGCCCACTCGACCGGGGACTCGGAGAAGCCGACGTACGAGGACGCCGGCAGGACGTGGTTGCGCACCGACAGGACGTACACGAAGATCGTGCCGAGCAGGAAGTTGGGTACCGCCAGTCCGAACGAGACGCCGCCGAGGAGGAACTTGTCGAGGACGCTGCCGGGGCGCATGCCCTGCAGGATCCCGAGCGGGATGCCGATCGCGAACATCAGGATCAGCGACGCGATGGCGAGCGAGAGCGTGACCGGGAAGCGTCGGGCGATCTCGCTGGACACGCTGCGGTGGGTCGCGACCGAGTCGCCGAGGTTGCCGTGGACGACGTCGCTCAACCAGCGCACGTAGCGCACCGGGGCCGGGTCGTCGAGGTGGAGTTGCTCTGTCACCTGGGCGAGTTGCTCGGCCGTCGCGTTGTCACCGGCGATGGCCTGGGCAGGGTTGCCCTGGATCGCCTGGGCGAGCGCGAACGTGCCGATCGTGATCAGGAACATCAACGGGATCGTGGCGAGCAGACGCCTGACGATGACACGGATCACTGCGGCGCACCCCCTTCGTGCTGGTCACTCGAGCCACCCCGGGCCGGTGCGTATCGTTGTAAAGATAGCAGGGATAGCCCGTCCGGCTCAATCAGTTGGCGCCTGCCGCTCCGCCCGCCTCAGGGTCTCAGGGCAGCAGCACGGTCGGCTGCTCGACCATCCAGTCGACCCGGTGGACCCGCTCGATGATCTGCCAACTGTCGCCGAGGACGAACCGGTCCCGGTAGCGCAACCCTCTCGTGCGCGCCGGACCGCAGTCAACGTCGACGACCAGGTGAGCCACCGCTGCGGTCTCGACGACGGCTGAGCGACCGTCGATGGCCGCACGCGGCTCGGCGATCCCGGCGCGGGCGTCGGGCGTGCTCACCGGTCACTCGTGAGCAGCAGCGCCGACCCGTCCATCAGCGCACCGGATGTGACAGCACAGACATCGTGGCGCGGCACCTGTCGCCCTCCGGCGCGACCCTGCACCTGCAGCGCAGCCTCGGCGACGGTGTTCATCCCGTGCAGGTAGCCCTCGGCGAGCAGGCCGCCATGGGTGTTGACCGGCAAGCGTCCGCCGGCTGCGGTGGCACCCGAGCGGACCAGTTCGCCCGAGCCACTGCGCTCGGCCAGACCGAGTCCCTCGAGGCCCATCAGGACAGTGCTCGTGAAGCAGTCGTAGATCTCGGCGAACTGCACATCGGACGGCTGCAGGCCGGCGGCGGCGAACAGTTCGTCGCGCAGGATGCTCGTGTAGTTGCGGGTGTAGTCGTCCCAGAGCAGGTGATCGCCGATGTCGAGGCCGTGCCGGGCTCCGGCGCGGTACGCCCCGGACGCGATGACGGCCGGCGGGTTGGGAAGGTCACGCGCCGCGTCGAGCGCGCTGACGACGACGGCGCACGCACCATCGACCTCGACCGTGCAGTCGGCCGCCCGATAGGGATCGACCACCAGCGGGGCGGCGAGGTACGACTCGATGTCGAGCGGCTCACGGCGATAGGCGCGAGGGTTGGACTCGGCATACGCGCGCTGGGCGACTGCGACGGCGGCGAGGTCCTGCTCACCCTGGCCGGTCTCGTGCAGGAATCGCTGGGCCCACATCCCGCAGTACATCAGGTAGGCGTCGTAGCCGATCGGATAGCGGAACTGTCCCCCCATCCCGTGGAACTGCATCGTGCCGACCTTCGGGCCCGAACGCCCGTTGAGCGCACGGAACACCACGACGTGGCGGGCCTGTCCGGTCGTGACGGCGGCGGCGGCCTGGGTGACGAGGTGGCAGGGCGCCTCACCGCCGAGGTCGAGGTCGACCGCATAGCGCAGCGTCGGCAGGGCGAGCGTCGTGGCCACCGATTGCGAATGCACGGAGTCGTGCATGACCATGAAGCTGGCGACGCCGTCGACGTCCGCGTGGGTCAGCCCGGCGTCGGCGATCGCCGCGGAGCATGCCTCGGTCGCAAGGGCCAGCACGCTGCGGCCCGACCGCTTGGACAGGTCCGTGTACCCCACACCCGTGATGGCGGCTCGAAAGTTGCTCACCCGGCCAACATAGCAATGATTACATCGATGGTCGGATGCCGAGTATCGCTCACGCCTCGCGGATGTAGTGCGCGGTGATCGGCCGGCCGGCTGCCAGCGAGTCGCCCCAACCCGGATCCTGAGGATGCGAGTAGTGGGCCTTGGCGAGCTTCTCGGCGCGAGTCACGTCGCCGGCCTCGATCGCCCGGTACATCTGCTCGTGCTCGTCGATGCTCGTCTTGCGCGCCGCCGGCTCGGCGAACGAACCGAACTCGGCGTTGCGCCGGGCGAGTTCGTTCACGTGCGCGGTCCACAGCGCCTCGAGCGACCCGACAACCTGGATCATCGCTTCGTTGCCACATGTCTCGACGAGGTCGATGTGGAACTGACGAGCCAGGCCCGTATACGTTTCACCGTCGTTCACCGAGGCCTTGGCCTCATCCAATGTGGCCCGCAACCGGGGCAGCACCGTCTCGGCGCGATCCGCACGCGCCGCGCACGCCGCAACGCACGCCGGCTCGAAGGAGATGAGTGCGCGCAGCACGTCGCCGAGCTTGGTACCACGGGACTGCAACACCAGGCCGAGCATGTACGCAGCCTTGTACGGCTGCGGGCGGTGCACGACGGCGCCACCGACGTTGCCACGCTGGACGGTGACGAGACCCTCGGTCTCGAGGATCCGCAAGGCTTCGCGGATGGGCGGCAGGCTGACCCCGAACTCGGCGAGCAGCTCGTCCTGCTTGGGCAGCATCGAGCCGTCCTCGAGGGCGCCAGACAGGATCCGGTCTCGCAACGCGGCGGCGACCATCTCGGCGAGGCGGGGCTGTCGCAGCTGGCGGTGGAGCGGGGTACGCCCGTTGGCAGCGATCGACACAGCCGTTTCACCGGACCTTTCTGAGGGGCAACGGGTAAGCGTCGACGACGTACCGGTCGATACTCTAATCCGAATGCAACATCGCCTGCGGGAGTCGGAGACGGCACCGATGAGCTCGACGTTCGTCATCAGCATCACACCGTTCACCGAGGACGGGACCCTCGATGAGGATGCGTTTCGCCTCCACCTGCGCCGGATGGCCGCCGGCGGAGTCGGTGTGTACGTCGGTGGTGGCGGCAGCGGTGAGGGCTACACGCTCGACGAGACCGAGACCGAGCGGGTCGTGCAGATCGCCGTCGAGGAACTGCGGGGCAAGGTTCCCGTGCGGGCAATGGGCGTCGAGCCGCGCCTGGCCGGCGACATGATCCGCTACATCCATCTCGCCGATTCACTTGGCGTAGAGGCCTGTCAGGTGTACTCGCTCGACCAGGGCCACGGCCACCGACCGAACGAGCAAGAGGTCGAGGCGTACTTCACGGACATCCTCTCCGCGGTGTCGTCGCCGTGTGTGATCTCGACCCACCAGAGCGTCGGATATCAGGTTCGCGTCCCGCTGCTGCAGCGGCTCGTCGAGCGCTTCGACCACGTGATCGGCATCAACAGCAGCCACCAGGACCACGGCTACCTGGCCCGCATCATCGATGCCGTCGGTGACCGGGTGACGGTGCACGTCGGTGGCCCTGCGCAGGGCCTGCTCAACCTCTCGCTCGGCGGCCAGGGCTTCCTCACGTCGGAGGCCAACCTCGCCCCGGCGCTGTGCGCGTCGGTCACCAGCGCCTACGACGCCGGCGACATGGCCACCGTGTTCTCCTCGTTCGGCAAGGTCGTACGGCTCTCCGACGTCCTCTACCGCAACGGCGGGATCCGGGTGACCAAGGCCGTCCTGAACAGCCTCGGCCTGCCGGGCGGGTACCCGCGCAAGCCTCAGCTCCCTGTCAGCGACCAGGTGCTGGCGTCCGTCCGGTCAGCCGTCGATCAACTCGACCTCGGCGGCGTCGAGGGCTGGAGCTAGACGTACCAGCCGTTCACCTGGACGAGAAAGCCAATCGTGGCACGGCCATGTCACACCCATGTCACGCCCTGTTTGCACCAGCGAGTACAACCAGGAGGAATTCCATGCACGATGCCCGGATCGCCGAGCTCGAGTCCAAGGTGGCGGATCTGACCGCCCTCGTCGAACGCCTGACGAGCGCCAAGCCGACCACGTCCAGCCCGACCACGAATAGTCCGGCAATCTCCACCACCGACCCCGATGCCCTTTCCGACGAGCACCGCTCGTCACGCCGGGGCATGCTCAAGTTGGCCGGCGCCGCTGCAGCCGGCGCTGTTGCGGTCGCGGTGGTCGGCAACGCATCACCCGCTGCCGCAGCGACGAACGGCCCGATGTTGATCGGGAAGGTCAACAGCCCCGACACCAATGAAGCGACGTTGCTGTTCAACGGCGCGTTCGGGACCCTGACCGACAGCGGTGCGCCGACCCCGCTGAGCAACGTGAACGGCGCGATCTACGGCTTCAACATCTCGACACTGGCGGACACGACCGAACGGGCCGGTGTGCTCGGCATCGGCTCGCTCTTCCTCGGCAGCGGCGTCGGCACCGCACACGGTGTGCTCGGCTATGCGTCGAGCAGCACCACCGGATCTGCCGTCTATGGCCGTTCCGAGGCAACCGGCATCGGCACCAGCGCCGGTGTCCGCGCGGCGTCGACGCGCGGACCCTCCGTCCAGCTCGTGCCGGTCGCCACGGGTGCTCCGACCACAGGCACGTGGACCGTCGGCGCGATCCAGCCCGACACGACCGGCCGGCTGTTTTACTGCATCGCCAGCGGCACGCCGGGGACGTGGCGCGAGATCAGCCTGCCCGGCCTGCACATCATCAGTCCCGTTCGTGTCTATGACTCCCGACTGCCCGCCCCGACCCCGGGCAAGCTCTCGACGGGCACCAGTCGAGTCGTCAGCCTCAAGGACTCACGCGACCCGAACACGGGAGCGGTACTCGTGCCGGACATCGTGCCGGCCGGCGCCACGGCCGTCATCGGCAACCTGACCATCACCAAGACCGTCGGCTCGGGCGGCTTCCTGTCCGTCGTCCCCGGTGACGCCACCGTGTCGAGCGGTTCGTCGATCAACTGGTTCGGCCCGAATCAGGACCTGGCCAACAGCCTGACGGCCAAACTCGACGCCACGCGTCAGGTCAAGGTGTTCTGCGGCGGCGACTCGGCGACCGACTTCGTCATCGACGTCACCGGCTACTACCTCTGATCGGTCCCGGTCGGAGCCCGATCAGAGTCGTCGTCCGCACAGTTCCGGTCAATAGCCGGGGCTGTTCGGGCGGCGGACACCGGCGGACGCCCCGCCGTCGGCGACGAACTCGGCGCCCGTGCAGTACGAGCTCTCGTCGCTGGCGAGGAACAGCGCGAGTGAGGCGATGTCGTCCGGCCTCCCGATCCGCTGGATCGGCAGGTCGGTGAAGTTCGCGTCGATCGCTGCGAGATCTCCGAGCGCACTCGCGCCCAGCACGCCCTCGGTCGCGATCGCGCCGGGATGGATCGAGTTGACGCGTATCCCGTGACGTCCGAGTTCGAGCGCGACGACCTTGGTCATTCCCCGGAGAGCGAACTTGGTGGCCGTGTAGGCGAGCAGCCCGTTGGCTCCGGACAGGCCGCGCACGGACGAGATGTTCACGATCGCTCCACCGCCGACCGCGATCATCTCCGGTGCGACGGCCTGCATCCCGAGGAACGGACCGATCTGGTTGACCCGCACAACGCGCTCGTAGTCAGCCAGCGTGGTCTCGATCAGCGACGCATGGTGGACCACGCCGGCGTTGTTGACGAGCACGTCGATGGAGCCGAACTCGTTCCGGGCGAGGTGCACGACGGTCATCCAGTCGTCGGGTGAACCGACGTCGAGGTGGACGAAGCGCGCGCTCGGCAGCGAGTCGGCGACGGTGCGCCCGCGATCGTCGGCGACGTCGCCGACGATCAGGTGTCCGCCCTCTGCGGCGAAGCGTTCGGCGATCGCGCGGCCCTGTCCTTGCGCCGCACCCGTCACGACAGCCACTCGACCGGCGAGCCGGCCCGCACTCATCGCCGACCTCAGCCGTCAGCAGGCTTCTTGGCGTTGGTGATGTAGATACCGCGGAACATCTCCGGGCTGGCGTCGACGTCCGAGAAGCCGCGGGTGACGCCGCCCACGTATTCCTCGTATCCGAGTAGGGCCGGCTCGTTGAAGACGGGGATGATCGCATAGACGCCCTCGACCTGGATCTTGGAGATCGCCTGGTAGAAGCCCTTGGCCTCTTCAGGGGTCTTTGCGGTCGCCGCCTTGTCGAGCAGGTCACGGACGCCGGGAACCTCGATCTTGCCGGCGTTGAGCCCGCCGTCGTTCAGCAGGGAGAGACGGATGATGGTGTCCGCCACGCCGCCACTGGTTGCGATGGGCGCCGAGTCGATGTCACCGGTGCCGTAGAGGCGGCCGATGACCGTCGAGGTGTCGACCAGTTCCAGGTTCATCTCGATGCCGGCCTTCTTCAGGTTGGCCTGCAGGAACTGGCCGAACGCGACGTACGGGGCCGAGGTCGAGCCGATGATCGCGTCGAACTTCACGCCGTCACCGAAGCCCGCCTCGGTGAGCAGCGCCTTTGCCTTGTCGACGTCGTACTCGTAGAAGCCCTCGAGCTCGGGGTTGTAGGCGACTGACGCCTGGTTGAACATCTGGTACGCAGGACGGCCGTAGCCGAACGTCAGCGACTGCACCGCCGCCTCGCGATCGATTGCATATGCAATCGCCTGACGCACCTTGGGGTTGTCGAACGGAGCGATACCGATGTTGATGACGAGGCCCTTGATGATCGGCGCGTACCCGACCGTGAGGCGCAGGTTGTCCTGGCCCTTGATCGACTCGGCATCGGCACCCTGATAGCTACCCATGTCGACCTCGCCGGCACGCAGCGAGTTGAGCTGGGCGGCCATCGCGACCTCGGTGAAGTCGATGCCACCGAGCAGCGCGGCGTCCGTGTCCCAGTAGCCGTCCCAGGCGCGCACGGACATGCTCTCGCGGGGGAACCACTCGCCCTCGACCTTGTACATGCCGGCACCGACGGGAGCGGCGCTGAATGCGAGGCTGTTCCCAGCGGCCTTGACGGCCGCAGGCGAAACGATCATGCCGGTGCGATCGGCGAGCTGCAGCATGAGCGGCACGGGCTCGGGCTGGGCGAGGAGGAGATCCACCGTCTTGGGATCCACGACCTCGACACTGCCGAGCATCGGCACGCGGGTGGCGATGTTGGACTCGGGATCGCTGATCGTGCGGTCGATGCTGAACTTGACCGCATCGGCATCGAGCGGTGTGCCGTCCTGGAAGGTGACGCCGTCGCGGAGGGTGAAGCGGATGCGGTCATCCATGATCTCCCACTCGGCGGCGAGCCGGGGCAGGAACTCGTTGGTCAGCGGGTCGGTCGAGACGAGGGTGTCGAAGATGACGTTCAGCTGTGGGTACTCGGTCTGGGTGCCGACGACCATCGGGTCGTAGCTCGTGCCGCGCATCGCGCCGAAACGCAAGATCGCGGTCGGGTCGTTGTCGACGGCTGCAGCGACGGTCGTGGTGGTCTCGGCCACGGTGGTGTCGACGCCGGCGAGCGTCGTGTCCGACGCGATCGTGCTGCCGGTCGTGTCCGCCGGGGCGGTGATGGCCGTGCTGGCGCCGGTGGTCTCGTTCGGGGCCGAGGTCGTCGGTGCTGCCGTGGAACTGGAGCCCTTCGAATCGCTACTGCACGCGGCGAGGATCGCGGCACCGATCACACCGGCACCCACCTGCATCATCCGCCGGCGGTTGAAGCTCGTCCCGAGCCAGGCAACGTTGTCCATGCCATCCTCCATGCCACCGGCGGTCTGGTCGGCATTCGGCACGCCGTTGTTCGTCACGTCATCCATCGGTTCCCCCTTGATGTCTCGGAGCACAGCGCTCCGACGGCCACGCAGCCACTGATCCCCCAGGGCGTGCAGCAGCTAACATTATAATCTTAATCAGAAGAGGGCCGCAGCGACCAAGCGGCCGGTCGACGACCACGGGGACGACCAGACGATGGAACAGCGATGACCGAACAACGATTGTCGCAGAGATCGGCGCTGATGCGACCGTCCGCGCTCCGCGAGATGCTGTCCGCAGGGGGTCCGCCGGCGAGGCTGTCCCTGGCCGGAGGCCTGCCACCGGAGGAGGCCTTTCCGTTCGCCACGCTCGCCGAGCTCGCGTCCGAGCTGCTGAGCGGCCACGACGTGCGGGCGTTGCAGTACACCTCGGCCGAGGGTGAGCCGAAGCTGCGTTCCCAGATCGCGGAGGTGCTCACACGCGACCATCGCCGCGAGGTCGCGACGGAACGAGTCGTCGTGACGACCGGCTCGCAGCAGGGCATCGACCTGGTCGGGCGGGTGATGCTCGATCCGGGCGACGTCGCAATCGTCGAGGACCCGACGTACGTCGGCGCACTGCGCGCCCTCGCCCCGACCGGCGCACGTATCGTCGGCGTGGGCTGCGACGACGACGGCATGGACACGGACATCCTCGCTGCGCTGCTGGCCGACGGCATCCGCCCCAAGCTCTGCTACCTGTGCGCGAACTTCTCCAACCCGAGCGGCGCGACGCTGTCGGGCACCCGCCGCCAAGCTCTCGCCGACCTCTCCCGTCAGTACGGTTTCGTCATCGTCGAGGACGATCAGTACGGAAGGCTCCGCTTCCGCGGCGAGCACATCGACCCGCTCGCGTCGATCGCCGGCGACGTCGTGTACCTCAGCGGGTTCAGCAAGGTGGTCGCCCCAGGTCTGCGCGTCGGCTACCTGTCGGCACCGGAGTGGCTGGTCCGCCCGATCGTGCTCGCCAAGCAGGCCGCCGATCTCGCGACGTCGTCGCTCGGCCAGCGCCTCGTCAGTCGCCTGCTCGACCTGCCGGACTGGTGGGACGGTCACCTCGCGCTCCTCCGGAGCATCTACGCCGAGCGCGCCGATGCGCTCACCGACGCCGTGGATGCACAACTGCCCGGCCGACTGCGCGTCCGCCGACCGGAGGGCGGGATGTTCGCGTGGGCCGAGATCCTCGACGATGCAGTCACGTCGACGGCGCTGATCGCAACGGCCCGCCGGCTCGGACTGGCCCTCGTGCCGGGCAGCGAGTTCTCGGTCGCGAACACCTTCGAGCACGCCCTGCGCTTGTCCTACTCGACGCTCACGCCCGCTGAGCTCGGTGAGGCCGTCGCGATCATCGCCGCTGCGTTCGACGACCTCGGTAGCGTGCGCGCATGAGCACCCGCGCCGCCATCGTCACCGGGGCCTCGACCGGCATCGGCCTGGCCATCACAACGGCACTGTGCGAGGACGGGTTCGCCGTCACGATGGCGGCGCGCCGCGAGCCCCGGTTGCTCGCCGCAGCCGACGCGCTGCGCAGCCAGGGCCATGTCGTGTCCACGATCGCCGCCGATGTGACCGCTGACGACGCCGGCGACGAGCTCGTCGCCGCCCACCTCGACCGATTCGGCCGGCTCGACGTCGTCATCGCAAATGCCGGATGGGGCACGAACGGGACCGTGGCGGACTCGCCGGCCGAGGACCTCGACCGGATGCTGCGGATCAACGTCGCCGCGCCGTTCTCGCTCGCCGCGGCAGCGATCCCGGCGATGCGCCGGTCCGTCGACGAACCCGCATCGACGGCATCGTCATGGTTCGTGGTCGTCTCGTCGATGGCCGGGCAGTGGCCGGTTCCGGGCTTCGCCGGCTACGCCGCGGCAAAGGCAGCGGCGGTGTCGCTGGCCCGTTCGATAGCTGCGGAGGAGGCAATGACCGGCGTGCGCTCCTGTGCGATCTGCCCCGCCTTCGTCGCCACCGACATGACAGCATGGCTCGGCGAGACCATACCGGCGGACACGATGCTCGACGCCTGCGATGTGGCCGAGACGGTACGTTTCCTGCTCCGCCTCTCGCCGAACGCGTCGGTCACCGAGCTGGTCCTGCGTCGCGCCGGGGCCTCCGACCAGCACGCGCCCTGACGGGCACGAGTCAGCGCGGCATGTCCTTGAACGGCACGTGCTTGTCGACACGCACGTCACCGGGCAGGCCGAGGATGCGCTCGGACACGATGTTGCGCTGCACCTGATCGGTGCCGCCACCGATCTTGCTGTTCCACTGGCCGAGGAACTGCTGGGCACGACGGTTGGTGATCGGGTCCGAGTCCTCCCACAACATGCCGCTGGCACCGGCGAGCTCCATCGCGAAGTCGTTCAGCTCGGTTTGCAGCTTGGTGTAGCCGAGCTTGAGCACCGAGCTGACCGCGCCCGAGGCGGTGCCCTGACTGATCGAGGTCTGCACGCGCAGGCCCATGTATTTGAGCAGCTCGAGCTGGATGATGATCGACGCGGCTTCGTTGCGCACGACGGGATCGTCGCCGCGTCCGGATCGGTGGACCATGTCGACGATGTCCTTGGTCTGGATCGCAGCATTGCCACCGATGAGCGTGCGCTCGCTGGTCAGCGTCGTCATCGCGACACCCCAGCCGCAGTTGAGATCGCCGACCATGTTCGCGGCAGGGATGCGTACGTCAGTGAGGAAGACCTCGTTGAAATGAGCGACACCGGTGATCTGGTAGAGCGGGCGGATCTCGATCCCGGGCGAGCGCATGTCGACGAGGAAATACGTGATGCCCCTGTGCTTGGGGACGTCGATGTCGGTACGGGTGAGCAGGATGCCCCAGTCGCTGTAATGCGCGCTCGATGTCCAGACCTTCTGCCCGTTGACCACGAATTCGTCGCCGTCGCGCACCGCCTTCGTGCTCAGCGCAGCGAGGTCGGAGCCGGCACCGGGCTCGCTGAACAGCTGGCACCACAGCTCATCGCCGCGCAGCATCGGCCCGATGAAGCGCTCCTTCTGCTCGGGCGTGCCGTGCTGCATCAGCGTCGGGCCGGCCATGCCGATGCCCTGCGCGAACACGCCAGGCGCGGCATCGAACGTGGACAGCTCCTGGTTCCAGATCATCTGCTGCACGGACGTGCCACCGCGGCCGCCGTACTCCTTCGGCCAGGTGATGCCGGCCCAACCGCTGTCGTACAGCGTTGCCTGCCAGGCCTGGGCCTTGCGCACGTGTTGCTGTTCCTCCGGGGAGCCGGCGACGTGGCTCCCGCCGTGACCGACCGAGTCGGGGCCCTTGGGCTTGGCGTTGGCCTCGAGGAACGCTCGCGCCTCGGCGCGGAATGCGGCTTCTGCTGGGGAATCGTCGAAATCCATGTGTGGTGTCGCTCAGATCGGTTCGAGGGGTTGGTGGGGTCAGGCGGGCCGGGTCAGGCGGGCCAGATCAGCAAGGACGGTCGAGCTTGAGGACGCGGGCCGCGTTGTCGTGGAGGAACTTCGGCCACACGTTCTCGTTGAACGGCACGCCCGGCATCTCCTTCATGATCCGCTCCAACGAGAGGCCCATCGGGAAGTAGCCGGCGTACATGATCTTGTCGGCGCCGCGAGTGTTGGCGTAGTCGATGATCGCCTTCGGGTAGTGGCGAGGCGCGAACGCGCTCGTCGAGTAGTGCAGCCCGGGCCACTTCAGCATCAGCTTGACGATGAGGTCCTGCCACGGCTCGCAGCCGTGCTTGGTGACGAACGTGAGCTCGGGGAAGTCGTACATCACGTCGTCGATCAGCTCGACCCGCTGCGGCGCCATCCGGATGCGCGGGCCGGGGACACCGGCGCAGCAGAACACGGGGATGTCCAGCTCGCAGCACAGCGAGTAGATCGGGTACATCAGCCGGTCATTGATGGCGACCTGCGGGAAGGTGCCGGACGGGAACAGGGTCACGGCGCGCACGCCGAACTCGTCGGTCAGGCGGCGGATCCGACGGATCTCGTCGACGCCCCGGTTCGGGTCGGCGCCGACCGACGGGATGAACCGGGTCGGGTGCTCGCGCAGTGCACGCTCGGCGGTGCCGTCGTTGCCGATGTTGATCATCCCCTGGGAGATGCCCCATTTGTCCATCTCACCGAGGGTCGTCGCGACCGGGTCGGGGCTGCCGCGGAGCTCTTTCTCGGGGACGTTCTTGAACATGTACTCGGCCGGGAACTCGAACTGCTCCTTCGACTGACGATCCTTGGTCTGATCCGTGATGAACTTGTAGGTGTCCTTCATGTCGCCATGGGGGAAGCCGATCATCGTGTCGATGACGGCCGTGGTGCCGAGCGGTGACGCAGCGGGCAGGTCGGTCGTCGTTGGAGCGGTGCTCATGGGATTTCACGATAACGCCTAGACTGGAACACGTTTCAGTTCTGCTGACATGGGGGAAGAAAGAATGCCGATTCCGGACCAACGCGATCTCGAACAGACGCGAGCCACCTTGCGTGCCTGGATCCAACCGAAGTTGCAGGAGATGACCGACGCCGTCGTCACCGACGTCGAGATCTCGGACTTCAATGCTCCGCAGGGATCCGGGTACTCGAACGAGACGCTGCTTGCCGACTTCACCTGGCACGAGGACGGTGAGGGGAAGTCCGATTCGCTCGTCATCCGTATCGAGCCGAAGGGATACAAGGTGTTCATGGAGGCCGACTTCGAGCTCCAGCACCGCATGCTCAGCCTGCTCGACACCCAGACGGATGTCCCGGTGCCGCCGACGCTGTGGCTGGAGAACGACCCCTCCCTGCTCGGCGCGCGCTTTTTCGTGATGCGCCGGATCAAGGGTGCTGCGCCGGCCGACGTGCCGCCGTACCTCACCGCCGGCTTCTTGTTCGACGCATCGCCGGAGCGTCGGCGCACGCTGTGGCAGAACGCGATGGACGCGATGATCAAGGTCCACAGCGTGCCGCTCGAGAAGGTCCGCTTCCTCGACAAGCCCGAGCTCGGCGAAACCGGCTTCGACCAGACATTCGAGTACTGGAAGCGCTCCTACGAGTGGGCTGCTCGCGGCCACGTCCAGCCCGTCGCGGACCATGCGTGGGAGTGGATGAACGCGAACATGCCGACGGACCGACCGACGTCGCTGTCGTGGGGCGACGCCCGGCTCGGCAACATGATGTTCGACCTCGACACCTTCGAGGTCACCGGCGTGCTCGACTGGGAGATGCTCTCCCTCGGCGGCCCGTCGATGGACCTCGGCTGGTGGCTGTTCCTGGAGGACTTCCAGGCCTACAACCTCGAGCCACTCGAGGGCATGGGCACCCGCGAGGAGACCATTGCTTACTGGGAAGCCGGCACCGGCAAGACCGTGAACGACCTCCACTGGTACGAGGTCTTCGCCGGCTTCCGCTTCGCCTGCGTGATGATGCGCATCATCCAGATGTTCGGCGAACCGGGCGACTCGCCCACCGCGTACGAGCACGACAACCCCGTCACCCGCGTCCTCGCCCGCAAGCTCGGCATCCATCCCTTCGACGATTGAAACGAGCGGCTTGCCGCTCGTGCCCATGCATCACTGGGAGGCTGCAGTCGTCACCGTGGCGACTGCAGCCTCCCGGTGAGTGCCGGGCGGAAGTTCGTCAGCCCTGCAGGCCGGCGCTGAGGCGCTCGACGGCCTCGATGTACTCGTTGACGAGATCGAACATCACGTCGCGCACGGGCCGGACGCTGTTCATCTGGCCGACGATCTGGCCGACCGGGATGAACTGGAGGTCCTTACGGTGGCTGCGCGCGATGCGGGCGTTGGCCTCGGCGGTGAGAATGTTCTGCAGCGGCATGCCGAGCGGACCGGGCCCCTCCGGATCTGACCATGCGTCGGTCCAGACCGACCGCAGCTGGCGCGCCGGCTTGCCGGTGTAGCACTTCGAACGCACCGTGTCCGACGACGTCGCCTCGAGGTAACGCTCGAGGTGCTCGGGCGACGAGCTGCTCTCGGTGGTGGCCAGCCACAGTGAGCCCAACCAGGCACCTTGGGCGCCGAGCGCCATACCGGCCGCGATCTGGCGACCGGTCCCGATCCCGCCGGCGGCGAGCACCGGCGTACCGGGCACGGCGTCGACGATCTCGGGGACCAGCACCATCGTGCCGATCTCACCGGTGTGGCCGCCGGCCTCGGAGCCCTGGGCGATGACGATGTCGACGCCGTTGTTGACGTGACGCTGCGCGTGTTGGGCCTTGCCGGCGAGGGCAGCGACTTTCACACCCTCGGCATGAGCGCGGTCGATGATGTCCTTGGGCGGTGAGCCGAGCGCATTGGCGATCAGCTTGATCGGGTGGCCGAAGGAGATGTCGACGTGGGCCCGGGCGACGCCCTCTGCCCAGCCGAGCACCCCGCCGGCCTGCTCGCCTTCGGGCAGTTCGGGGATGTCGAACTTGATCATCAGCTCGTCGACGAAGCGGCGGTGCGCATCGGGGATCATCGCCTGGATCTGGGCGTAGAGCGACTCGGCATCCGCGCCGTCGACACCGGCCGAGGTGGCCGGCATGACGATGTCGACGCCGTAGGGCTTCCCACCGATGTTCTCGTCGATCCAGTTGAGCTCGGTCTCGAGCTGATCGGGGGTGAAGCCGACTGCACCGAGCACGCCGAGCCCGCCGGCCTTGCTGACCGCTGCGACGACGTCACGGCAGTGGGTGAAGGCGAAGATCGCATACTCGATGCCGAGCTGATCACAGATTTCTGTACGCATTGGTGGTGTCCCTTTGTCACGATCCCAGTGGGAATAACTGGAACATGTTCTAACATTCGCGCCAGTGGAGCACAACTCGACCCCACGCGAGCTGCGTACGATCGTCCCACGATGACCCAACGGCCGACCAGCCCCCGACCGGGCCAACCAACGACGAACCCGAGCACGCCGCGTCAGGTCGCCCGGCGTGACGGCGCGATCCGCGCCGCGCTCGAGTTGGCCACCGAAGGCGGATACGACGCCGTGCGGATGCGCGAGGTCGCCGAGCGCGCCGACATCGCCCTCGGCACGCTCTACCGCTACTTCGGCTCCAAGGACCATCTGCTCTCGGCGACGATGGCCCACTGGGCAGCCGATCTGCGCGGCCGCGTCGAGCGGCGGCCCCCGCGCAGCGACTCGCCGGTCGAGTGCGTCGTCGAGGTGCTCGCCCGCGCATCCAGTTCACTCGAGCGCAAGCCGCGCCTGGCCGAGGCGCTGATCAAGGCCGCCGCATCGAGCGAGCCCGGGGTCGCCGAGGCGGCCGGCGACGTGTCGACGAACCTGCGCGCAATGCTCGAACCGCTCCTGCTCGACCTCGACCACGATGTCCGTGACGGGCTCATCGATCTGATCAGCCAGGTCTGGCACTCGTCACTCATGGGTTGGACGAACGGCCGCTTCCCGATCCACGACGTCGGCGTGAAAATGGAACGTGCCGTACGCCTGATACTCGAACCCCGCTTCGATCCGACCACTTGTCGGGTGCCGCGAGTCGCGGCGGCCCGATGAGCGCGTTCCGCAACATCGTCGACCCGACCTCGGCGAGGCACTTCCGCGAGCAGGGTTGGTGGGGCGACCTCACCGTGTCCGACCACGTCCGCCGCCACGCCGCCGAGCAGGGCGACAAGGTCGCCTACGTCACACCCGAGCACACGCTCAGCTATCGCCAGCTCGATGCTGCGGCCGACCGTGTCGCCGCGGCAATCGTTGCGTCGGGCGTCGACCCGGGTGATCGGGTGGCCGTCATGCTGCCCGACGGCCCGACGATCCACGCCGTGTTCGTCGGCGCCGAACGCGCCGGCGTGACCGTGATCGGGCTCGGCGCCCGCGCCGGCGACCGCGAGATCCGCCGTCTCCTCACCAAGACGAACGCACGCAGCATCGTCACCCACGCCGACCACCGCGGCAGCGACCAGGGCGCGTTCGTCGCCGCGCTGCGCGAGGGCGGCATCGACCTCGCCCACCACATCGTCGTGCCGCACGTCGAGTTCGAGGACACCCCGATCATCGTCGACGCCAAGCCTGTCGAGGCGGCCGCACTCGACCCCGACGTCGAGCGGCAACGCCGAATCGGCCCCGACGACCTGTTCCTGGTCAACTCGACGTCGGGCACGACGGGCATGCCGAAGTGCGTGCAACACTTCCAGAACCGGTGGATGTACTTCCATCGCAAGGCCGTCGAGAACGGCGCGCTCACCGGCGACGATGTGTTCTGCGCTGCGGTGCCCGCCCCGTTCGGATTCGGACTGTGGACCAGCCACGTCACGCCGCTCGTGCTCGGCGCGACGGTGCTCACCTTCGAGCGGTTCAACGCTGCGCACACGCTCGAGCTGATCGAGCGCGAGCGGGTCACGACGCTCTGCTGTGTCAGCACCCAGTTCATCATGCTGCTCGGCGAGCCGGAGCTGGCCGAGGACGCGGTCCCAGATCAGCCGGCGAGCAATGCCGGCAGCGGCCCGACGTCACGCGATCTCAGCTCGCTGCGCGTCATGTTCACCGGTGGCGAGCCCGTTCCGTACCTGCGCGCCCTCGACTTCGAGCGCCGCACCGGCGCAACCGTCCTGCAGTTCTACGGATCGAACGAGACCGGGCTGTTGACCGGCACGACGCTCAGTGACGACGCCGACCACCGCCTGCACAGCGCCGGCCGCATCGCGCCGGAGATGGAAGTACGCCTCTTCGACAACGGCATCGACGTCACCTCCACCGGGCGCGGTCAGCCCGGTTGCCGCGGTCCGGCGCTCAGCCCCGGCTACCTCGACGACGACGCGGCCAATGCCGAGTTGTACACCGGCGACGGCTGGATGCTGATGGCAGATATCTGCACCATCGACGCCGACGGCTACGTGTCCGTCGTCGGGCGGACCTCGGACATCATCATCCGCGGCGGCAAGAACATCAGCGCCCCCCAGGTCGAGGCCGAGGTCGCGACCCATCCGAACATCGCTCACGCCGCCGCCGTCGCCGCGCCGGACCCCGTCTTCGGCGAACGAGTCGCCGTGTACGTGCAGCTCCGCGCGCCGGCAACGAGTTTGTCGCTCGAGGACCTCACCACCCACCTGCGGTCACGGGGTGTGTC
>JANXUX010000403.1 GCA_025351965.1 Actinomycetes bacterium | reverse complement strand
CCAGACCTTGCAGGCCTCGAGGCCACCGGCGAGGACGGCTTCGTCCACCTTCGGGGCGCCGTCGGCGTAGTAGGCGAAGCTCTTTGCGGTACCGCCGGCCTCGACCATCATGATGGCGATGTCGCCACCCTCGATCAGGCGACCGGCGACGACCAGCTCGAACGTCGCGGCTTCACCCTCGGCGTAGGTGGGGTGCGGGATCCAGTCGCCGTCCTGGCTGTACGCGATGCGTACGGCGCCGATGGGACCGTCGAACGGGATGCCGCTGATCTGGAACGCAGCCGAAGCAGCGTTGATCGCAAGCACGTCATGCGGGTTCTCCTGGTCGGCACCCATGATCGTCAGCACGACCTGGGTCTCGTTGCGGAAACCGTCGGGGAAGCACGGGCGCAGCGGGCGGTCGGTGAGACGGCAGGTCAGGATCGCAGCCTCGGTGGGGCGGCCTTCGCGACGGAAGAACGAGCCGGGGATCTTGCCGGCGGCGTAGGCACGCTCTTCGACATCGACCGTGAGCGGGAAGAAGTCCGTACCGGGCTTGGCTTCCTTGGCGGCGTTGGCGGTGGCGAGCACGGTCGTACGACCGATGGCCGCCAGTACGGCGCCCTGGCTCTGCTGCGCGAGCTTGCCAGTCTCGAAGGACAGGGTTTTGTCGGTTCCCGACACGGGTCCCGACACTCGGATGGCGTCTGCCATGTCGAGCTCCTTTCGGCCGGGCGCGTTTTTTCTCACGCCTCGGCATTTGGAGCGGAGGTCGGTTCCCAGTCGGCAGTGTCGGTACCGGAACAGCCGTCCGTCTCGGAGAACCGACCTGGACGAGCGCTCACAGCGCACCGGCAGAGGCGACTGACAACCGATCCGGTTGTCCGCTCTGATGGTTAGTTGGCCCCGAGAACAACCCGGGACGAACGGCACTGTACCAGCCCGGTCGCCGTGAACCATGTCGATCGGTGAGCTGGTGTGGCGGCGTGGGTGCTCAGGGTGATGTCGCGCGCCGGGTGACATCGACGATGGCGTGGTGCTCGAGGCTGGCCACGACACGCCCGTCGACCTCGATCCGGACGTCGAGCACGGCTCGGACGCCGGCAGTGCTGTCGAACCGGCGGACCACGGCGCCGGACAGGTCGGCGATGGAACCAACCGGTGCCGGTGCGTGGTGGCGGATGATGCTGCGGGTGTGGATCCACGATCCATTGGCGACCTCGGTGTGAACGAGGTGGTTGGCGAACGCCGGCCACACTGCGGGGTGCACGACACCCAGGCGTCGATACAGATCGAGGTCATCGCCGGCGCGGAGCCCGTACTCGTCGCCGTACTCGCCCTCCAGCCGGAGGTGTCGCGTCCGGAGGAGCTCACCGTCGGACAGTGACGACGGCGGTACGTCGTCGTGCCAGCCGGCACGCATCGTGACCCGCGCCCGGCCGTCGACGACCGCGGTCACAATCGTGTCGTCGCCGTCCACTTCGGGCATGCACCGCACGTCGTCGTGGAGGAACACCGGCGCCGTGAACGAGACGTCAGCGGTGCCACGTTCGAGCCAGGCCACGTCCCACGCTTCGACGATGGGATGGGTCAGATACGCATAGGTGGTGACACCGGCGACCAGGGCCTGCGCGAAGCCCGCCGCACGGGCGCCCGCGTCGGTGTGGATCGGGTTGTTCGCATGCTCAGCCAGGTTCTGCGCCGTGACCGCCCACGGCTGGGGGGTCACTCCGACGGCGCGGCATCGAGCGGTGCGGGAACCGCCGGAGGCTGATCGAACGGGGCCGAGTCGGACGGGCCGGCCGTGCTGGCTGAGTGCTCTCCGGGCGTGCCACCGAAGGCGACGACAACGCGGTCGAAGCTGATGGCATCCAGGTTCGCGTAGATCAGCTCGGCGCCCGTGAAGCGCTTGGCCTCCTCGACCAGGGCGTCGACGTTGACATCGGTCAACAGGAGCACGACGGTGGTCGTGCCCGGCTGGACCGCCTCACGGAACCATTCGACCCATTCGTCGGGGACTCCGAGGTCGACGACCTTGGCAGCGACCGCTCCGGCTCCGGCGCCGATCACTCCGCCGGCGATCCAGCCGACCGGGCCGGCGAGGAGGAGCCCGAGCAGGCCGGTCCACATCGCACCGGACAGAGCCGAACGACCGGGCTGGGGATCGATGGTCTCGACGACGCGCGTGTGTCCTTCGTCGGTCTTGGCGACCACGACAGCATCGTGCACCTGCAGCTTGCGGTTCGCCGCCAGACGCGAGGCGGCGGTCATGAACTCCTGCGCGCGAAATGCGTCGGTGAAGGAGACGCCGACCAGGGTCTGCGGCTTGTCGTCGATCTTGGAGCTGGGTTGCATGGCGTCCTGTTCCGCCGGCACCCATCGCACCAGCAATTGCGGATACCCACCATGCCAGAGATTCACACCGCCGGCGCTAGGTTGATTCCCAGCACGGCAGTCTTGGTTTTCGTTGGCCAACTTCTCACATCAGGCCCAACGGCGCCCGCCGCGCACTGGCACAACACGTCGTCCCTTTCGAGGCTCAGGAGTTCTGTCATGTCGCGCGTCGCGTCACGCCTTCTGCCGTATTCGGCACCCCATCCGCCCACCCCGTCGTCCCTGCTCGACCGGGGACTGCTGGACCGTTTGATCGACGAGCCACTCGATGATCTGCTCGTCGCCGCACGCGCCGTGCGCGACCACGCCCACGGCACCCGCATCACGTTCTCGCCGAAGGTGTTCATCCCGCTGACGATGCTGTGCCGCGACCAATGCGGATACTGCACGTTCGCCCAACCACCGGCCCGGCTGGAGCAGCCCTACCTGCTGGCCGAGGACGTCTTGCGCATCGCCCGCCAGGGCGCCCGCCAGGGTTGTCACGAGGCGCTGTTCACACTCGGTGAGCGCCCCGAGGACCGCTACGAGATCGCCCGCGACTGGCTGCGCGACAACGGCTACGACAGCACGGTCCACTACGTCGCGGCGATGGCCCAGTTGGTGCTGACCGAGACCGGCCTGCTCCCCCACGCCAACGCCGGCGCTCTGTACGCCGACGAGTTGGCACTGCTGCGTCCCGTGTCGCCCAGCCAGGGGATGATGCTCGAGACCCTGCGCGACGACCTCGCTGCGCACCGCAACGCGCCCGACAAGGTGCCGGCCCGCAGGCTCGCCACGCTGGAGGCCGCGGGAGAGCTGCAGATCCCGTTCACGACCGGCGTGCTCGTCGGTATCGGCGAGGACCGCGCTGACCGTATCGCTGCGCTCGAGGCGATCGCCGCCGCCCACGCCCGCCACGGTCATGTGCAGGAGGTCATCGTCCAGAACTTCCTACCCAAGCTGCGCACCGCGATGCAGCGCTCGGCGCCGTGCCCGCCCGAGGAGTTCCTGTGGACCATCGCCGCGGCCCGGTTGATCCTGCCGCCGGAGATCCATCTGCAGGCGCCACCGAACCTCAGCGATGACTTCGGCGTCCTGCTCGATGCCGGTATCGACGACTGGGGCGGTGTCTCCCCCATCACCGCCGACCATGTCAACCCCGAACGACCCTGGCCCGAGCTCGATCGGCTGCGCGAGGTCACCGAGGAGCGCGGCTTCGCGCTTGCGCCGCGCTTGACGATCTATCCCGAGTTCGCCCGCGAGCCGCAGCGTTGGCTGGACCCGAACCTGCGCTTCGCGGTGATGGACCGCAGCGATGCCGAGGGTCTCGGGCGCGACGACCCGGGCGCAGTGTGGCCGGAGAAGGTCACCGCCGCCGACGTCGTCCAGGACGGCGCCGAGGTGGTGCTGGTCGGGCACCGCAGCACCCAGTGGTACAGCGGCGCGAACGTCGAGCCGATGACGCTGATCCCGGGTGAGGCGTTCGCCAAGCACGGCTCGGTGATCGACGAGATCCTCGACGGTGTGCAGATGGGCCACGAGGTCGGCTTCGACGAGATCGTTGCGCTGTTCCGCGCCCGGGGACGAGAG
This sequence comes from Actinomycetes bacterium, assembly GCA_025351965.1. Classification (GTDB taxonomy): domain Bacteria; phylum Actinomycetota; class Acidimicrobiia; order Acidimicrobiales; family Ilumatobacteraceae; genus WLMZ01. The sequence goes on along the minus strand of JANXUX010000403.1, from coordinate 11,768 downwards.
GTCAACGCGATTGCCGAGCTGGCCGATCAGCTCCGCCACGACACCGTCGGCGACGCGGTCACGTGGGTCCACAACCGCAACATCAACTACACCAACGTCTGCACGTTCAAGTGCCGCTTCTGCGGGTTCTCGAAGGGCAAGCTCAGCCTCAACCTGCGCGGCACGCCGTACCTGTTGACCCTCGACGACATCGCGGAACGGGCCCGCGAGGCGTGGGACCTGGGCGCGACCGAGGTCACGTTACAAGGGGGCATCCATCCCGACTTCGACGGCGACTACTACATCGACGTCACCCGGGCCGTGAAGGACGCCGTGCCGGAGATGCACGTGCACGGGTTCACTGCGCTCGAGGTGACCGAGGGAGCCAAGCGGCTCGGCGAGGACCTGGCCACGTACCTCCAACGGCTCAAGGACGCCGGGCTGGCATCGCTGCCGGGCACTGCGGCGGAGATCCTCGATGACGACATCCGCGCCATCCTCTGCCCGGACAAGATCAACACCGAGGAGTGGCTGGAATGCCATCGCGCCGCCCACGGCATCGGTCTGCACTCGAACGTGACGATCATGTTCGGCTCCGTCGAGCACCCGGAGAGCTGGGCCCGCCACCTCATCGTCACCCGTGATCTGCAGCGCGAGACCGGCGGGTTCACCGAATTCGTCGGTCTGCCGTTCGTGCACATGGCGTCACCGATCTACCTGCAGCGCAGCAGCCGTCGCGGGCCGACGTTCCGCGAGACGCTGCTGATGCATGCCGTCGCGCGCATTGCGTATCACGGTGACATCCCCAACATCCAGGTCAGCTGGGTCAAGATCGGCATCGGCGGGGCGATGCAGATGCTGCGCGCCGGCTGCAACGACATGGGTGGCACGTTGATGAACGAGAACATCTCCCGCGCTGCCGGCGCCGCCCACGGGCAGGGGATGACACCGCAGCGGTTCGCGCAGATGGCCGAGGGTCTGGGCCGTCGCGCGGAACAGCGCACCACCGGCTACGGGCGAGTGGTGCGCTGAGCGCAGAACGTGTTGGGTTGTCCGGGTCGGCAGCGCGTGGCTGCCGACCAGATCAGCGGCGCAGGCCGAGCTTGGCGATGATGTCGCGGTAGCGCTGCACGTCGCGGTTGCGGACGTAATCGAGCATGCTGCGGCGCTGGCCGACGAGCATGAGCAGGCCACGACGGCTGTGGTGATCCTTCTTGTGCTTCTTCAGGTGATCGGTGAGGTGGTTGATGCGGCTGGTGAGCAACGCGATCTGGACCTCGGGTGACCCGGTGTCGGATTCGTGGAGCTTGTGCTCGCCGATGACGTCTTGCTTCGACATGTCTGTCTGCCTTCCAAAAGGAGGTCGCCGCGAACCGACGGTTCGTCAGCATCACGTGAGAGGTGTGGCCCCCACGGACCCCGCAAGGTTACGGACCGAGTCCGGGCCTCACAACCAGCACCGCACAACCGGCACCGGCGCACCACGCTGCAGTGACGCGGCTACGGTCGGCGGCGTGCACGCCCTCGCCTTCTCGTACGACTGGCTGCGGTACGGCCGCGGGTTCGGGTTCGTCATCATCATCGCCATCTCGGCGATCGTGCGCCTGGTCAAGCGCGGCCGATCCGGCACCAGCACCTCGGTGACGTCGCAGTACCAGCCACCACCGCAGCAGTTCCCGTCCGGCTACCCGCCGCCGCCCCCGCCGATGGGCGCGCCGCCGTCTCCGGTGTCCCCGTTCGCCGCTCCGCAGAACAACCCGCTCGCACCGAACCCGAATGCTGCGCCGACGGATCGCCCACGCAGTACGCCGATCTCATCGTTGGGCGACGATCGCTGAACCGACACATCGCGAAACCGGCACATCGTTGATCGGCACGGCCGTTCTGTAGGTTCAGATGTCAGTGACTGGTCTTCTTGAACTCCGCGCCCGCATCGACGAACTCGACCAACGCCTGGTCGAGGTCCTCGCCGCCCGCCTCGCCGTGTGCGAGGAGGTCGCCCGGGTCAAGGAAGGCACCGATACGCCGGTGATCCAGCCCGCCCGCGTGCGCGACGTCATCACGTCGAGGCGGCAGTTGGCCATCGACCAGGGGATCGACCCGGACTTCGCCGAGCAGGTGTTCCGAGTGTTGCTCGCCGAGACGCACCGCATCGAGGTGGCCGGCACCCGACCCGACGCCGCACCCGACAAGTCGGCCGCGCCGGAGAGCACACGATCCGCACTCGACACCGTTGCGACGCGTATCGACCACGTGGTGATCGCCGTCGATGACCTCGCCGCAACGTTGAGCACGTTCACCGACCATCTCGGATTCCATCAGGTGCCACTGGCCGGCGGGCCGACCGTCGGGATGGAAGCCATCGCCGCAGGTGGAGTGACGATGATCCTCGTCGGGCCGACGGCCAGCCCGGCCGTCGCTGCCTACCTCGCCCGGCACGGCAGCGGCATCCAGCATCTTGCGATCGACGTCCTCAACGCCGGCTACGCGCGTGCGGCGTTGACAGCGGTCGATGCCCCGCTCCTCACCGACGTCGTCGTCGACGACAACGGCCACGAACAGTTCTTCACGGTCCGCGACCCTGCGAGCGGCCTGCAGCTCGGGTTCATCTCACGCACCGGTCATCGCGTCGGAATTGGTGGAACGAACGTACTGGCATTGTTTGACGTACTGGCCCAAACCCCTTAACGCAAGCGTCACGCCACTGTAAAGGTGGCTCTATACCATCGTTGCAATGCGCGTCGCACGGTTCGTCGGGGTGGCTGTCGCCGCATCCTCACTCGTCGCGTCAGCGTGCTCCAGTCACCCGGAGGAGAGCAGCGTGTCCACTGCCGGTCCCGTCGTGGCCGCAGGGCGCGCCTTCCCTCAGCAACGCTGCACAGCGAACCGGGCCGCCGGAACCATCACGTACACGTCGGGCTACGACTACGCGGCAGCGGCCAGCATCGTCGACGTCCTCGTCGCCGAGCAGCGCGGGTACTTCGATGAACTGTGTCTCGACGTACGCATCGAGTCCGGACTGTCGTCCGCGAACTACACCGCCGTCGCCGCAGGCACCGCACAGTTCGCCAGCGCCGGGTCGTTCAGCGAGCTCGCCGGGCAGCCCATTGCATCGAACCTCGTCGCCCTCGCGGTGGAAGGCAAGACTGCGATCGACACCCTGATCACCAAGCCGGCGGCCGCGTCGTCGCTCGCCGCACTCACCGGTGACGCGATCGGCGTCAAGGGTGCGCTCCCGCCGAGCATCCGGGCGATGCTGGCCCAGGCCGGCCTGGTCGACGGACGGCAATACACGACCACGATGTTGGTCGGCTTCGATCCGGTCGAGCACCTCGCCCTCGACGGCGTCGTCGGCTTCGCCGGCTTCAAGAGCAACGAGCCGGGACAACTCGATCGCGCCGGGGTCGGGTACGACACGTTCGATCCGTCGGCGAACGACATCCCCGGCAGCTTCGGCGTGCTCTACACCACGCATGTGTTCTTGGACGAGCATCCGACAGCGGCGGTCGACTTCATGCGCGCAACCATGCACGCCCTCGCCGACTCCGTCGCCGACCCGGCCTCGGCGTCGATGGTCGCAGTCGACTTCATCCGCAACAACGGCAACCCGAACCGGCTCTCACCGGACGGCGAGGCGTTTCGCTGGCAGACGGAGTCGAAGATGATCGTCGACTCGACGCCGACCGGCCAGCCACTCGGTCTGCCGGATGACAAGGGTCTACGCGACGAGGTCGATGCCTACGCTGCGGTGGGCTTGTTCGGCGGCACTGCGCCCGACATCTCACAACTCTTCGACGCGTCAGTGTTGGAGATGATCTACGACACCGACAACGTCGTGATCTGGCCGGCACCGGGGCCAAAGTAGTCACGCACGGCTGAGATCCGCCCGGGTGGCGAGATCGAGGACGTCAGAAATAGATGATGCTCTCGGCGTTGGCCTCGGCCTCGTCGAGGTCGTCGGTGTACGCGCCCGTCGACAGGTACTTCCAGCCGTTGTCACAGACGATGAAGACAATGACGCCCTCCTCGATCTGCTCGGCGACCTTCGCGGCCCCCGCCATCGCCGCGCCGGCTGAGATGCCCGCGAAGATGCCGCACTCGTTGACGAGACGGCGTGTCCACTCCAGGCTCTCACGTGGACGCACGACTCGCTTGCGGTCGAGCAGGTCGAAACCGTGCCACTGCTCGAAGACCGGCGGGATGTAGCCGTCTTCGAGATTGCGCAGTCCTTCGACGCGCTCGCCGAGGGGTGGCTCGATCGCGATGACCTTGATGTTCGGATTCTGCTCCTTGAGGTAGCGACCGGTGCCCATCAGCGTGCCGCTGGTGCCCAGGCCGGCGACGAAGTGCGTCACCTCGGGCACGTCACGGAAAATCTCCGGGCCGGTGCCCTCGTAGTGCGCTTGCGGGTTCGCGTCGTTGCCGTACTGGTAGAGAAAGCAGTACTCGGGATGCTCTTCGGCCATGACCTGGGCCCTGCGCACGGCCCCGTTGCTGCCTTCGGGTCCAGGTGTGAGAATGATCTCGGCACCGAACACGGCCAACATCTGACGACGCTCGATGCTGACGCTCTCGGGCATCAGGATCTTGATCGGATAGCCCTTCATCTGGGCGATGGCGGCGAGGGCGATGCCGGTGTTGCCCGACGACGGCTCGAGGATGGTCTGACCAGGCAGCAGCCGACCGTCTTTCTCGGCGTGTTCGATCATGCTTTTGGCGATGCGGTCCTTGACCGAGCCGAACGGGTTCTGGCCCTCGAGCTTGCCGTAGATGCGCACGTTCGGGTTCGGCGAGAGGTTGCTGACATCCACCATCGGCGTGTTGCCGATCATGTCCAGCACGTTGGTGAATGGCAGCACGGCACCCTCCCGGCGTAACGGTCGAGACTCGAATCCCGAGGTCTCCTGTCGGGATTGTACCCAATTGATCCGACCGTCACGCACCGTGATTCGGACGCGCCCGAGGTCACTCCGGCGCTGTGCCGACCTGGTCTCCCGGGAACTCGCGACCGGTGGCAAGGCGGTAGCCGGGGCTTCCCGCCTGCATCCACTCCCCGACGAACTCGAAGAACTTGTCGCCGAACGGATCGATGTCGTTCATCGGCATGCTGCCGCGGCGAATCACCCAGTCGTACGGTGCCAACTCGGCAGCGGTGGCGAGGTGTTCGCGGGCCCCCTCGACGTCACCCCGGTCGTCGAGCTCCACGGCGATGCGCCGATGCAGGCGGGCCAGTTGCAGCTCAGGCGAGGGCTGCTCCATCAGATCGGCGACCGCCGCGTCGTCGAGCAGCCGCTCACCGTCGATCACCCAGCGACGCAACTGGGCGTGATGCACCGACGAATCGACGTGCGCGAACGCACGGAACCGGTCATCGCCCATCGCGGTGTCGGCCGGGCGGACGATGCGTCCGTCCTCGTCGATCCAGACCGTGGCTGGGACGTTGACGATGCCGTATTGCTCGGCCACCGTGAAGTCGCGGTCGATCAGGATCGTCAGACCCGGGGCGTGGGCCGCCCATTCCTGCACCGCTTCGAGATCGCTGTCGATTGCGACGGCGATGATCGTCATGCCGTAGGGGGCCAGTTCTTCCTGCATCGTCTGCCACACGGGCAGCTCATAACGACAGCCTCACCAACTGGACCAGGCGAGCAGCAACACCTTGCGACGATCGAAGTCGTGGAGGCTGACCGGCTTGCCGTGCATGTCCGGCAGCGTGAACGACGGCGCCTGCAGGGTGGTCATCGAGTCGCCACGTGACGCGGCTGACGCACCGAGCGCGGCGACGCCGCGGGCGACGTCGACGACGGCCGAGAGCCCGATCACGGGCGCGGCCTCGACGAGATCGATCATGCCGGGTTCGGGCAGCACCGCAGCCTTGCGGTAGATCGGTGCGCACACATCGGCGCGGCACATCCCTTCGGGCTTCAGCGTCCATCCCGTCAGTGACTCGAAGGCGTCCGCGCCCATCAGCCAGCGGTCGTCGAGGGCCGCCTCGACCTGGACGTGCTGCGTGTCGTTGATGACCGTTGCCATGCTGTCCCCCTGCTTCGTCGACCGGTGTGTGTCGACCGATCGTCTGTCAGCCGACGGCGACCCGTTCTTCGGTGATCGTGCCGTCGACGAGAAGATAGCTCCGCGCCTCGGGTGATTCACGCTTCAAGCTGACGATCACGTAGTGCCAGGTCGGGTCCGGCGCCTGGTCGACATCGGTCACGCTCGGATACGGCTCGGTGTGAGTGTGGCTGTGCATCACGCCGATGACCTCCATGCCGTCGTCCTCGGCGTTGCGTTCGGCACGCAGCATGTCCTTCGGAGCGATGCTGTACACCCTGCCCGAGTGGGTGATGTTCTCGCACGCCACGAAGCGCACGACCGACTTCGTCGACGGATGGCCGACGAGCAGGCCGCACGCTTCCTCCGGATAACAGTCGTACGCGTGAGCGATCAGTTCGGCGTAGGCGCCCCGAGACACGGCCAACATCGGCCGAACGATACCTGCCGACGCTGCGCCTACGGCCCGATGATGGTGATGAAGAACGGCTCGTTGGCCTTGACGAGATCGTTGGCGAGGCTGACCGTAGAACCTCTGACCTGGTAGCCGGTGTCGACCTCGATCGTCGACGTGGCGGAGTACCCTGCGGCGACGCAGCTCGCAGGCGTCGCTCTGACCTCGACGAACGTCTGCCGACCGTTCGACGGGCTCGTGTCGTCATTGCCGTACTCGGGCGTTGCGATCGCCATGAACCCCGCGATTGACCCGAGGAAGCTGAGACAGAACACGCCCGCCGGCGGCGCCGTCGAGAAGTTGACTGCGAACCCGACATTGCGCGTGGGCGCGATGATCCCACCAGCGGCAGTGATCTGGGCGAAGGAGATGTACGGGCTCGAACCAGCAGGGCCGGTCGGCCCGGCGGGGCCTGCAGGACCAGCCGGGCCCGTGGCGCCGCCGCCGGCCGCTGCGGGCTGGTAGTAGCCGACGATGTCGATGATCACGTCCACGGAACCGGCGTTGTTGAACGTGTTGACCACGCCCGTCGCCGAGAGCGCAACCGTCACCTGGTTCGGGGTCGGCGAGCTGGTTGCGATCCAGTTGAGGTTGCTGGCGGTCGGCTTCGTCGGCGCATCGGCCGGGTACACGGTCAGGTAGGACGCACTGGTCGGATTGGCGATGGTCACGTTGGTGGCGATCCCGGTCGCCGATGTCGGGATGGTGCAGTTGCCGTTGGTGCCCCACACCGTGAACGCGACGATCTCGCCCGTGCCGAGCGGCGTGGCCCGGACCCCGACGTGGTCGGTCCCGGAGCGCGTGTCGGCCAAGCGACACGGCACGATCGGCACGAAGGTCGACGCCGAGCCACCGACAGCACCCGCGCCCGGCGCGATCCCGATGGCCGTCGCCGTTGCCGCCGCAAGTGCAGCTGCCACGCCGATGTGGACGAAACGAAAGGTTCTCACGATGGACCCGCCTCCTGATCGCGCCGAGCATCGCCGCGGATCAGTGAGATGTCATCACGATCGGTCGCCCGAGTCAGTCCCGTTTCGGTCCCAACTTCATCGCGGTCGCTCGACTGCACTGACCCGGTCCCGCGCTTCGCGGAGGTGTCGATAGAAGCTCGATCTACTCATGCTCGCTCGCTCCATGGCGATGTCGAGTCCGCCGTCGGGATCGAGGTAGCTCCACCAGATCAGCTCTCGCAGGAGCACGTCCCGCCGTCCTTCCCCGAACGCGTCATCGACAGCGGACGCCACGACGGCGCGAACCGCTGCGACCCGTTCAGCACCGACTCCGCCACCGAGCGAGCTGGCCTCCAGGGCGGCATCGTCGCGGTACCTGCGCAATGCTGCGATGACCTGCTCACCGACTCCCGTTGCTGTGAGCGGTTCGATGGGGGATTCACCTTGCTCGGCACGAATCAGCGCCCAAAGGCCACCCGTCAGACCGCCCGCTCCGTAGTCTGCGGTCCAGGTCTCGATCGAACGCTCGTCATCGACGCGACGCAGTTGCGGCACCTCGACAAACCCGAGCTCGCGACTGCCTTCCTCGAGCGGGCGATCCTCGAAGTTGGCGAAGCAATGGCGCAACAGACTGCCGCGGACGCGCCGCGTCACTCCGATATTGCCGACCCGGACGATCTCTGCCCTCGTCGCCTCGTCGAGATCGGCCTCGACGAAGTGGATGTCGATCAGGAACAGAGAGTCCCCGGTGATGCCCCTCCGTCTTACCTCAGCGAGCACCGGGCCGAACTCGATCTCGTGCCCAGCCCAGGGTGGCGCTTGCTCGAATCGGCCGCAGATCGCGAGCAACGACAGCTCGCCGCTCGATCGACGAACCGTGAGGATCTGTTCGGGCCGTGAGCCGGCCCACCGCACGACCCGAGCCCACCATTGCGTCTGCGCGCAACCCAGCGTCGCTGCAACGATTTCGAGATCTCCTGCACCGAGCCCGTCTGCATAGTGGGTGGTGCTCGGCCCGAACCCGATGCGTGTGTTCGGATTCTCGACGAGGTCCGCGAGCTCGAACAGGACCTCCGACTCGCCTCCGATGATCCGGCCACGCAGGTGGTCCGCGACGCGCAAGACGGACTGCCGGTAACGATCGGGTTCGCTGACCCGGAACCGGGTCTTGACTGCGTCGCGCACCAGGCGATGCAGCGCGATCCGGTGGCCGACCGACTCGGCGACGGACGACTCACGCAAGCGCTGGAACGCGAGGCGCGTGGGCCGACCGGGCAGCGCCGCCGTCAAGAGTCGTCCGTCGACCATCGGCGCGATCGAGGCGATCTCCAACGTCCTCGGATCGACGCTGTCCAACTCGCCCGCCGCAAGACGCTCGAGGACGAGATCGGCGAGCCGATTGGGCTGCAGCGCACCATCCGTCGCGGTCGGCATGGGTTGCGATGACATCTCGGCGGCAAGGCTCAACGCGAGTGGATACCCAGCCGACCACGACACGATCTGATCCATCTGCTCGGACTGACCGACGCTGCGCCGCTCGAGCAGATCGCGGGCCTCGACCGTCGACAATGGCCCAAGCTCGATGTCGATGCTGATGTGTTCGAGTCCCGCGCCGAACTGCTCGCGCGGCGGCTTCTGTCGACCGGCGAAGATCACGACGGTCGACGCCGGCATCCGGTCGAGGATCAGCTCACCGATGTGGCGACGCAAGGCGACGAGGCGATCGAACTCGTCGATCACGATAAGCGGTCGATCCGCGGTCATTGCCGGTGCGAGCGCTGCGGCGATCGACTGTGCATCGGCGATGTCCGAACGGCCGTCGATCACCACGAGCGGCCGTCCTGCGTGCCTCCCCAGGCGGGCGGCGGCGCGCAGCAGGGCACTCTTACCGATGCCTGCGGGGCCGTGGATGTGGACGAGTCGAATCGGCGAATCACCCGCGAGCGCGGCCTCGACCACGGCCAATTCACGGTGTCGACCGACGAAGCGTTCTGCGTCGAGCATTGCAGCGAGATCCCCGATGCTGTGACTCACCTCGCGATCCACGACCATGCACTCCGCCTGAGTGTGCGATTTTCGGACGTGCGAAGTGTGGCATCTCCCACCGCAACGGGCAAGGTCAGCCGGCAGATGTCCTCTCGCTGAACGTCGATCAACGTCTCCGGGCGCACCGGTAGGCTGGCGGCCCCCTCCCAGGACGCACCCATGGCCACACGCATCGAAGCCCAGAAATACATCGCGAGCAATCGCAAGGCGCGTTTCGACTATTCGATCCTCGACGTCTTCGAGACGGGCATCGTGCTGCAGGGCAGCGAGGTCAAGGTGTTGCGGCTCGGCCACCTCCAGATCGCCGATGCGTACGCCCGCGTTCAGGGCAACGAGATCTGGCTCGACGGCGTGCACATCCCGCCGTATCTGTTCGCCCACGGCGTCGGCGCACACAAGCCCGACCGGGCCCGCAAACTGCTGCTGCACGCCGAGGAGATCGACCGGATCCGCGAGCGGATCCAAAAGGAGCGGCTGTCACTCGTGCCGCTCAGCTTCTACTTCAAAGACGGCCGGGTGAAGGTCGAGCTCGCGCTCGCCGTCGGTCGCCGCAAGGGCGACAAGCGCAATGCGATGGCCGAGCGCGACACCCAGCGCGAGATGCAGCGCGCACTCGGTCGCCAGCGCAAGGGCCGCGACGACTGAGTCGTCGGTCTGCGATGCACATCCAGCGATCGGCCGAACACCGAATCGTCCCGTGGGCGAATGGATTGGGCGTCACCGCCGACGTGTTCGTGTCACCGACCGATGCCGTCGAATGGTCGTGGCGGCTGAGCATCGCCGACGTCAGCGACGACCTGCCGTTCTCGACGATGCCGGGCATCGACCGGCACATCCTGGTCGCGAGCGGGGCCGGTATGGCGTTGACGATCGACGGCGCGCCCGAGCACCGGATGGACCGGACCACTCCCCCGTTGTCGTTCGACGGTGAGTCCGTTACCACCTGCCGAATCCTCGACGGACCGATCGCCGATCTCAATCTGATGGTTCGACGCGCGACCGGCTCAGGGGCGCTGCGTACGGTCCGGTTGTCGATGGGCCAGACCGTTCTTCTGGCCGGTGGCGACGTCGCGCTCGTCGTCCTCGACGGTACTGTCCGGTTCGATGGTCAGGATCTGGTGACGTTCGATGCGCTTCGCCGGGATGACGATTCGACACTCGATTGTCGTGCTGCCACCGACGCATTCTGCGCCGTCGCGTCCGTGCGGCTCGAGTGACTTCGCCGCGGTTCGATCAGTGCAGCCGCTCATCGAGCACGATCTCGAACCGCTGCACCTCCTCGATCGATTCGTGCTGCGGGTGTGCCGGACTGATCAGCACGTTGCACTCCCTGCTGCGCGCATCGACCAAGCTCGACGGGACGCGCAGTGCGAGCGACGAGAACGAGCGAGTCCACTTCTCGCCGAGCCGCTGGGTGAGCGCCGGATCTTCGGCCCAACCCTTGGCCAACTGCACCTCGGGCAGCGCTCCGACCAACGCATCGTCGATCGTCACTTCGATCGCTGCGTAGACCATTCGGGCACCGGCGAGGTGCACGGAGAGCTCCAGCGTCGCCAGCGCGAGGGAGTCGGCGGTGTAGACCATCCGAACGCCCCGCGGGTTCCAACGACCGGTGTAGCGAGCTGCCCCCTCGCCGTCGAAGGCCGAGTCGGCGTGCGGTGTTGCGACCAGCCGCCAGACGTTCACGATGGATTCTGGTTCACATTGAGCCGGTCAGCTGAACACGCCGTGCTCGAGCCGGCCAAGCAGGTCGAAGACGGCCTCGGCGCCCACCTCCGTCGCCGACACATCGAACGGCGAGCGCCCCTGCAGCGCTCGGTTCGGCAGCGCCAGCCACAGGCGTGCTTCGTCGGGACCGCCGAGCACGTTGCGGGCCCGCCGCACCAGCCGGCCGAGCCGGGCGACCCGGTCGCTCTCGAGCATGTCGAACCGACCGGCTTGCTTGCGTCGGGCCCATGTGCGAGGCGCGACCTGCAGCCACTCGAGCAGTGCCGGCGTGCCGACCCCGAGCTCACTGGTGAGCTGGGCCACGATTGCGACCGGGACCCCCGCGCGAACCTGGTCTTCGGTGAGATCGAATTCGATGATCACTGCCATATGGCGTACTCTATACGGCCATCTGGCTGCTGTGGACGCGTTCCTTGACGCTCGCGGAACTCCGGGTCGGATCAGCCGGAGGGGTTGCTAGAGTCCACTCCACAAATATCAATCACGGGGCTGACAGGTTTCGACGTCAGTGTTGTTGTGCGATCATGCGACCCGAGTTGCTCAGACTCGCTAAACGGGGC
>JANXUX010000196.1 GCA_025351965.1 Actinomycetes bacterium | reverse complement strand
GGGGCGGGCCAGACGGTATCGCTCAAGGTCACCGGCACGGGTGGGGTTCCGGCCAATGCGAAGGCCGTCGTGCTCAACGTGATCGCGACAGGCCCGACCGACCCGAGCTACCTCACCGTCTGGCCTGCCGATCAGGATCGTCCGCTCGCATCCAGCCTGAACATGGTCTCCGGACAGACCGTGCCGAACATGTCGTCTCCCGGCTCAGCGCGGACGGACGGCTGAGTGTGTTCAACAATGCCGGGGCGAGCCATGTCGTCATCGACGTGCTCGGGTCGTTCGCCGACAACGGTCCCGCCCGTTTCGTCGCTGTCCCACCGAGCCGCGTGCTGGACACTCGGAGCGGCACCGGTGCTCCGGTCGCCCGGGTCGATCAGAACCCCCTCGTCCTCAAGCTGACCGGCGCAGGTGGCGTGCCGCCGTCGAATGTGACGGGGGTGCTGATGAACGTCACAGTCGTCGGGCCGACGGACAACACGTACATCACGGTCTACCCGCCCGACGGCGACCGACCGTTGGCGTCCAACCTCAATGCCGGGCCGGGGCAGATCGTGCCGAACATGGTGCTCGGACGCCTGGCGGCCGATGGCACGGTCGCGATCTACAACAACGGGGGCACGGTCGACCTCGTTGCCGATGTGATGGGCTACTTCACGAAGTAGATCCCGGTCACGGCCCCGAAGTCAGGAGTGACGCCGAGCCCGGAACCGCAGCAGCGAACTGATCACCACACCGGCCACAGCGGCGATCGCGAGCACCATCCAGATCGGCGCGTTGGCATCACCCACGGCGTACCCGACCCGGACGTCGTCGGTGTTGTCGAGCGCGACGACGACGAGCGCGACGACCAGCGCGATCGCGAGGATGAACCGCACGATGCGGCCGATGTCACGGCGGTGAACAGCCCGGGCGGTGGAGGAGTCGACGGTGTCATCATGGTCGTTCATGAACGCACAGATACCCCGGGCCGATCTGGCTCAAACGGGGTGCAGGCGCTCAGCCGGGCGTGGACCAGAGGACGCGGTTGACCGTGTTCTCGAGCAGTTCCTGGCGACCGGAAACCGGCTTCGGATCGAGGTCGCGACTGCTCGCCATCTCCGCGAGGGTTTCCAGGTCGACACCCTTGCTCAGGATCGACTGGCCGAGCGGCTGCTGCCATCCGGCGTAGCGGTCGTTGCGCCGACGGTCGAGCTCGCCATCCGCGACGAGTGCCTCGGCGACCAGCAGGGCCTGTGCCAGCGTGTCGATTCCGCCGATGTGACCGTGGAACAGGTCGGTTCGGTCGAGGCTCTGGCGGCGAAGCTTGGTATCGAAGTTGAACCCGCCGGAGGTGAAGCCGCCACCGCGCAGGATCTCCAACAGCACGAGTGACAGTTCCTCGACCGAGTTGGGGAACTGATCGGTGTCCCAACCGTTCTGGGCGTCGCCGCGGTTCGCATCGACGCTGCCGAAGATGCCGTGCTCGACAGCCCAGGCCACCTCGTGGTGGAACGAGTGGCCGCCCAGCGTCGCATGGTTGCCCTCGATGTTGACCTTGAACTCACCCTGTAGGCCGTAGCGCTCGAGGAAGCCGTGTACCGACGCCGAGTCGTAGTCGTACTGGTGCTTGGTCGGCTCCTGGGGCTTCGGCTCGATCAGCAGTAGCCCCTCGAACCCGATCTTCTGCTTGTACTCGACGACCATCTCGAGGAATCGGGCGAGTTGGTCACCTTCTTGGCGGAGCTTGGTGTTGAGCAACGTCTCGTACCCCTCGCGGCCACCCCACAGGACGTAGTTCGCCCCGCCCAGGCGGTGGGTCGCATCCATCGCGTCGCGCACCTGCGCTGCGGCGTGGGCGAACACCTCCGGATTCGGGTTGGTCGCCGCGCCCGCTGCGTACCGGGGGTGGGAGAACAGGTTCGCAGTACCCCACAGCAGCTTCACGCCCGACTCGGCCATCTTGCCCGCAGCCCGCTCGACGAGGATGTCGAGGTTCACGCGGGACTGCTTCAGCGTGTCGCCCGCCGGCGCCATGTCGACATCGTGGAAGCAGTAGAACGGCGTCCCGAGCTTGGCGAAGAACTCGAACGCCGCGTCCTGCTTGGCGAAGGCCGCGTGCATCGGGTCGACACCGACATCGAGCCACGGACGCTCGAACGTGCCGGAGCCGAAGATGTCGCTGCCCGGCCAGTTGAAGCTGTGCCAGTAGCAGACGGCGATACGGAGGTGATCCTCCATCCGCTTGCCCGCGACGAGGCGATCGGGGTCGTACACCCGGTAGGCGAGGCTGTCGGCGTCGCCGCCGCCGTCGACGGACGGCGAGCCGGC
>JANXUX010000364.1 GCA_025351965.1 Actinomycetes bacterium | reverse complement strand
GGTGATGGAGCCTGCTGTCAGAGCCATAGCACCGCGAACGTTAGCCGCGCCCTCACAGCACCGTTCATGTCACCGCACATCATCAACGTTGATGATGTGCGGTGACGCGAACGGTGCGGGGTGGGTGGGGCGAGTGGGTGGGTGGGTCGGGGCGAGTGGGGCGATGGGGTCGAAACGATCCGGGGCAACGCTGGGGCGCGCTCCTACAGTGGTGGGCCTATGGCGACCGCCGACACCGACACTCCCCCACACCGCTATTCGGCCGCGCTCGCCCAGGACATCGAGATGCGCTGGCAACGTCACTGGGACGAAAACAACTGCTTTGACGCACCGAATCCGGCCGGCCCGCTCGCAGACCCTGCCGCACTGGACGGGCGCCCGAAGCTGTTCGTGCTCGACATGTTCCCGTATCCGTCGGGCGCCGGCCTGCACGTCGGCCACCCGCTCGGCTACATCGGCACCGACGTGTTCAGCCGGTACAAGCGGATGGCCGGTTTCAACGTCTGCTACACGATGGGCTTCGACGCGTTCGGCCTGCCCGCTGAGCAGTACGCGGTCCAGACCGGCACCCATCCGGCGATCACCACCGCTGCCAACGTCGCCAACATGCGCCGCCAGTTGAAGCGGCTGGGCCTGAGCCACGACCCACGGCGCAGCATCGACACCACCGACCCCGGCTACTACCGCTGGACCCAGTGGATCTTCCTGCAGGTCTTCAACTCCTGGTACGACACGGATGCGCCGGCGCGCAATGGGGAGGGCCGTGGACGGGCACGGCCGATCGACGAACTGATCGCCGAGCTGGAGTCCGGAACCCGCCCGACGCCGGACGGGCGACCGTGGGCGACGCTGACCGAACCTGAGCGACGCGTCGTCGTCGACGACCGCCGTCTGGCCTACGTGTCGGAAGCACCCGTCAACTGGTGCCCGGGTCTCGGCACCGTCGTGGCCAACGAGGAGGTCACCGCCGACGGTCGCAGCGACCGCGGCAACTTCCCCGTGTTCAAGCGCAACATGCGCCAGTGGATGATGCGGATCACGTCATATGCGGACCGCTTGATCGACGACCTGGACCTGCTCGACTGGACCGATGCGATCAAGACGATGCAGCGCAACTGGATCGGCCGCAGCGAGGGTTCTCGCGTCCGCTTCACCAGCGCAGCCGGCGACATCGAGGTCTTCACCACACGTGCCGACACCCTGTTCGGGGCGACGTTCATGGTGCTGGCACCCGAGCATTCGCTGGTCGCTGCGCTGACGACCGCCGAGCAGGCCGATGCGGTCGCCGAGTACCGAACAGCCGCCGCAGCGAAGAAGGACATCGACCGCCAGGATGCGACGCGCACCAAGTCCGGGGTGTTCACCGGCTCGACAGCGACGAACCCGGTCAACGGTCAGCAGGTCCCGGTGTGGATCGCCGACTACGTGCTGACGGGGTACGGCACCGGCGCGATCATGGCCGTGCCGTGCGGCGACCAGCGCGACTTCGAGTTCGCCCGCCAGTTCGGCCTGCCCGTCCCGGCGATCCAGCAGCCTCCGCAGTCGTGGTTCGACGAGCGCAGCATCGAGCCGTCGCTCGACACCTCGACGTGGCCGGAGGCGTTCGTCGGCGTCGGCACGTACGTGCAGTCCGCCAACGACGACGGGTTGGACCTGGACGGTCTGACCTCGATCGAGGAGGGCAAGTGCCGCACGAATGAGTGGCTGTCGGCGCGCGGCGCCGGACACGCCACGACGAACTTCAAGCTGCGCGACTGGCTGTTCAGCCGCCAGCGCTATTGGGGCGAGCCGTTCCCCATCGTCTACGACGAGCACGGCCCGATCGCACTGCCGGACACCGACCTGCCGGTGCTGCTGCCCGAGACCGACTCGTTCTCACCGCGCACGTTCGATGCCGACGACGAGTTCAGCAACCCCGAGTCACCGCTCGACCGCCTGGACTGGTGGAACGAGGTCGAGCTGGACCTGGGCGACGGTCTGCGCACCTATCGCCGCGACACCAACGTCATGCCGCAGTGGGCCGGCTCATGCTGGTACGAGCTGCGTTACCTGGACCCGACCAACGAGAACGCGTTCGTCGACCCGGTGGTCGAGGAGTACTGGATGGGCCCCCAGGCCGACACGGCCGAGGGCAAGCACCATCCCGGCGGCGTCGACCTGTACGTCGGCGGAGTCGAGCACGCCGTACTGCACCTGCTGTACTCGCGCTTTTGGCACAAGGTGCTGTACGACCTTGGCCGGGTCAGCTCGATGGAGCCGTACTACCGCCTGTACAACCAGGGCATGATTCTCGCCGCAGCGTTCAAGGACGAGCGCGAGATCTACGTCGAGGCAACCGAGGTCGACGAGCGCGACGGCGGGTTCTACTTCGAGGGCCAGCCGGTCACCCGCGAGTGGGGCAAGATGGGCAAGAGCCTCAAGAACGCGGTCTCACCGGACGAGATGTACGACGCCTACGGCGCCGACACCCTGCGCCTGTACGAGATGAGCACCGGCCCGATGGACGCCTCGCGCCCGTGGGAAACCCGGGACGTCGTCGGCATGTACCGGTTCCTGCAGCGGCTGTGGCGCAACATGGTCGACGAGCAGACCGGCGAGATCTCCCTCGGCGGCCCCGCCGACGATGCCACGATCCGGCTGCTGCACCGCACCATCGACGGCGTGCGCGCCGACCTCGACAACCTGCGCGTCAACACCGCGATCTCGAAGCTGATCGAGCTCAACAACCATCTCACCAAGCAGGGCCGCTGCCCCGCCGATGTGGCGGAGCCACTGGTGTTGATGATCGCGCCGCTGTGCCCGCACGTCGCCGAGGAACTGTGGGCCAAACTCGGTCACACCGAGAGCCTGATCCGCGATCCGTTCCCGGTCGCCGATCCGGCGCTGCTCGTCGAGCACACGATCGAACTCCCCGTGCAGGTCAACGGGAAGTTCCGGGCCAAGATCAGCGTCGCCGCCGATGCACCGGATGACGTGGTCGGGGCAGCGGCGTTGGCCGACGAGAAGATCCAGACCGCGCTCGCCGGAGCCGTCCCGAAGAAGGTCATCGTCGTGCGTGGTCGCACGGTCAACATCGTCGCCTGACATCCCGAGCGGCTGCGACATCGCAGCCGGCCGGGTCAGGGCAGGTTCGGGTCGACGAGCACGCGACCCACCATGGCACCGGCCAGGATGCGGTCGAGCTGGTCCGGCAAAGCGCCGAGGCCGACGACCTCGACCGAATCGACGCTGCCGTCGTCGATCTGGGGCGGCCGGAGATCGGTGCCGATCCGGCGCCACAGGTCGCGGCGGATCATGATCGGCGTCTGCACGCTGTCGATCCCGAGCAGGTTCGCGCCGCGGAGGATGAACGGCAGGACCGTCGTCGGCAGCGGAGCGCCACCGGTGAGACCACTCGCGGCCACTGACGCGCCGTACCGCAGGGTGCGCAGCACGTAGGCCAGCGTGGAGCCGCCGACGCAGTCCACCGCGCCGGCCCAGCGCTCGGTCTCCAACGGACGCGAGGAGTCGGCCGAGGTCTCGTCCCGGCTGATGACGTCGCTCGCGCCGAGCGCACGCAACCAGTCGGCGGACTCGGGCTTGCCGCTGCTCGCGATGACCTCGTAGCCGTTGCGGGCGAGGATGCCGACGGCGATCGAGCCGACACCGCCCGTCGCGCCGGTGACGAGCACCGGGCCGCTGTCGGCGTGGAGCCCGGCGTCCTCCAGCGCAGCGATCGACTTTGCCGCTGTGAAGCCCGCCGTGCCGATCATCATCGCCTGCTTGGACGTGAGATCGGATGGCATCGGCACGACCCATGCCGCCGGGACACGGGCCATTCCCGCATACCCGCCGTGATGGGCGACACCGAGGTCATAGCCGTGGACGAGGACATGCGCGCCGACCGCGACGTCGGCGGATGACGATTCGACGACGACGCCGGCGAGGTCGATGCCGGGCACCAGCGGCGAGATCCGCGCGACACGCCCGGCCTCGGTTCCGGCCAGGCCGTCCTTGTAGTTGATGCCCGAGTACTCGACACGGATCGTGACTTCACCAGGGCCGAGCTGTTCGGTCGAGAGCTCGGTGACCTGGCGGGTCCAGTGCTCGTCGATCTTGCCGACGGTGAAGGCGGGGAAAGTCGTCATCTCCACACCCTGTCGCGTTTCGCGGCACAGCGGGAAATCTGGACGAATCGGACTCCCGTCATGCAGTTCGGTGACCACCTCGACGGTGTCGGCGACGGCGTGATCAGCGTGCTGGCGCTCGCCGACGTGATGGAGCCGTCGTCGTGACGCACGCTGCGGGGCCCATCCACCGTCGTGACCGGAACCGGCGCAGGTTGACGACGGCACGCGTGATCATCAGCACCAGCTGCCCTGCCCACAGGCCGCCGATGCCGAGAGACGGGTTGACGATCACAACGACGAGACAGGGCAGCCACGGGATCAGGTTGAACATCGCGGCACGGCCGAGGTACCGCGTGTCGTGTCCGCCGATCAGCACACCGTCGAGCGCGAACGCCACAGCTCCGGGGATCTGCATCGCAGCCAGCAGCAACGAACCGGCGATGACGCGACTGATGACAGCGCCGTCGCTGCTGAACAACCGCGCCAACAGCGGCGAGAGCGCAGCCAGTACGGCGCACATCCCCGCCGCTGCCCACAGCGACAACTTCAGACTGGAGCGACCGATGCCCATCGCCGCTTCCCGGTCCCCTGCGCCGAGCGCGCCGGCGACGAGCGACTGTGCCGGTATCGCCAGGGCGTCGAGCGCAAGTGCGAGGAACGTGAAGAGCTGGACGAGGACCTGGTTGGCGGCAAGCGTCGCCGTGTCGACGGTTGCTGCGACGCGGGTCATCGCCACCCACGCCCCGATCATCGCGATGCTGCGCAGGCCGAGGTGTCCGCCGCGGGCAAGCACCGGGCGCAGCCGCCGCCAAACCGGGCGCACGCGCGCCAGGAAGGGACGCATGATGCCGCCGAACGCGATGGCTGCACCGACTTGGACGACGACCGTGCTCCACGCCGAACCGGCCACTCCCATGTCGAAGCCGTAGACCACGATCAACTCGAGGACGACATTGACCACGTTCGCAAGGGCGACGACGACCAGCGGCCGGGTGAGGTTGTTGTGACCGCGCATCACGCCGTGCCCGACCATCGTGACGAACACGAACGGTAGGCCGATCGCGCTGATCCGCATGTACGTGGTCGCCGCCACGAGCACGGCTCCGCGTCCACCCAGCGCGATCGCCAGGGGCCGGGCCAGCATCACGAGCACCAACCCGGCCGGCACGCCGAGCAGCACGGCCAGCCACGCCGAATCGGAAGCTGCACGGCGAGCTCCGTCTGCGTCGTCTCGGCCGAGGGCGCGGGCGACATCGGGGGTCACGCCGTACTGCAGGAACATCACGAAGGAGGTGAGGGTCAACAGCACCGTGGCGGCGATTGCCAGCCCGGCCAGCGGCGCCGTGCCCAGCCGTCCGACGATCGCGGTGTCGACGAGGATGTACAGCGGCTCGATCGCCAGTGTCCCGAGCGCCGGGATCGCGAGCCGGACGATACGACGATCGGTCGTGGAGAGCGGCACCCTTCATCGTCGCACATGCGGCGCGACGCTCGATCCCAGAATCCGCCAGCGGCAGCGCAAGACTGACGCGATGTTCGATCTCACCGGCAGGACTGCCCTCGTCACAGGGGCCGGACAGTCCGTCGGAGCCGGAATCGCCCGATGCCTCGCCGCTCAAGGGGCGCACGTCGTTGTCAACGACATCGTCGCAGGTCGCGCCGAGTCGGTCGCCCAGGGCATCCGCACCGCGGGCGGCTCGAGCAGCGTGAGCCGCTTCGACGTGACCGACCCGGAGTCGGTTGCCGATGGATTCGCTGCGGCCGGTGCGATCGACATCCTGGTCAACAACGCCGGTAACGCCGGCGCACACACGTTCGCGCCGAAGCCGTTCGTCGAGATGGAGCCCGACGAGTACGCCCGCTTCCTCGATGTCAACCTGCACGGGGTCCTGCACTGCTCACGCGCGGCGCTACCCGGAATGTACGAACGCGGCCGGGGAAGGATCATCACGATCTCCTCTGGTGCCGGCACGACGGGCAACCGGATGGGTATCTCCCTCTACGGGGCCGGCAAGGGCGGGGCCATTGCATTCATGCGGCACCTCGCGATGGAGTCTGCCGCCATGGGTGTCACCGCGAACTCCCTGGCGCTCGGCCTGATGGCGAACACTGCGGGTGGCGCCCACACCGAGCGGTTGGCCAAGAGCATCCCTGTCGGGCGACTGGGGACACCCGACGATGTCGGGGCCGCGTGCGTCTGGCTGGCCAGCGACGAAGCGTCGTGGGTGACCGGCAAGACGATCACCCTCGACGGCGGCTCGATCACCACCTGACCCTTCGACCGACTCGACACCCGTGGGTTTCCGGCTCGTCGGTGCCGGGGCGCCGTCGCGAGACTGCGGGCGGAGGCAGCAGACATGAACAACGAACGGATCAATCAACTGTTCGGCCTGAAGGGCCGAGTCGCGATCATCACCGGCGGCACGCGTGGCATCGGCCTGGCGATCGCAGAGGGCTTCGTCGACGCTGGCGCAGCTGTGGTCGTCGCCAGCCGCAAGACCGCTGCGGTCGATGAGGCGGTCGCCAACCTGCGCGCACGCGGCGGCAACGCGATCGGAGTCACAGCGCACATGGGCGATCTGGCCGATGTGCAGCGCATCGTCGACGCGACCATCGCCGAATACGGACGGCTCGACGTCGTCGTCAACAACGCTGCGACCGCGCTCGCCCAGCCGTTCGGCGCGCTCACAGCCGACGCGTGGTCCAAGGTGCACGACGTCAACCTGCGCGGCCCGGTGTTCCTCGTCGAAGCTGCCCTCCCCCATCTCCTCGTCAGTCCGCACGCGTGCGTCATCAACGTGATCTCTGCGGGGGCCTACCTTGCGTCGCCCGCCGGCGCGATGTATGCCGGAACCAAGGCCGCGTTGCTGTCGTTTACCCGGTCGATGGCTGCCGACTTCGCACAGCGCGGCATCCGCGTCAACGCGATCGCTCCGGGCACCGTCGAGACCGACATGGTCACCAACAACTCGCTCGAGGCGCAGGAGCGGATGGCGAACGCGAGCTGGATGAAGCGCATGGCACGGCCCGAGGAGATGGTCGGCCCGGCCCTGTTCCTTGCGTCTGACGCATCGAGCTTCGTGACGGGTCAGTGTGTGATCGCCGACGGGGGGCTGGTTCCTGCGCGCTGACGGCACCGCTACGGTTGTCGTTGTGCACGTTCGAGTAGGGGGAAGACCATGGGAACGATCGTTGTAGGAGTCGACAGCACCAAGCCGTCCGCAGCGGCGCTGCAGTGGGCCATCGCCGAGGCCAAGCTGCGCAACTGCACCCTGGACATCGTCGTCAGCTGGGACTACCCGGTGATGGCGACGACCGAGCCATTGATCATGCCCCAGCCCGACCGTGACACGCTCGTGCACAGCGCAGAGCTGACGGCGACACGCATGCTCGCCGATGCCCATCTCGACCAGTCCGGCGTCGCCTACACGGTCCATACGCCTGAGGGCCGACCCGGGGAAGAGCTGGTCGCGCGCGCCATGGACGCGGACCTCCTCGTCGTTGGATCACACGGCTCGAGCGCTCTGAAGGAGCTGATCTTGGGCTCGGTCTCCAATTACTGCGCGCATCACAGCACCTGCCCGGTGGTCCTGGTCAAGGCCCCGGGCTGACTCGCGAGTTGCTCTCCGGCGATACGTCGAGCGGTACTCTTGGCTCATGGATACAGACGTCAACGTCGAAGTCGTCGACTACCAGGCAGCCGATGCCCCGCAGCGGTTCACGCGGTCGCTCCACGAGACAGGCTTCGCGGTCCTCGTCAACCACCCGCTGTCGCAGCAGTTGATCCAGGGCATCTACGACGAGTGGCTCGCCTTCTTCGAGACCGACGAGAAGCACCGCTATCCCTTCAGCGGCGATCACCAGGACGGGTACTTCGGTGCCGACGTCTCCGAGACCGCGAAGGGCAACAGCGTCCGCGATCTCAAGGAGTTCTTCCACGTCTACCCGTGGGGCCAGTACCCGACAGCGGTGAGCGACGCGGCGCTGCGCTATGCGAAAGAGGCCCAGGCGATCGCGCAGACGCTCCTCGGTTGGGTCCAGGCAAACACACCTCCAGACGTCGCATCCCGGTTCTCGCGCCCGCTCGAGGAGATGATGGAGGGCAGTACCCGCACCCTCCTGCGTGTACTCCGCTATCCACCGCTGAGCGGCAACGAGCCGGCGGGGGCGGTCCGGGCCGCCTCGCACGAGGACATCAATCTGCTCACCGTGCTCCCCGCAGCCAACGAGCCCGGACTGCAGGTGCGCGACGTGGCCGGCGACTGGCACGACGTGCCGTGCGACTTCGGCAGCCTGGTGATCAACTGCGGTGACATGCTTGCCCTTGCCAGCGGTGGCTACTACCCGTCGACATCGCATCAGGTCAAGAACCCAGTCGGTGAGAGCGCGACCCGTTCGCGGTTGTCGCTACCGCTGTTCCTGCACCCGGCCGACGATGTCGTGCTGGCCGACGGGCGGACGGCCTTCTCGTTCCTCCAGGAGCGTCTCGCCGAGCTGCGCAGTCAGGACCTCAAATCCACAGTGCCCACAAGCGCGAACTGACCGGTCACGCGGATGGGGACCACGATCGACGGGCCCTTTGTCAAGCGCGCCCGTGCCGAGATCGTGGCCCGACCCGATCTCGCCGGCCGCGGTCTCGCGCGGCGTCTGT
>JANXUX010000333.1 GCA_025351965.1 Actinomycetes bacterium | reverse complement strand
TCAGACGGATCGCTTCGGCGAGACGTTCGATGTCGGCCTCGGCTGTGAACAGTTCGGCGCGCATCATCTCGCGCTCGTCCGGTGTGGCCATCCCGAGCAGCTCGCTCGCCGCCGCGGAGTCCTCGACGGCACCGCGGTGGGCACGGATCAGCTCGACGATCGGGCCGAGCTCCTTGTACCGCTTCGACTTCTGGCGCAGCAGCGTGGAGTCGCTCAGCACGGCAGGGTCGGAGAGCTCTGCCTCTACGGTCAGGAACTCATCTTCTACGACACCGAGGCGATCCATCACAGCCCCAGCAGGCTACGGCGACACACCGGCTCTCGGACGAGCGATGACCAGGCACAGCATCACTGCGAGGACCGACGCCCCTGTCGCGTAGCCCACACTGACGAGGGCTGAGTGCCGTTCGCCGTGGAGAGCGCCGGTCCGCGCGACGACGAGTACGGCAATGCCTGCGATGGCGGGGATGACGAGTCCGGACACTCGCCCGCTGGGACGTCGACGGGGCACGAGGCGCTCGGTGAGCGCAACGAGGACGATCGGCCACGGTGCGAACAACGTGCCGACGATCGCCCGTTCGCGACCTGTCGCGCCGAACATCCCCGCCCACATCACCAGACCGAGGGATGCCACGAACCAGGCGATCGGCATCGTGCGCCTGGTCGCCAGCTCGATCACGAACCCAGCAACCAGGACCAGCGCCACGACGGGGATGTGGTCGGTCTCGGGCACGCAGCCGTAGATCGCGGCCAGCGACACGACGAGTACCGCAGTGAGGCGACCCGGGTCGGCCAGCGCGACGAGTGCATCCGGCAGCAGCTCACCCAGCACCACTGCGACGGCGACGAGTGCGACGAGCGCCCACCGGTGGGACGGGTCGCCGAGCGAGGAGGCGTCCCAGCTCTGCCACGCGACGACGCACCCGACCGCGACTGCGACGAGCCAGCGCCTCCAGTGCGGCGGCGCCGTCGACGCCGTTGCGGAGCTCGTCGCCGCCGTCGTGGGCGTCATCGCCGAGTTCGTTCCAGGCTCACGGCCGACACGCCAGGATCACGTCGCAGATCTCGCCGACGTCGTCGTCGGTGAGCCGTGAACCCGACGGCAGGCTCACGGTGGTCGCGAACAGGTCGGCGGCCACGTCGCCGCCCACCATCGGCGCGCCGGCGAACACCGGCTGGAGATGCATCGGCTTGAACCCGTGGCGGGCCTCGATCCGGCGTTCGTGCAGCGCCGCCAGGACCTCCGTCGGCACGGTGCCGGTCAGGTCGGGATCGATCCGCACGGTCGTCAACCAGTGGTTCGGCACGACACCGTCGGGGATCTCCTGGAACGTGAACCCACCGACCGAGCCGAGCCTGCGCTCGTAGGCGCTACGGACCCGTCGCCGCCCCTCGATTCGCTCCGCCAGCGTGCGCAGCTGCCCTCGGCCGACCGCCGCGCTGAGGTTGCTCAGTCGGTAGTTGTAACCGACCTCGTCGTGCTCGTACCACGGTGCGGGGTTGCGGGCCTGGGTGGCCAGGTGCCGCGCCCTGGCGACGACGGTCGGATCATCGGACACCAGGGCACCGCCGCCGCTCGTGGTGACCATCTTGTTGCCGTTGAAGGACAGCACCGCGACCCGCCCGAACCGCCCGGCCGGGGTACCGTCGCGCGACGCCCCGATCGCTTCCGCCGCATCCTCGATCAACGGCACGTCGTAGGTCGCGCAGATCTGCATCAGCCGCGGGCCGTCGGCTACGGACCCGTAGAGATCGACCGAGATCACCGCGGCGGGCAGCCGTCCAGCTCGAGCACGTTCGTCGAGCTCGCGCTCGAGCAGATCGGGGTCGATGTGCCAGCTGCCCGGTTCGGAGTCGATGAAGCACGGTCGAGCCCCTACGTAGGTCACCGTGAACGCGCTGGCCGCGAACGTCAGCGAGCTGACCAGCACGTCGTCGCCGGGCTGCACGCCGACCGCCATTGATTTCCAATCGGTGTCACGCGAGCTTCGGCCTTGCCTTCCACGCGCTCGCAAATCCATTTAAGCACGCGGCTATTCTCGCCAAAACCCGGCCAAAGAAACTGCCCGAAAGGATCTTTTCGAAACCAGTTCACAAAATAAATCTTTGGCAATTTGGAAATATCGGCGGTTTTCC
>JANXUX010000304.1 GCA_025351965.1 Actinomycetes bacterium | reverse complement strand
TCCGCGAGCCGCGACGGCGTCACCGACACGAACGACGATGCACCGACCGGGAGCGCCACCGCGCTCGGGCGAGCCGTCACCGCCGCGCCAGCCGCCTCGCCCGAAGTGACGAACGCCCCGACGAGTGGGGACGCTGCCGCCATCGCCAGGACCCTCCGCCGGGACAGACCCGTACCGTTGTTCTGCTCTACTTCCACGTCCACACCCATTCTCGCAACCCGCACGCTCGGTCTCGCACCGTCGCCCGAGATTAGTTGACAGCGCCACCCGGGTCCGGGCAATGGCGCCAACCGGTCAACGCTCGGCCATCGCCGTCAAGGCCTCGAGGACCACGGCCGGATCGACGCCGGGGACGACCTCGACCCCGGTCGGTCCGTCGAGCACGAACGTCAAACCCTCGAGCGCCTTCTTGTCGTGGCCCATCAGGTCGATGACCCGCTCCGGGTCCACGGCGGGGAGTGCGGTGTCGAGCTCGTAGCCGCCGCCGACGACGGCGTAGTGCTGGGCCACCCGCGCGTCGTCGATGCGACCGAGCGCGCGTGCGAGGTGGGCTGCGTAGACGAGCCCGATCGCGACCGCCTCGCCGTGGGCCAGCGAGAACTCGCTCGTGATCTCGAGTGCGTGGGCGAGGGTGTGGCCGTAGTTGAGCAGCGCTCGCCGACCGCCCTCGCGTTCGTCGGCACCGACGATGTCGGCCTTGATCTGCACGCAGCGCGCGACCCGGTCGACGAGCTCCATCGCGAGGAGGTCATCGCCGGTGAGAAAGTGGTACTTGGCCATCTCCCCCAGTCCGCAGCGCATCTCTCGCGGAGCCAGCGTGCTCAGCGCATCGAGGTCGCAGATCACACCGCTCGGCTGCCAGAACGCGCCGACGAGGTTCTTACCGGCCGCGAGGTTGACACCCGTCTTGCCCCCAATCGCGGCGTCGACCATCCCGACCAGCGTGGTCGACACGTGCACCACGGCGATACCACGGTGCCACGACGCGGCCGCGAAGCCGGCGACGTCGGTGACCATCCCGCCGCCCACGCCGATGATCACGTCGTTGCGGGTCAGACCCATGGCCGCAAAGCCGTCACAGAGACGCTCGATGGTGGCCAGCGACTTGTGTTCCTCGCCGCGACCGATCGTGAAGACCTCGCAGGGGATGCCCGGATCGACCGTCAACGGGATCCCGTCCTGGGTGACGATCGCAGCCCGCCGCGCCGTGCTCGGCAGCAATGCGGCCAGCTCGGAACGGGTGCCGTGGCCGACGAGGACGTCGTAGCTGCGTTCGCCGAGATCGACGCGGACCGTGCGAGTCGAGCCCGCCATCGCTCCAGCGCTCATCGCAGCACCGCTTCGACGATCTCGTTGACCGAACGGTTGTCGACCATCACGATGGCATCGGCGACCTCGCGGTACAGATCCGAGCGCTCGGCGTACATGCGCTCCAGTGTGCCTCGCGGATCATCGTCGAGCAGCGGCCGGTGGACACCACCTTTGACCCGCTCGACCAACGTCGCCGGATCGGCGCGGAGCCAGACCACCCGAGCGCCACTCTCGCGCAGCGCCGCCCGGTTCTCGGGGCGCAGGACGACCCCGCCGGCAGCCGCGATGACAGCTCTGTCCTCGGCCGCAAGGGCCTCGACCAGTACGTCGGTCTCGATCGCGCGAAACGCGTCCTCACCGTCCTCGGCGAAGATTGCACGCACTGTGCGCCCCTCGCGCGCCTCGATCATGAAATCAGAGTCGAGCAGCTCGCGCCGCAGGCGCTGGGCGACGACTCGACCAACGGTCGTCTTACCGGAACCCATCAGGCCGACCAACACCAGGTGACGGCCATCCACGACACCCATTGGACCGCAGGGCTCAGGCCCGCAGGGACGCGTCGAAGGCCTGCGCGTTGCGAACGAACTCGGCGACGGAATCCCCGCCGAACTTGCGCTGCGCCTCGGCGGCGAGGACCAGGGCCACCATCGTCTCGGCGACCACGCCCATCGCCGGTACGGCGGTGACGTCGGTGCGCTCTTTGAAGCTGACAGTCTCCTGCTTGGTGACGATGTCGACCGTTCCGAGCGTCGGCTTGTTCAGCGTCGCCAAGGGCTTCATCGCGGCGCGCACGATCACGACCTCGCCGGTGGTCATGCCGCCCTCGGTGCCCCCGGCGAGCACGGTCTCGCGCCGGTACGACGCTGCGGCGGCGTCCCAGGTGATCGCGTCGTGGGCTGCGCTGCCGCGCCGACCGGCGACCTCGAAACCGTCACCGATCTCCACGCCCTTGACGGCCTGGATACTCATCACCGCCTGAGCCAACAGTGCATCGAGCTTGCGGTCCCAGTGCACGTGGCTACCGAGCCCGACGGGAACGCCGTACGCCAGGACCTCGACGATGCCGCCGAGCGAGTCCCCGTCCTTGGCCGCAGCCTTGATCTCGTCGATCATCGCGTCTGCGGCTGCTGGATCGAAGCAGCGCACGGGCGATTCGTCGATCGCGGCGAGGTCGGCCATCGTCGGCAGTCGCGAACCCTCGACCGCTGACTTCGAGCGGGCCGGGCCCATCTGGATCACGTGGGAGAGGATCTCGACACCGATCGTGCTGAGCAACTTCTTGGCCAATGCGCCGGCCGCCACCCGCGCTGCTGTCTCGCGGGCACTGGCCCGCTCGAGCACGTCGCGAGCGTCGGTGAAGCCGTACTTCTGCATCCCGGCGAGATCGGCGTGGCCGGGCCGGGGCTGAGTCAACGGGTCCTTGGTCGCGCCGGGCGCCGGGGACATCTCCTCGTGCCACTTGTCGCTGCGGGTCCACTCCGAGTTCTTGATCTCGATCGCAACCGGCGAGCCGAGGGTGCGGCCGTGGCGCACACCCGCGATGAGCGTGATCTCGTCCTGCTCGAACCGCTGACGGGGGCCACGACCGTAGCCCAGGCGCCGTCGGGCCATCTCCGCCTGGATCTCCTCGACGGTGATCTCCATGCCGGCCGGCAATCCCTCGACGATGACGACGAGAGCCTGTCCGTGGGATTCGCCGGCGGTGAGGTAACGAAGCATCGCCCTCAGGCTATCTGGCGAGATACTGGCTGGCGGATTCTCGCGGCGACCTCACCGACTGGACAGGGCTCGGGCCGCGAGCTCGCGCTCGGCGGCGACCCGCATCGCCACCGGGTCCGGGCGGACACCGGTCCAGAGCTGCTGCTGCAACGCGGCCTGGTGGACCAGCATCCCGAGTCCGTCGATGGCCTGCGCACCGCAGGCACGCGCTGCGGCCAACAGCGTCGTCTCGAGCGGGTGGTAGACGAGATCGGCCACGATCTGGCCGGCGTTGATCAGGTCGAGATCACATGGGGCGTCGGTGGTACCCATCCCGATCGAGGTCGCGTTGACGACGAGCTGTGCTGCCGCGATGTCGGTACTGTCGCCGACGAATCCGCGATCACCGCCGAGCGCCGCGGCGACCGCAGCCCGGTCGGCAGAACGGTTGACGACCGCGATGCGGCCGGCGCCAGTGCGGGCCAGCGCGTCGATGACCGACCGGGCGGCACCGCCGGCACCGAGGACCGCAACGGTCATGCCCACCGGATCCACACCGGCATCGTGCAGCGACTCGACGAACCCGGCCCCGTCGGTGCTGTACCCGGCGAGGCGGCCATCAGGCTGCAGCACGACCGTGTTCGCAGTCCCGAGTGCGGCCGCGGCCGGGTCCAGCACATCGACTGCTGCTGCGACATCGTCCTTGTGTGGCATCGTCACGGACAGGCCCGCGATGCCGAAGGCGCGCATCCCGGCGAGCGCAGCAGCGGCCCCGCCGGGCACCACCTCGAGGGCGACCAGGACCCAGTCGAGACCGGCGGCGGCGAACGCCGCGTTGTGGATGACCGGACTCAGACTGTGCCGAACTGGGCTGCCGATCACCCCGGCGAGTCGGGTCCTGCCGGTGATCATCAGCCCAGCAACCCGGCGTCGCGAGCGGCTTGGACGTTCGCGTCGTGCTGGGCCGCGGTGGCCGCGAAGACGTGGTGACCGTCGGCATCGGACAACACGTAGAAGAGCAGTTCGCAGGGCGAGCCGGCGGGCAGGCCCACGCACAGCGGATCACCGACCGACAACGGACCCGCAGGGTGCAACGCGGCCTCGATCGAGGCCCGCCCGGGGTTGGCGATGGGCGTCGGCGGGAGGCCCGGATGCATGTAGGTGTTGTACGGCGAATCGACGTAGCGAACGTCGGAGAACTTCGTTCCCGACGCGGTGCCGTAGAACAGGGTCGCATCGACCTGCAGGTCCATGCCCAGGGCGAGGCGGTTGTAGATGACACGGGCGATCTTGGCCCGGTCGTCGTCGAATTTCGCCTCGCGCTCGATCATCGAGGCGACGATCAGTACCTGGTAGGGCGTGTAGCCGAGGTCCAAGGCCCCCTGATCGATGTCCTCCTGCCGGCCGACGCGCTCCATCAGATTGATCATCCGCTGGACGACCTGGGCCTCGGACTCGTTCCCGGCGACCTGGTAGGTGTCGGGGAACAGCAGTCCCTCCAGACTGGTGCTGCCCTCGGGCTGCAGTGACGAACGCAGCTCTGGAGAGCCGGCAGCGGTGAGGAATCCGGCCTGGGTCATCGGGGGCAGATCACGCTGGACGCGGGTGGCCATCTGGGCCAGGGTGAAGCCTTCCGGGAAGGTGATGCGTTTGTACGTCGCTGCCGGTGGAGTGTTCAACACCCGCATCAGGTTGCCCATGTGATCGCGTGGGTGCAGCTCGTAGTATCCGGGGGTGAAGACGATGCCACCCTTGCTCTTCACGTAGTACCGGAAGACGCGTGCGTTGGTGATCACGCCGAGCTCTTGCAGCCTCGTGCTCACCGAATCGATGGTGTCGGTCGCGTTGACGGTGAAGTTGACGGTCTGGGTCTGGTCACCGGTCGGGTTGACCTGGCGGATGTACCACCATCCAACGGCACCGGCGGTGAGCAGCCCGACGATCGCGAACGCTCCCATCGTGAAGATGAACCACTTCAGCAGCCGCCGACGACCTGGAGTGCGATCGACGACCGCCGCGTCGACGTAGTCGACGTCGTCCCACTCGTCGTGGGTCCAGCGATCGGACTCGGACTTCGGTTCGAGCAACGGATCGGCGCGCCTCACGCGGGCCCCTCTGCCTCGTTGGCCAGCCGCTCACGATCGGCACGGCCGTCGAGCCATGACTGGAGGATGACCGCCGCAGCCACCTTGTCGATGATCTTGCGGCGATCCTCGGCGCGCATCCGGAACTCCATCAGCATGCGGTCGGCGGTCACCGTGGTGAGCCGCTCGTCGAAGGTCTCCACGGGCACGCCCACCACGGTAGCCAACGCCTTCGCCTCGCGAATGGCAGCCTGGGCGGCCTTGCCGACGGAGCCGTCCATCGACAGCGGCAGGCCGACGAGAAGGAGGACGGCCTCCTCCTCCTCGACGATGGACCGGATCCGCTCGTGGTCGACGCTGGTGCGCCCGCTGCGCTGGACCACCACGAGCGGTGTCGCGATCGTGCCGCTGCGGTCGCTGACGGCCACCCCGACTCGCTTGCTGCCGAGGTCGAGCGCGATCACCCTCATCGGCGAGCCGTCACGCGGGCGATGACGCCGCGCGCGCCGTCCCTGCGGCCGCTGACGCGAGGCGCAACGCCTCGTCGAGCCCTGCAGGGTTCTTGCCGCCTGCAGTCGCGATGTCGCCCTTGCCGCCGCCGCCGCCGCCGACGGCCTTGGCCGCGTCCTTGATCAGGTCACCGGCCTGAGCGCCCGGGGCGAACGTAGGCGTGATGGCTGCGACGAGCGAGACGCCGCCGGTCGAGGCGATCCCACCCAGGACGACGGCCTCGATGCCACTCTGCTGGCGGATCGCCAGGGCGAGGTCGCGCAGGTCGTGGGTCGAGAGACCGTCGACCCGGCTGACCAGCACGCCGTCGACAGCACCTGTGGCGAGCTCGGCCGCCTGACCGGTGGCCGCCTTCGCGCGTAGGGCCTTGATCTCGTCGTTGAGCGACCTGATCTCGTCGAGCTTGCGTTGCACACCGTCGAGCAGGTCGTTGGCCGGCACGCCGACGAGGCGGGCCGCATCGGCGACGAGGTGCTCGTCGCGCTGCAGCAGGGCGACGCTGTTGAGGCCGGTGACGGCCTCGATCCGGCGCAGGTTCGAGCCGATGCTGCTCTCGCCGACGATCTTGATCGCGCCGATGTCTCCGAGCGCCTTGACGTGCGTTCCACCGCACAGCTCGACCGAACTGCCGGCCTCGAGGACACGGACGATGTCGCCGTACTTGTCACCGAAGAATGCAATGGCGCCGAGCGCCGTCGCTTCGTCCTTGGTCGTTTCGTAGGCACGGGCAGTCGGGTTGGCGAGCACCTCGTTGTTGGCGATGGCCTCGATCTGGGCGATCTCGTCGTCGGTGACCGCGGAGTAGTGGCTGAAGTCGAAGCGCAGCCGGTCCGGGCCGACCAGCGAACCAGCCTGCTTGACGTGTTGGCCGAGCACGCTGCGCAGCGCATGGTGGAGCACGTGGGTGCCGGTGTGGTTACGCCGGATGGCATCGCGGCGCTGCACGTCGATCTTGGCCGCGGCGGTCTGACCCGGGGTGATCGCGCCGGCCACGATGGTGGCCGTGTGGCGGCGCAGCCCCGGCAGCGCGAACGTCGTGTCCAGCACCTCGGCCGTACCGGTCTCGGTCTGGATGATGCCGGTGTCACCGACCTGGCCACCAGACTCGGCATAGAACGGGGTGCGGTCGAGGAAGATCTCGACGAGCACGGCGCCATCGTGGCCAACGGCGGCCGCCGGCACGACCGCGAGCACTCGGCTTTCGGTCTCGTTCTGCACGTACCCGAGGAACTCGGTGACGCCGAAATGGTCGTTGATCTCCCGGTACGCCTCGTGCTGGTCGTCGCCGGCAGCGTTCGCCTTGCGGCTGTCCTTGGCCATCTTGCGCTGCTCGGCCATGTCGACGTCGAAGCCGGCCCGGTCGATTCCCACACCGCGCTCGCCGGCGATCTCCTCGGTGAGCTCGAGCGGGAAGCCGTACGTGTCGTGGAGCTTGAATGCGGTGCTGCCCTTCAGCATCGTGATGCCGGGCTGACCTTCCGTGGAGGCGAGCTCGTCCTCGAGGATGACGAGGCCGGTCTTGAGGGTCTGACGGAAGCGCTCTTCCTCCTTGGTCAGCACGCCGACGATGAAGTCCCGGTTCTTGACGACGTCCGGGTAGGCGTTGCCCATCACGTCGATCGCGGTCTCGACGAGGCCGGGCATGACCAGCTTCTCGGTGCCGAGCAGATAGGCGTGGCGCACCGCGCGGCGGATGATGCGGCGCAGTACGTAGCCGCGGCCCTCGTTGCTGGGGAACACGCCGTCGTTGACGAGCATCGTGCTGCTGCGAGCATGCTCGGCGAGCACGCGCAGGCTGAAGCTGTTGCGGTCGTCGTAGTCGCCCTCGATGTAGGACTTGCCGGTCGCCGACGAGGCCTGCTCGATCAGCGGGAACATCACGTCGGTTTCCCAGACGCTGTCCTTGCCCTGGACGAGGGCGAGGATGCGCTCGAGCCCGGCACCAGTGTCGATCGACGGCTTCGGCAGCGGCGTACGGCTGCCGTCGGGCGCCTGGTTGAACTGCATGAAGACGAGGTTCCAGAACTCCATGAACCTGTCGCCCTGGGGATCGTTGAGCGGACCGCCCGCAGGGCCGAACGCCGGGCCGCGGTCGATGTGCAGCTCGCTGCACGGGCCGCACGGGCCGGTGTCGCCCATCTGCCAGAAGTTGTCCTTGTCACCGAGGCGCTGGATGCGGTCCATCGGCACGCCGACCACGTCGTGCCAGATCTGCTCAGCCTCGTCGTCACTCTCGTGGACGGTGATCCAGATCTTGTCGCCGTCGAGCCCGAACGTCTCGGTGACGAGCTCCCAGCTCCACGGGATCGCATCGGCCTTGAAGTAGTCACCGAAGCTGAAGTTGCCCATCATCTCGAAGAACACGAGGTGGCGCTTGGTACGACCGACGTCATCGAGGTCGTTGTGCTTGCCACCGGCCCGGGCGCACTTCTGTACCGTCACCGCACGCTTGAACGGCGGCCTCTCGTCACCGACGAAGTACGGCTTGAACGGCACCATCCCCGCAACGCTGAACAGCACGGTCGGATCGTGAGGGATCAGGCTCGCCGATGCGACCGGCGTGTGGCCGCGCTCGGTGAAGAATCCCCGGTAGGCGTCGCGTAGCTGATCGGCGCTGTTGGGCGGCTGGGTGGGCGGCGTGCTCATGATTCGCCCAGCTTATCCGTGGTCCCCCGACGCGGCCGGTGCCGTTTGTTCGCCCGGAGAGCCGCACGCCGGTGCGATACGTAGCGGTGACGGGGACCGGGCGCTACGTTCGACCCCGTGGCCCGACCGCACGATCTGCACGAGTACCTCAGCTTCGACGATCCCGACGAGGAGCGCACCTGGGTTTTCGACATCACGTTCCTGCGCTCGACATGGAACTGCATCTGGGGCAACGGCTGCCACGGGGTGCTCACCGCCGACGCCACCGCCTTGAACCAGGGCTGCTGCAGCTACGGCGCTCACTTCATCGACGGCGCCGACGTGCGGACCGTGGTCGATTCGTCTGCACGGTTGCGTCCTGATCAGTGGCAGTACCACGCCGAAGCAGAGGCCGATGGTTGGACCGACACCGAGCCCGATGGCACTGTCGTCACTCGCCTGGTGGATGGCGCATGCATCTTCCTCAATCGACCAGGTTTCGCCGGCGGCGAGGGCTGTGCGCTGCACGGCGCCGCACTTGCAGTCGGCGAGCGCCCGCTCGACTGGAAGCCCGACGTCTGCTGGCAGCTGCCACTTCGCCTCCACGAGGACGTCGATGCGCACGGCCACGTCACCAGCACACTGCGCGAGTGGAAACGCCGCGACTGGGGTGAGGGGGGAGCCGAGTTCCACTGGTGGTGCACCGAGAGCGATGATGCGTTCAACGGCAAACAGCCGACCTACGAACACCTCCGCGAGGAGATCACCGAGTTCACCGGCGAGACCGTCTACCAGCTCCTCGTCACACAGCTGGAGACGCCCCGCGCCACGCCGCTCCCCCACCCGGCGGTCCGCCGCCGCAAGTAGCCGCGCCCCGCCCCACTGCATCCCGCTCGTCCACCGACCGCCGCCTCAAAGAACCTCTCGCCATCGATCACCGGGAGGCTCCGGTCGTCACGGTCGCACCTCCAGCCTCCCAGTGATGCGAACGCGGGTCACCGGGCCAAGAGTCCGGGCTCAGCGGCCGACGGGCAAACGAGGCCGAGGTCGCGCATGCGACGCTGGACGATGAGCTCGACGTCGTGGCAGACCGCTGCAGGCGCCTTGGTCGCGGCGAAGCCGAGGTAGGCGATCTCCCAACCCTGTTGCGCGGAACGGATATCGCGGTCCTCGTCGTACCTCTCGGCGGCTTCGCCGAGGTGGAAGCTGCGACTGTGGCCCTCGATGCCGAGCCGCGCCCATGGCACGGCGAGGTCGAACCGGGCCACGAACTCGCCGGCGTCCGTGCGCGGTTCGTGCTGGCGCACGATGCCCTCGAGCAACGGCGATCGCAGGCAGCGGCCGAGGGTGCGCTCGAACCAGGACTCGGGGACCACGTAGCCATCGAGCCGGCGCCGAGCGATCTCGACGATCCGGGTCGGTCCGGACCGACCCGTCTGCTGGAGTTTCGTCGCCCGGTCGAGCAGCCACGACATGCTGGATCCGCGTCGTTGGACGTCATCGACCATCCGGACGAGTTCGTCCGGCGTCACCAGCGATGCAAGATCGATGAGGGTGCGGGCCGATGTCGTACAACGGATCTGGTCGACCACGGTGACGTCGGCGTTCGGCACGGAGCGACTGCGTCGCACCAGCGCGCCCGGAACCTCGACCGGGAACCGATGATGGCAGAGCAGCTCCGGCATCTCCGGGGGTCTCGACATCCCCTCGAGGCCGTGCAACGCGGCAGCCGTGCGGTGCGACGCAACGACCCGCAGTCCGAGGCACGCCCCGTACGTTGCGGCGCGCCAGTCGTCGGCCAACCCGGCGAAACGGTAGACGCCGCCGCGAACCCGGGTGATCGCGCCGTCTCGCAACAGTCGCGAGATGACCGACTTGGAGATGTCGTTGGCGGCAGCCTGGCTCAGATCGAACGTGCCGTGGCGAGAGGCTGCAAACTCACCCAGGGCACGCACATTGGCGCTGATGGGCATGTCGACGGTCTACCCGACGCCTGTGACAGTCCCGAAAACGAGCACTGGGAGGCTGGGGTCGCTACGACGGCGACGCCAGCCTCCCAGTGACGGTCAGAGCAGCGAGATCAAACCTTGACCTTCTTGTTCGACTTGCGTCGGTCTTCGAGCGCCAACCACTTCTTGCGGATCCGGATGTTCTTCGGGGTGACCTCGACGAGCTCGTCGTCGGCGATCCACTCGATCGCGGTCTCGAGCGTGTGGATCTTCGGAGCAGGCAGCTTGACGGCGTCATCATGGCTGTGCGTACGGATGTTGTTCTTCTCCTTGGGGCGCACGGCGTTGACGACCATCTCGTCCTCACGAGCACACTCACCGACGACCATGCCTTCGTAGACCTGCTCGCCCGGGGCGATGAAGAACTGGCCGCTGAGCTGGAGCTTGTCGAGGGCATAGCCGGTCGACTGGCCGATCCGGTCGGCGACCATCGCGCCGCCACGGCTGTCAGGCATCTCGCCGGCCCACGGCATCCAGCCGAGATGGTGCTGGTGCAGCAGCGCTGTGCCGCGCGTGGCGGTCATCAGCAACGAACGGAAGCCGATGAGGCCACGCGACGGGCACTCGAAGGTGACGATGGTGCGGCCGGCATCGCCGGAACGAAGATCGGTGATGCGACCCTTGCGCGGAGCGAGCTCCTGGGTGACGGTACCGACGTGCTCGTCGGGGACGTCGCAGACACCGCGCTCTTGGGGTTCGAAGCGCTTGCCGTTGACTTCCTTGGTGATCACCTCGGGACGGCTGACCTGCAGCTCGTAGCCCTCACGGCGCATCGCTTCGATGAGCACGGCCAGCTGGAGCTCGCCACGACCGGCGACCTCGATCACATCGGGGGAGCCGGTCTCGAAGAGCTTGATCGAGACGTTGCCGAGCAGCTCCTTCTCGAGACGCTCGACGAGGTGACGGCTGGTCAGGTACTTGCCGTCCTTGCCGGCGAACGGCGACGTGTTGACGCCGAACGTCATCCGCAACACGGGCTCGTCCACGGTCAGGCGGGGCAGGGCGACGGGTGCCTCGGCCGAGGCGATGGTGTCGCCGATCTCGACCTCGGGGAACCCGGCGACGACGAACAGGTCGCCTGCGGACAGC
>JANXUX010000300.1 GCA_025351965.1 Actinomycetes bacterium | reverse complement strand
GGGTTCAGGACCGCCGCTCCACCGCGCAGGCAAAGCTGCCCTGGGTGGTCCGCTACACGATCGACGGTCGCCACCGCGGCAAGTCGTTCCGCACTCGGGCCGAGGCTGACCGCTACCGAAGTCTGCTGATGCAAGCAGTCCGGGCCGGCGGACGATTCGACGAGACCACCGGCGAACCAGAGTCGTGGCAGACACCGCTGCGCGACGTCCGCGTGCCCGAGTGGTCGCGTCGATGGCTCGCCGAACAGTGGCAGGAGTGGCAACCGCGAACGCGTGTGTCGGCGACCGAATCGCTCGCTCGCTTCATCACCATCGCGACCGAGCACGGCACGAAGACCCCGGAGGGTCTGCGCGTCTATCTGTACACCGCGCTCGCACCGGGCTCCGAAGCCGTGCGCGATATGCAGCACGAGAAGTGGATGGCGAAGAACAGCCTGACGCTCGGCGACCTCGATCGAGAGCGCGTCGCCGACATCGACCGGCGACTCGGCCTGAAGCTCGACGGTTCGCCGATGGCGGCGAACACCACCAACCGGATTCGCATCATCGCTCGCGCCTCGGTGCAATCGGCGATCGATGCCGGCGCTGTTGCAGCGGACGCGTGGCCACAGCGATCGAAGACGCGAGCACGACGCAAGGTCGCGCGGACCAAACGAAGCGTCGACGTGCGTGCACTGCCGAGCCCGGCCGCTATGGCGGCGGCGATCGACGCGATCGTCACGCAACAGCCCGGCAGCAAGACGTATCGAGTCATGACGGCGGTTGCGTACTACGCGGGCCTGCGACCGTCGGAGGTCGTGATGCTGCGTGTCCGTTCAGCCGAGCTACCGAGGGACGGTTGGGGTCGCCTCGATGTCACCGAGGCCGACATCTCGTTCGATGAACCGGGCGAACCCAAGACCGGTCCGCGCAGCGTGCCGATCCCACCCGTGCTCGTTGCGATGCTGCGCGAGTGGATCGAGGAGAACGGCATGACCGCGCCTGACCAACTGCTCTTCCGTACTCGCAACGACACCCGACCAAGCGGCTCGAACTGGGCGCGAGCGTGGCATCGTGCACTGGAATCCGTTGGCCAGAAGCCGATGCGCGTGTACGACTGTCGACATGCAGCAGCGACAACGTGGCTACGCGCCGGCATGCCGCTCGGCGAGACCGCGCGACGACTCGGGCACAGCGTCGAAACCCTTGTCTCCACCTACGTCGGCGCCCTCGACGATGAGGAGCAAGTCGGCAACCAGCGAATCGACATCATCCTCAAGTAGCGATTTCAGCTTTCTGTGGGCTTTCCGACGTCGGCGCTCCGCTCACTGAACCTCCCCGGACGGACTGGCGGGGTCAAGACCTGCCTTGGGTGGACCGAGCAACTCCGTCAGTTCCTCCATTACGCGGATCGGGTCGAGGTGGTGGTATAGGACAAGTTCCTCGGCTATCAGCTGAACTGCGTGCCACGAAGCGTGGGTGAAGCTGACGCTGAGGTACGCGTCCGTCCGAGCGATCTGCGCGTCACCATCGAAGGCGGCGTCCTCCTGAATCATGCCGTCAACAATTGAGGTCGACCACTCGAGGTCTCCCTCGCAGACATCGTGTTGTGAGCGTCCGCTGAAGATTTCTTCGGCGACCATGCCAGCGCGAGTCGTGGCGAGGTCAACGCGCGCGACGCCCCACATGTCGAGGCCGGAAGGGTTGGCGTTTTCGTCGAACTCGCACTTACCGGGGCACGTCGCAGGACCGGGATCGATGTGGAGCGCCACGAGGGTAAGTCCGAATCGAAATCCCGCTACGGCATGCCCTGCCTCGTGCACAGCGGCGCAGTGAACATCATCAGTGGGGTCAAGGTCAGTCATGTTGCACACTCGCTATCCAGGTTTTCCATGCGGCAACGGTAAACCTTGCAGGCCAATCCAGCGCTGGTCGCGCATCAGCGGTCGAGCTGTTGTATGCCCTCCGTGCAGAACGCGATGAGCAGGTGATAGCCGTCGTGCTCAACACCGAACTTTCGACGACGGTCGACCGTACTCAAGTCCTGAAACAGTTCGACGAGTTGCTCGTAGGCCGCTCGACCACCGTCGGACAGGATCAAGCTCAGGTCCATCTCTGTAGTGTCCTGAAGCCACTCGATGATCGTTCCATCTTTGCAGTGCCGAATTGTCTCGACGATGTCGAGTGTCTTCCGATCGCGGTCGACTTGAAAGAGGCACTCCCAGATGAGGTGGGTGTAGGTCGATGAGGCTCTCATGTCTCTAGTCTCGCAGGCGTAGGCCACGCAGCCGATCTAGGGGCGGACTGAGGAAGCCGTCGCCACCGTCGACTACCTGCCCAAAGTTGGATGGGTCGTCAGGCGAAGGCGTCGTTGCTGGTTCAGCGCTGCATGGCCCCCATCCCTGCGTGAGGGCGAGGCCGGAAGATGTGTGCGTTCAACTTGGGGACGTCGATCTCTCCCAAAGGCGGTCCCACGTGAAGTTGACGCTGGTCATGTCGAAGTAGGTCGCCTCGTTGCCCGTGAACGGGTGACGTAGATAGCGGACAACATCTCGCTCCGACCCCTGCGGTGACACCCGGACGAGCGCGAGCACGAATCTTGGTGTGTTGAGACCGGTCAGAATCTCATTGCGCGTCACAGTGACGGTGTCTGCCCCCTCAATCCTTCCTTTGACCTCGATGAGGAGCAGATGCCCATCCTCTGTGAACGACTTGATGTCGAATCCGGGGTTGTTGTGGGCCTGTTCCTCGCATCGCCGGCCCAGCAAATTCTCCGCAGCGATGACCGCTTCCACGGCACGGCGTTCGACAGCGGCTCGTTCCCGTGCCCGGTTGGCAACGTCAATCGACGTAGCACCTTGCAGTTGGTCGAGTAGCCCACGAGGGACAATGAG
>JANXUX010000273.1 GCA_025351965.1 Actinomycetes bacterium | reverse complement strand
GCATCGCCGGACGGGTCGTGTTGCGTGACGGCAGCGTCGTCGACGTGGCGGTGCACGAGCCACTGGCCCGCGTCCCACAACTGGCGATCCACCTCGATCGCGAGGTCAACGACAAGGGTCTGGTGCTCGACAAGCAGCAGCACCTGACGCCCATCTGGGGCACCGGCGCCGCAGCGAGTGGTGACTTCGCGATGTGGCTGGCCGAGCAGGCCGATGTCGACGTCACCGAGATCGCGTGGTGGGAGCTGTGCCTGTTCGACGTGACGCCGGCCGCCGTCATCGGCGCCGACCAGTCGCTGATCGCCAGTGCCCGCCTCGACAACCAGCTGAGCTGCTGGGCCGCCACGAATGCGCTCCTCGAATCCTCGGATCCGAGTGGCCACACATCACTCGTCGCCTTGTTCGACCACGAGGAGGTCGGCTCGGAGAGCAGCACCGGCGCCAGCGGACCGCTGCTGTCGACGGTGATCGAGCGCATCGTCGGCGCGGCGGGCGGGGACCGCGACGCGCTGCACCGCGCGCTCGCGGGGTCCAGCTGCATCTCCGCCGACAACGCCCACGCCGTGCACCCGAACTACCCCGAGCGCCACGAGCCCGGCCACCGCCCGATCGTCAACCAGGGACCGGCGATCAAGGTCAACAGCAACCAACGCTATGCGACGAGCGCGGCGACGGCGGCGTTGTTCCAACGGGCCTGCGAGCAGGCAGGCGTGCCGTGGCAGGTCTTCGTCTCGCGCAACAACATGCCGTGCGGCAGCACGATCGGACCGCTCACCGCGACGGCACTCGGCATCGCCACCGTCGACGTCGGCGTACCCCAACTGTCGATGCACTCGGCCCGCGAGTTGTGCGGCGTCCAGGATCCGCCGTACCTCGCTGCAGCGCTCGGCGCCTACTTTGCTGGCTGACTGGGCCGGCTGACTGGGCTGGCTGATCCTCAGCGACGACGGCGCTTGGCCGGCAGACCGGCTTCGGCCTCGTCGAACAGGCGCTGCAGCTCGTCGTGCAGTTCGGCGGTGAGCCGTTTGACCTCGCTACGCAGGGCGCGCCCGTTCTCGGGAATGACGGGATGGATCGGCTTGCCGACGATCACACGCACCTTGTGCGGGTGGATGAACTTCGCGCCTCGGGGCATCACCATTTCCGACCCGCCGATGCCGACGGGGATGATGGGCACCTTGCCGCGGGCCGCGACATACGCCGCGCCCTCGAACAGCGGCTGCACGATGGGGCCGGACTTGCGCTCGCCCTCGGGGAACATCACGATCGGCTCACCCTGGTCCAGCAGCAGGAAGCATCGCTTCAGCGCCTCGATGTCGGTGGTGCCGCGCGAGACGGGAAACCCGCCGACCGACGAGATCAGCCAACCGAACCACGGCTTCTTCCACATCGAGTCCTTGGCCATGTAGCGCAGCCGTCGGGAGGTCACGACCGCCGAGATCGGTGTGTCGATGTAGCTGCGATGGATCGGCGCCAGCACGAAGCTGCCCGTCTTGGGCACGTTCTCGCGGCCCTCGACGTGCATCCGCGTGATGATCCGCGTCGTGCCCGTCGTCATCGCTTTCCAGAACTGGTAGTTGGCCTTGCTCAGCAATGACTGCTTGGCGAGGTACACGTCGACCTTGCTCACTCGTTCTCTTCTAGCAGCCTGACGATCGCTTCCAGTACTTGGTCGATGTCCAGACCGGTCGTGTCGACAACGCGCGATCCCTCCGCCTCACGCAACGGTCCGTCGGCACGGCTGGTGTCACTGTCGTCTCGGCTCGCAATCGCCCGCTCGATCTCGTCGACATCGCCGCCGGCCTCGGCAACCCTGCGCTCTGCGCGCACACGTGGCGACGCGGTCAGGTACAGCTTGAGGCGGGCATCGGGGAAGACGACCGAGCCGATGTCGCGCCCTTCGATCACACCGCCGCCGTGCGCATCCGCCCATTCGCGCTGGCGGTTCCGGAGCTCTGTGCGGACGTCACTGTTCGAGGCGATCCAGCGCACGGACTCGGTCACCTCGGGCGTCCGGATCGCGCTCGTGACGTCCACGCCGTCGACGATCACGCCACGGTCGTCGACATCGAGCGCCATCGTCCGGGCGAGCTCGGTAACGGCCGACAGATCATCGACCGGGATGTCGCGCTGAAGCGCCGCGCACGTGACGGCACGGTACATCGCCCCGGTGTCGAGGTATTCCAGCCCGAGGCGGGCGGCGAGCGCCTTGGCGATGGTGGACTTGCCCGCCCCGGCCGGGCCGTCGATGGCGATGACTCTCACCAGCTGGTGCCCTGCGGGCGCCCTTCCTCGTACCCGGCAGCGCTCTGCACGCCGACGACTGCGCGCTCGTGGAACTGCGGAATGGTCGCCGCACCGGCGTAGGTGCAGGACGATCGCACACCGGCGACGATCTGGTCGATGATGTCCTCCACACCGGGGCGCTCCGGGTCGAGGTACATGCGCGAGGTGCTGATGCCTTCTTCGAAGAGCTCCTTGGCGGCCCGCTCGAACGGCGTCTCGAACCGGGTCCGGTTCTTGACGGCGCGGTTGGAGGCCATGCCGAAGCTCTCCTTGTAGAGCCGGCCGTCCGGGGATCGCAGCGTGTCAGCCGCTGACTCGTAGGTGCCGGCGAACCACGACCCGAGCATCACGCTGGCACCGCCCGCAGCAAGCGCTAGAGCGACGTCGCGCGGGTACCGCACTCCCCCATCGGCCCAGACGTGCTTGCCGTGTCGTGCTGCTTCAGCCGCGCATTCCAGAACGGCCGTGAACTGCGGGCGGCCGACGCCTGTCATCATGCGGGTCGTGCACATCGCACCGGGGCCGACCCCGACCTTGAGGATGTCGGCCCCGGCGTCGATCAGAGCGCGTGTGCCCTCGACGGTGACGATGTTGCCGGCCACGATCGGCACGC
Source organism: Actinomycetes bacterium (assembly GCA_025351965.1). Taxonomy (GTDB): domain Bacteria; phylum Actinomycetota; class Acidimicrobiia; order Acidimicrobiales; family Ilumatobacteraceae; genus WLMZ01. Next base: position 534 of record JANXUX010000273.1, on the reverse strand, counting down.
TGGCGGCAATGGAGCGGACCTCTTCGATGGCGCGCAGCGTGCGGGTCTGATGGCCGTGCGCGGTATCGATGACGAGCACGTCGACACCCATGTCCATCAAGGCCTTGGCCCGCGTGGCGGGGTCGCCGTTGATGCCGACGGCGACAGCGATCATCAAGCGGTTCTGGGCGTCGACAGCAGGCTTGTAGATGGTGCTCCGCAACGCACCCTTCCGCGTGACGCAGCCGAGTAGGCGACCGTCGTCGTCGACGACAGGCGCAACCGTCAGCCGTTGGCCGGACAACCGGTCGAAGATCTCGCTCGCGCTGACGTCAGCAGAGAGCGTGATCAGGTCGCGGCTCATCACGTTCTGCAACTGCGTGAACCGGTCGAACCCTGCGGCGTCGTGTTCGGTGAAGATCCCGATCGGTCGGGTCTTGTCGTCGACGATCACGATCGCGCCGTGCGATCGCTTGTGGATCAACCCGAGCGCATCCCCGACGGTGTGCTGCGGGGTCAGCGTGATCGGTGTCTCGTAGACGGTGTGTCTCGTCT
>JANXUX010000216.1 GCA_025351965.1 Actinomycetes bacterium | reverse complement strand
CCGGTCTGCGTCACGCAGGATCCGCGCGAGCAGTGCATCACCGTCGGCGCCGTCGTGCAGGACCGCTGGGCGGTCGTGCCCCGCGATCGTCGCGGCCTCGATCAGCAGGTGCGCCCACTGTGCGTCATCGGGATCGGCCGGCGGGCCGAGGAGATCGACCAGTGCTGCGGCACCGAGGGTGAGGTAGCCCTGCGAGTTCGGCGGGATCGTGTGGAGCACCTTGTGGAACGCCACTTGGGACAGCGCGGTCACCCATTCGGCGCCGGGCGTGCTCAGGTCGTCCTCGCTGTACAGGCCGTTACCGAGGCTGCGCAGGCCGGACCCGAACTCACCCATGTAGAAGCCGTCACGACCACCCTCGGCGATCGCGCGCAGCGCACGGCCGGCACCCGGGCGGCGGACGATCGCACCGGGACGTCGGGCTTGGCTGACGAGCTCGTGCAGGTTCTCGCGGGCCTGGTCGTCGAGTGACGCCATGACCCCGACCAACAGCGGCGACGCGGGGAAGCCTTCCTCGGCGAGGCGGATCGCGGGCGCGAGCAGTACGGCCATCGGCAAGCGGGCAAACCGCTCGTGCAACGCCGCCCATCCGTCGACGCACCCCGGGACCGTGACTGTGCGCGCGTCGTGTCGGAACGGCATCTCGGTGAATCCCTCGGCGCGGAGCTGTGCCGAGCTGCTCCCGGCGCCGGCGCGACCGGTCGAGTTGAGGGCGTGGACCTGATGTCCGTCGTGGACCAGTGCGTAGAGGTCGCCGCCCATGCCGCACAGGTGTGGGCCGGTCACGGCGATCGCGGCATTGGTTGCGATCGCGGCGTCGACGGCGTTGCCGCCGAGGGCCAGCGCCGCCATCCCCGCCTGTGTCGCAAGCTGGTCTGCTGAGGCCACCATCGCGCCCGGGGCGCGCGTCGAGGTGAAAGGTGCTGCGGTGCCGGACATCACCGCAACCTACGCTGCAGGAGTGCGAGCATCGCAAAACAGGCTGCTCATCGGGTCCGCGATGATGACCGTCGGTGCCGTCTGTGCCGTCGCCGGGTCGTTCGGGGACTGGCTGACGTCGGGTCGTGTCGGCCGATCCAGCTACGACATCCTCGGGCTCATCGCCCGGCTCGGATTCGCCCCTGGGGGTGCGATCAGCTGGCTCGTCCGCGCCTGGCCGCTGATGCCGTTGCTGATGACGTGCGCCGTGGTGGCCGCATGGTGGCGTCAGCGTTGGGTCGCCACCGGGTTCGGAGTCGTCGGCGGGTCGTACGCCGCAGCGCTGGGCCTGGCGGTGGCTGCTGCGGTTCCAGAGCGGCGCTCGATCTCGGTCGGTGCTGCCCCGGTCGTCACCGCGGTCGGTGGCGCGCTGGTCCTGCTCGGCTCGCTCGTCGTCGTCCTGGTTCGGGTACCGTCCGCCGATGCCGACTCGCGCTGAAGCCCTCGCCATCCTCACCGGACCCGCCGGCCCGTTCGCGATCGGGACGGCCGACATCGGCGGCCAGACGCTGCGCGTGTACTCGACGGCGCCTGGCAGCCTGCGTGACGTCTGGGTCGGCTCAGAACGCCACGGTGACGTCGATTTCCTCGTTTTTCAGGATCAGCGGATCACCTACACCGAGGCGCACCGGCAGGTGCGCACGCTTGTCGCTCATCTCGCAGCCGGCGGCGTGGGGCGGGGCGACCGTGTCGCGATCGCGATGCGCAACTATCCCGAGTGGGTGCTGTCGTTCTGGGCGGTGCAGTCGCTCGGCGCGGTGGTCGTCAGCATGAACGCGTGGTGGACCGGATCCGAGAGTGAGTACGGCCTGTCGGACTCGGGCGCGACCGCGCTGCTCGCCGACGGTGAGCGGTACGAGCGGGTCCGCGGAGAGATCCTCGATCGGCTCGAGATCCCGGTCGTGGTCGTGGTCCGCCCCGAGGTCGCGCTGGACACCGGACACGTGACGTGGTCGGACGTGATGACCGGTCCCGACCCGGCGTCGTTGCCGGTGGTCGAGATCGCCCCCGACGACGACGCGACGATCCTCTACACGTCCGGAACGACCGGCGTGCCCAAGGGAGCCATCGGCTCCAACCGCAACCACATCACGAACGTCTTCAACACCATCGTCGGCGGGGCGATGCAGTCGATCATGGCCGGCCCGCCACCTGAGGGCACCGAGCCCGGCGGTCGTCCGGTCGCACTGTGGACGTTCCCGTTCTTCCACATCGCCGGTGTGACCGGTATCTGCGTGCTGACGGCCGCCGGAGGTGAGATCGTCACTCAGTACCGCTTCGACGCCGCCGACGCGCTCGAGATCGTCGAGCGAGAAGGGGCCACGACGGTGGCCGGAGTGCCGACGGTGATCCGGTCGATGCTCGCCCATCCCGACGCCGCGACGCGAGACCTGAGCCGGCTGTCGGGCATCTCCCAGGGCGGTTCGCCGGTGCCGCCGGACAGCATCGCCAAGATCGAGACCGACTTCGGCGGCAAGGTCTCGCCGGCCAATGGCTACGGCCTGACGGAGACGACGTCGGCGATCATCGCCAACTCTGGCACCGGCTATTTCGAGCACAAGGACAGCGTCGGGTTGCCGATGCCGGTCACGGACGTGCGCGTTGTCGACGAGGACGGCAACGACCTGCCGAATGGCAGCGTCGGCGAGCTGTGGGTTCGTGGCCCGAACAACGTGCGCGGCTATTGGAACAAGCCCGAGGCAACCGCCGAGTCGTTCACCGACGGTTGGTTCCACACCGGCGACGCGGCCCGCATCGCTGACGACGGCTACGTCTACGTCGTCGACCGGATCAAGGACATGGTGCTACGCGGTGGCGAGAACGTCTACTGCGCCGAGGTCGAGGCCGCCATCTTCGAGCACCCCGACGTCGTCGACGTCGCGGTCATCGGCCTGCCTGACCCGCACCTGGGGGAGGAGGTCGCTGCAGTGGTCACGCTCCAGCCGGGGGCGACGCTCGACGTCGACGGCCTGCGCACCTTCCTCACCGGCACGCTCGCTGCGTTCAAGATCCCATCCGCCCTCTTCGTGCATCCGACCGAGCTCCCTCGCAACGCCACGGGCAAGGTCCTCAAGAAGGACCTGCGTGCGCAGTTCTGGGAAAGTCGAAGCCGCAACGTGAATGACCGCCAGTGACCGACGAAAAGTGCTGCCCGAGTGCCAACGAGAGCTCCGTCCGTCGCTGAGATCACCGTAATCCTGCCGGACGACGACATCGAGCGCACCCCTCGGGCACGCCGCCGGCTCTCTCGGCGAACGCACGCACCTCACACGTCGAGCTCGAAGATCGAGCGCGGATACCGACCCGTGAACTGGAGCCTGTCTCGAACCGCTCGTTGGATGTCGTGAAGAAACCGGCATCGGCTCACCTCGCGTCGTTCGGTTGGCTGATCGCCTGTCAGGGCTGATTTGTTGTGTTGTACTCGACGTTGTCGAGGTCTGGCTGCTGGCCGGCGAGGATGGCCCGAGCTGCGGGGTCGGCGTCGAGCGTGTCGCGAAGGAACGCTGTGGTGTAGTGCATGACGACGTCGAGAGGCCGTGTGTCCCAGACGGCGTCGGTGCAGATCGCGTCGCGGTAGACGGAGTTCTCGACCCAGGGAAGGTTCTCGCACGGATCGAGGAAAAGCATGTGGCCTGCGCCGGGAAAGGTGATGAGCGTCTTGCTCGCGCTTCCTGCGTGGTCGTAGGTGAGTTTCGCGCCCCACTCGTAGGGAGTGCCGTCGTCGATCGTTCCGCCCATGGCCATGATGCGAACCTCGAGTTCCGCGAGGCCCCGCTGATCGAAGGGGTACGCGTCGCCTGCGAGCGAGATGGCGGCCTTGACTCGCGGGTCTCCGAAAGACGGCCACAGTCCGGAGGGGACCTCGTCGAGTCCGGCTCGCGTGGCCATGTCCGATTCGTTGGGAATGGGAGCGCAGAAGAAGTTGAGGGGATCATCTGCTGTCAATGCCGCGCAGCGGGCCTTGTAGGCGGCGAAATCGAACCGCGCGCCGGCAGCCGCGAGCGCGGTGTACCCGCCGTATGAGTGGCCGACGACGGCGACCTTGTCCAGGTCGATCATTCCGCCCAGCGGTGCTCCGGGTTCGGTCAGTTGCCCTGCGAGATCGATGGTTCGACGGACGTCGACCGGCCTGTCGATCAACTCCTCCCAGAATCCGGTGAGTGATCCGTCGAAGCTTTCGTTGTGTTCGGGCGCGAGCACGACATATCCCTGCGACGCGTAGTGCTCCACCAGCGTGCTGTACACAATCGGGCTCAGCGCGAAGCCATGGGAGAAGACCACGAGCGGATACGGCTCATCGGCCTGTTCCGGTTGAGCGTCCTCGAGCGCTCTGCCGACGCTGGTGATCTGCTCGCCGGGCGTGATCTGTTCGCCGAACTTGTTTGGCGCGGTGTACTCGATCGGCCCGGGCTCGGCGTCGGCAGGAATGGCGGGGTACCACGCTCGTACCGTCAGCGCTTGCTCGTGCCCGCGGGACGTGGTGATGACGCGATAGCCGACCGCGTGGCTGCCCGGCGCCGCGTCCGTGAGCGACGGTGTCGATGTCGATGTCGATGTCGAACTCGTCGATGTCGATGTCGATGTCGCCGTGGTCGTGGGCGCGGCCGCGTTCGGCGGGGTGGCCGTCGGCGAGGTCGCGGATGGTTGCTCCGATGCGCACCCGGCAGCAAGGAGGCCGGCAGAAGCGACGGCTGCGAGGCCGCGGAGGGTGGCGGCGAGTCGGCCGCGGCGGTGGTGATGATGGTGATGATGCATGGGTCTTGTCTCTCTGTGATCGTGTGGAAGGGGGTTGGATCGAGGGCGAATCGACTAGCCGACGTCGCGGCGCAGGGTTCGGACGGCGCCGGCGGCGAGCGGGATCACGACCCAGAACAGGGTCGAGACCGAGATCTGCGGAATGTGACCGCCCCAGTCGTTGTCGAGCACCCAGTTCCAGGTCGTCGCCGTATCGATCCAGTCGGCGACCAGTGTCGATGCGGTGCCGAGCAGCGCGAACGCGGGGTTGAGGACGAAGTAGGCGGCGATGGCTGCGGCGGAGTTCTGCACCAGCGCTCCGACCGCGACGCCTCCGAGGACATTGAGGAGCAGATAGAGCAGATAGCCGGTGATGTCGCCGACGCTCAGGGTTCCCTCCAGGGTCCGACCCGATGCCGCTGCGAGCCCGAGGCCGCCG
>JANXUX010000166.1 GCA_025351965.1 Actinomycetes bacterium | reverse complement strand
CGGCAGCACTGCGAGGGCGTCCGGGCCCGTTGCGGCCAACACGTCGGGGAACGAAGCATGCGGCACCAGGCGCGCCTCGACGAGGCCGGCCGCTTCTGCGCAGTGCACAGCCGCGGCAGCCGAGAACGTGCCGGCCGGCCCCAGGTAGTTCACGATCGCCGCCCCGCGGGCTCGCAGCGAGACCCCGTGTGGCCACGCGTACGCGGCGTTCACTCGGCGGCGCAGCGCCTCGATCAGCTCCTCGGCATCGATGTCCACGCGCATCGTGATCCGCACGATCACCGACCGCTGGCCGGTCCGCACGACATCCTCGCAGACCTCGGCCGTCTGCACGGCGGTGTCCTGGCGGATGAGCGCGATGACGCCTTCACCGCCGATCGACTCGGGCACCAGGAACCGCACGTCGCGGGTGAGGCTCGCCAACCAGGCGTCGAGCGCCGCCTCCAGCTCGTCCGAACGCAGCAGCTCGATTCTGCCGAGGGAGAAGCGGGTGTGCCGGGGTGTGCCGTTCAACCCCGCCTTGCGCGCGTTCTCGATGCCTGGCCCCGAGAGCAGCGCAGCATTGCCACGCTTGCCGACGAGCAACTCGTCCATCTCCAGCTGATCCGATGACACGTGAGTGATGCGGCCGACGCGCAACGAATCCGGCCGACCGACCATACGGATCCCGGTCAGTTCGGCGGTGCTTCGCCGGCGGGCCATCTCGAGCCGGCTGGCTTGGACCGCGTTCACCGACGCTGTCGCCGCGGCCGCGATGGTGGGGAAGAAGTCGGCACCGAACGATGCCCGCAGGTGCGCGACGAGGTCCTCGACGGCGTGCTCGTCGCCCGAGCCGACGACCGTAGCGACACGCCGGGTCGCATGCTCCAATGCGGCCGCAATCTCGTCCGAGCGGCTGGAGATCTGAATTCGGGCGACGTTGGCCTGGCCGCGTTCGGACAGCACCCGTGTGGCGAGGCTGAGCAGCGACTCGAACAGCGGTGTCCGAAAGTTCCACAGCTCCTCGCGCAGGTCGAGCTCGGAATCCACCAGCGATTGCACGAACGACAACAGCACCTGGTGAGTCAGCGTCTGAACGAAGTTCATCGCGTCGTCGTGGTGACGTGCCGCGTCGAAGTTGACGAACGCGCCGACGCGCTCGAGCAGCTCGATCAGCCAGCGCGGCTCCGGGCTGTCGACGGTGAGCGGGGACACGACGACGATCTGCCCGAACGGATGGGTGATGTCGATGTCGAACAACGGGTGCAACCCGTATCGCACGACGGAGTCGGGCAGCACCACGAGCGCATCGGTGATGCCCTCCAGCGGGGCGCCGGACACCACGACCTGATCCGGGGCGACGGTCAGGCCGGCGAGCCAGCGGGCGACACCGGGCCGGGCCTCGGCCGGAACGGCGACGAGCGCGACGGTGCGGGACGCGACCGTGGTGATCGGTCGGTCACCGTCGGCGTCGAAGAACTCGCCCGGGCTCGACTCCATCGAATACGCGACCGTGACGTGGTCGGACAGCGCTGTACCGAGCTCGGCGAGCATGTCGACGTTGCCGAGCTGGTCGCACAGCGTCGCGCTCGCCCAGCGACGGCCACCGAGGATCGACTGGATCATCCAGCGGCCGATGCCGCCGCTCGATCCGACAACGAGCACATGGTCGATCGAGTCCTCCGGCGGCATGATCGTCCCGACCGCCTCGTCCTGCCCGCCCATCGCACAGACCATAACGGCACGACGCTGTCGGTCGACAGCCGACCACCGCGAATGAGTACGTGTTACTCATGACCCGACGGCCCGGAGCGCCGACGATGGCCTTCGCCCCGCCTGGGCGCCAGCTATGGAGGAATGACATGGGTTTGGACGAGCGACGCCGGATCAAGGAGTTAAAAGAGGTGACGATCCCGGAGCGTGTTCGCGAGATCGAGGAGATCTGCGGAGCACCAATCCCCTACGAGATCGATTGGGAGTCCCTCGCTCACGATGCGGCCGGGTTGAACTTCATCGACAACCTCTCGTGCCATCGTCTCAACATGGCCCTGCGGGTGATCTGTCAGGACGACATGGGTCGCCAAGCCGTGCGCGAGGGCCTCACCCTGATCAAGCTTGCCAACGTCGCCGATACCGGCTCGATGAGCATCAACTTCGACGGCGGCGTCCTCGAGATGCACTGTGCGTACGCGCTCGGCACGTCCGGGATGTACGGCGACGACGAGATCCGCAACCTCTTGCTCGCCGGTCTGTAGCGGCCGTCCGAACGAGCCGTCAGCCGACCCGACTGACCACGTCGATCCAGCGCCGGGCCTCTTGCGGCCGGAGTGAACGGCTCCAGAAAAATCCCTGGCCGAACTCGCACCCGAGCTCGGTCAGCAGGTCGGCCTGCTCCGCGCGCTCGACGCCTTCGGCGACGACGTGCAGGTCGAGGGTCGCCGCGAGCGCCATGATCGCCCGCACGATGAGGGTGTCCGGTCGCCCCTCACCCAACCCCTCGACGAACGACCGGTCGATCTTGATGATGTCGACGGGCAGCCGGCTGAGATAGCTGAGCGAGGAGTATCCGGTGCCGAAGTCGTCGATGCTGATGCGCGTACCGAGGGCGCGCAGCGCCGTGAGTATCTCGATGGCATTGTCGACACGGTCCATCAGCGAGCTCTCGGTGATCTCCAGATGAACGGTCCCGGCCATCACTCCGGCGCGTGCGATCAGGCCCGCGATCCGCTCGACGAGCTGCGGCTGGCGCAACTGGTCGGCGGAAAGATTGACGGCCATCCACAGTCCGTTGTCGACATCGGATGCACCCTGCCAGGCGGCGAGCTGATGGATCGCCTCCTCCAGCACCCAGTCGCCGAGCGGCACGATCATCCCGCTCGCTTCGGCGATCGGGATGAACTCACTCGGTGAGATCGAGCCGAACACCGGGTGCTCCCAGCGCAGCAGGGCCTCGAACCCGACGACCCGACGATGCGGCAGTTCGAACACCGGTTGGTACTCGAGGTGGAAGTGGTGCCGCTCCAATCCCTGGGCCATTGCCTGGGCGATGCTCTGTCGGCGGTGCGCACGCTGGCGGGCTCGCATGTCGAACGCGGTGATCCGGTTCCTGCCGTCCTGCTTCGCCTGACACATCGCGTCATCGGCGTCGCGCAGCAGCGAGTCTGGCGTGTCCGATGCCGTGCTCAGCGCGACCCCGATGCTGGCCGTCACCTGGAAGGAACGCCCGCCGACGTCGAGAGCCACGCCGAGCGCTGATCGGGCTTCCTCTGCGAACGCAGTTGCCTGCTCCAGCGTCTGCAGGTTGCAGCGCACGAGAACGAACTCGTCACCACCGATCCGGGCGACGATGTCATCCGGGCGGAGGCCATCGACCAACCGCGCAGCAGCGGACTTGAGGACGGCATCGCCGGTGGCATGGCCGACTGCCTCGTTGATCTGCTTGAACCGGTCCATGTCGAGAAGGGCCAGGGCGATACGGTTCCGGCGGCCGGCGTGCGCCAGCGCCGTCTGCAACTGCTCGACCACGTCGGCACGGTTGGGCAGCCCGGTTCAGCAGGTCGCGTGTGGCCTGATGGATGAGCACGAGCTCGGCCTCGTGGCTCTCGGTGATGTCGAGCATGGTGCCGGCGATCCGGCCGCCCTCGCGAGCGTCGATGCGTGAGCGGACCCAACGCACCTCGCCGGTGGGCCGGACGATGCGGTGCTCCAGCTCGATCTCGCTTCCCGTCATCGCTTCGCGATGCGCCGACCGGACCATCGCGCGGTCGTCGACGTGCACCGGGTCGAGGGACAGCAACTCAGGAACGAACTCGTCGACCCCGAGGATCCGGCACAGCGCTGCGGAGCGGCGCACTCGTCCGGTCGCGCAGTCGATCTCGAAGCTGCCCAGACGAGCCGATGCCTGCGCATCGGCGAGGCGGTGCCGATCGGTCTCGATACGGTCCAGCAGTGCCGTTCGCTCGCTGATGTCGGAGGACACGCTGATCGTCCCGACGATCAGCCCGTTGTCGTCCAGGACAGGGGTGTTCGTCGCAAAGATCGGCAGCGGCGTCCCGTCACGACGCTCCAGCCGGAACTCGCCCGCCCAAGACGCCCCGTTTCGGAGCACCGTCTCGAGCTCGACCGGGAGCGCCGCGGATCCGTCCGCCGCGCGCAGGAACGAGCTCAGTGGTCGACCGACGGCCTCCTCCGCGCTCCAGCCGTACAACAGCTCGGCAGCACGATTCCAGTAGGTGACCAGATCGTCGTTGTCCCGTGCCACCACGGCCTGGCCGACAGCGCCGAGCAACCGCGCCTGGAAGCGGACGGCATGCTCGGCCTCGACCCGGTCGGTCACGTCACGGAGACTGGCGACGAGCAGACCGACATCCGGATCGTCGAGCAGGTTGGTGACGATCTCGTCGACCCAACGGACCGATCCCGACGCATCGATGATCCGGAACTCGATACGGACATGGTCGCCCAGTTCCGTGATGGAGGCGAAGTCGGCGAACACCCGCTCCTGATCATCGGGATGCACCATCGCCAGTCCGTTCCGGCCGATCAATTCAGCAATCGGCACGCCGAACTGTTCTTCCGAGGCAGGGCTGACCCACTCGATCGTCCCATCGGGTTGGAAGAACATGACCACATCGTGGGAGTGGGCGATGATCGCCTGGGTGCGAGCGTTTGCGGCGCGTAGTGCTGCGATGTCCGTGTCGAGCATTCGTCGCCTCCTCTCGTCGGACAACCCGTCGTCGCGACGAGCGGTGTGCCACCCACCGATCAGCATATCACCTGTACTTCATTTCCTGAATATCTACCAGGATGACTGTCCGGCTGCACGGGCAGCTTCGCCCGGATGTACCGTCCGCTTCCGTGAGCGACGAAGTCGAGGGCAACAGCGCCGTGGACGACGACGTGGACGCCACAGTGCGGACCCACCTGCGGACGTGTCCGCTGTGTGAGGCGATGTGCGGTCTCGAGATCCAGACGACCGGCGATCGCGTCACTCGCGTCCGTGGCGACCGTGCCGACGTCTGGAGCAAGGGCTTCCTCTGCCCCAAAGGAGCGGCGCTCGGCCATCTCCATCACGATCCGGACCGGGTTCGCGTCCCGATGGTTCGTGAGGGGGATGTCTGGCGTGAGGTCACGTGGGACGAGGCGTTCATGCGCTGCGAGGAGCTGGTCCGGCCGATCCTGGAGCAGGACGGGATCCGCGCGATCACGGCATACATCGGCAACCCAGCCGTCCACAACTACTCGCTGAGCCGCTACACCGGGGCGGTGGTCGGCATCCCGCGCATGCCGGTGATCTGGTCCGCCGGTACGGTCGATCAGTGGCCGAAGAACGTCGCCTGCGCCCAGTTGTTCGGGAATGCGTGGAGCCTGCCGGTCCCCGACATCCATCGCACCGATCTGTTCGTGGTCATGGGCGCCAACCCGCACGCGTCGAACGGGTCGCTGTTCTCATGTCCGGACATCCTCGGCGAGATCGACAAGATCCGCGAGCGCGGCGGACGCACGATCGTGATCGATCCCCGACGGACCGGGACCGCGGAGCGTGCCGACGAGTGGATCTCGATCATCCCCGGTATGGACGCTGCGTTCCTGCTCGCCGTCATCAACGTGCTCGACACCGAGGGACTCGTCCGGCTCGGAACGCTCGACGGGCGGGTTCGAGGCATCGACGAGGTGTTCGCCGCTGCGCACGCCTTCACCCCCGAGGCGGTCGCCGATGCTTGTGGCGTGCCGGCCGAGCGGATCCGCACGTTGGCCCGCGAGCTGGCGACCACCGAGCGAGCCGTCGTCTACGGGCGGATCGGGCTGTGCAACCAGGAGTTCGGCACACTGGCGTCGTGGGCCGTCGACGTCGTCAACGTCCTCACCGGCCACCTCGATGTGACCGGCGGCGCGATGTTCCCGACGCCTGCGATCGCCGCAATCTCGCGCACAGCGCGTCGCCGCGGACCGATGAAGGGGCCGCGCTGGCACACCCGGGTCCGACATGCTCCGGAGGTACTCGGCCAGGCGCCGCTGTCGTGCCTCGCCGAGGAGATCGCAACACCCGGTGAGGGTCGGGTCCGAGGTCTCGTGGTGATGGCCGGCAACCCGGCGCTGTCGGCCCCCGACGCCGGCCGGCTCGAGGAAGCGCTACCGCTGCTGGACGCGATGATCAGCGTCGACAACTGGATCAACGAGACATCGCGCCACGCCCACGTCATCCTTCCCGGTCTGTCGGCGCTGGAGCAGCCGCACTGCGACGAGGCGCTGTGGGCGTTCGCCGTGCGCAGCGGGGCACGGTGGTCACCGGCGATCTTCCCGCGCGACGACCGTCCGCACGAGTGGGAGATCCTCATCCGCCTCGGCGCGATCCTGGCCGGGATCCCCGCCGCCGATGTCGACGTCGACGCGTTCGACGACGTGCTCTTCGCCGAGCGCGCGGCACGCCACGGAGTCGTTGCGGCCGACGTCACCGAGATGACGACGTTCCGCGGACCGGATCGCATCGTCGACCTCACGATCCGGATGTCACCGTGGGGTGACGGCTACGGGGCGCGCCCCGGCGGCCTCACCCTCGATGCACTGATGACCGACCATCCGCACGGCATCGACTTCGGTCCGATGGTGCCGTGCATCGACGACATCCTGCGCACCACGTCGGGCGATGTCGAGCTGGCCCACGACAACATCCTCGGCGACATCCCGAGGCTGAACGCACGGCTCGGTCAGCCGCGTCCGAACCTCGTCCTCATCGGGCGTCGCCACGTGCGCTCCAACAACTCCTGGATGCACAACGTGACCGTGCTCGTGAAGGGTCGCCCGCGGTGCACGCTGATCGTGCACCCCCACGACGCGAGTGAGCTCGGCGTGACCAACGGCGACATGGTCAGCGTCACCTCCGAGGTCGGTACGGTCGATGCTGCAGTCGAGATCAGCGACGAGATCCGCCAGGGAGTCGTCAGCCTGCCCCACGGCTGGGGCCACGACCGGGAAGGCACGCAGCTCGCCGTCGCCGGCGCGCACGCAGGTGTGAACAGCAACCTCCTCGCGCCGGGCACGCTCGTCGACGTCCCCTCGGGCAACGCCGCGGTGAACGGCTTCCCGGTTCAGGTCGTGCGCCTGGCGCCGGCATGGCGCTGACCCCGCACGGTCGGGTGGTTCCGGAGGTCGCTGATGGGTACGACTGATCGGCCGATCCGGGCTCCGGGTGTCCACCGGCTTCGCCGGGCCGCGATGGACGACATCTGCTCGACGGGCGTGGGCTCGGCCGGGATCCACTGCCGCGGCTGGCGGCCGGCCAGACTGAGATGTTTTCCTCCGGACGCAATCACCGCCAGACGCTCCCGGAACATGTGCGTTCTGGCGGATTCGTCAGGCTGAGCTGACGGGCGGTCAGGTGCGATTGACGGCTCGTGGAATCGAGCGGACTGTCGGCGCTGCTCGAGGTGAGGGCGATGTCGTTGCACGCTCCAGCGACATTGTCCCCACGTGCACGACCTCCCGAGCGGCGCAACGCGTCAGCGCATCGGCAGCACCTGTGCCGGGAGGGGGTGGCGGTACAGCGCCGCAGCATTCTCGCTGCACATCATCCGCAGCTCATCGGCGGGGATGTGGCCCCAGGCGTCGCGGATGACCTGCTGGGTGTTCGGCCAGGTCGAGTCACCGTGCGGGTAGTCGACCTCGACCATGATGTTCTCGACGCCGATCCGGTCACGGGTCACGATGGTCGACGGGTCGTCGATGGTGCAGAACCAGAAGTTGCGGCGCAGCACGTCGGCCGGGCGCACGTCCCAACCGAGGCCGTAGCCGGACCGGTCGACGATGTTGTCGAGCCGGTCCATGAGCATCGCCACCCAGCCGATACCGCCCTCGCTCATCGCGATCTTCAGCGTCGGGTGACGGTACGGGTAGCCCGACCACAACCACTCCGCGCACGCGCCGAGTGACTGCTGGCCGAACAGCGTTGCTCCGAGCTGGAGCGACGGTGCGCCGGCCGGCGCGACGTTGAGGCCCGAGCTGCCGACGTGTAGCGAGATGACCGTGTCGGTGTCGACGCACGCCTGGATGATCGGGTCCCAATGGTCCCGGTCCCACAGCGAGGGCAGGCCGATCGCGTGGGGTCGCTCCGGGAACGTCACCGATGTGAAGCCGCGTCCTGCGTTGCGGCGGATTTCCTCGGCCGCGAGCGTCGGGTCGGCCAGGTAGGTGATGCCGAGCGGGACGATGCGGTCGGGATGGGCGAGGAACCATTCCTCGTACAACCAGTCGTTCCAGGCCCGGATCGTGGCCAGGCCGAGGTCACGGTCGGCGACGTTGAAGAACACGCGGCCGCAGAACCCGGTGATCTGCGACGGGAAGTTGACCGACGCCCAGACCCCGTTGATGTCCATGTCGTGCACGCGGGCGTCGACGTCGTAACAACCGGGCCGCATCTGATCGAATCGGAACGGCTCGAGTTGCACGGTCTCCGGGCGCCGTCCGGCGACGGCGTTCATCCCGACCTGGGTGTAGCGCTCGCCCTCGAACTCCCAGACCTGATGGCCCTGGGCCGTCTCGACGATGCGCGGGGCGCGGTCCTGGAGCAGCGCGGGGAGGCGGCCCTCGAACGTGTGCGCCGGCTCGACGACGTGGTCGTCGACGGAGATGATCGTGCAGAACACCTCTCGCACCTCGGGCTCGGGCAGGAACAGGTCAGTGACGGTCACGATGGTTCTCCATCAGTCGGCGAAGGGGTGAGCGGGGCTCTCGAACTGGATGACGACCATCTGATCACCTCGCCGACGATCGTCTGCCACCGTGCCCCACGGTCGGTGTCGACCGCTTCGTGGACCCCCGCCGGCC
>JANXUX010000192.1 GCA_025351965.1 Actinomycetes bacterium | reverse complement strand
CATCCGCCAGGAGTACAAAGAGCACGAGGACCTGCCGAACACCACCAACCCCGACGACTGGGCCAAGATCAGCGGCAAGAAGGGCGAACGCATCGTCTTCATCCGCACCCTGGTCAACGAGGGCAAGGCCGCCGCGGCAGTCGAAGGTGGCCGGGCAATCGAACGAGTCGGTACCGGCCAATACCTGTGACTGGTCGGCGGCGTGGGAGCGCCAGCGACGAGCCGCTGGAGGGAGCAGCCAAAGGCGCAATTGCCGAAGGCCTCCACCGCCGGAGGCCAGTCCCGACGAGATAAGGTTCCGCGCATGGCGATCGCCAAGGTGTGCGGGATCGAGACCGAATACGGCATCCAGGTCCGCGGCGCGGAGTCCAACCCGGTATCTGCCTCCAGTGTGCTGATCAACGCCTACGTCAGCGGGGTGTTGCGCAAGGTCGGTTGGGACTTCGAGGACGAGCAACCGGGCAACGATGCCCGAGGCTTCCGCTACGAGGATGTGTTCTCACCCGAGATCGAGACGCAGCTCGTCAACGCCGTGCTGACCAACGGCGCGCGCTACTACGTGGACCACGCCCACCCCGAGATCTCGACTCCCGAATGTGTCGACGCGCTCGAGATCGTGCGCTGGGATCGCGCTGCGGAGGAGATCGTGCGGGCGAGCATGGAGCGCGCCAAGCACCTGCTCCACGACGGTAGCGAGATCGTCACCTACAAGAACAACTCCGACGGCAAGGGCAACAGCTACGGCTGTCACGAGAACTACCTGGTCGACCGGGCCACGCCGTTCGGTCGCATCGTCACCCAGATCACGCCGCACTTCGTGACCCGCCAGGTCTTCTGTGGTGCCGGAAAGGTCGGCTCGGAGTTCGCGAACACCTCGTCCCAGGCCGTGCCGTACCAGATCAGCCAGCGCGCCGACTTCTTCGAGGAGGAGGTCGGCCTGGAGACCACGCTCAAGCGGCCGATCGTGAATACGCGCGACGAACCGCACTGCGATCCGCAGAAGTACCGTCGCCTGCACGTCATCGTCGGTGACGCGAACATGGCCGAGGTCTCCACGTACCTGAAGGTCGGCACGACCGCCATCGTTCTGGCGATGATCGAGGATGACGTGCTCGGCACGGACCTGACCCTCGCCAACCCCGTATCGGCGATCCGCCAGATCAGCCATGACCCGACGCTCACGCGCACGATCCTGCTGCGCGAGGGCAAGCGGGTCACAGCCCTGGAGCTGCAGTGGGCCATCCTCGAACGTGCCAAGAAGTACGAGCGCAGTCACGGCCTCGAGGTCGTGGGGGAGCGCGTCGGCCTCGACGTGTTGACACGGTGGGAGACCGTGCTCACCGGGCTGGAGAGCGACCGCGACAGCGTCGCGTCGTGGGTCGACTGGGTCGCCAAGCAGCGCCTCGTCGATGCCTTCGCCGCCCGTCACGACCTGCGCCCCGGCGATGCCAAGCTCAAGGCCCTCGACCTCCAGTACCACGACCTGCGCGCCGAGCGCTGCCTGGCGAAGCGGGTGGGGCTGGAGACGCTCGTCAGCGAGGACGACGTCCGCACCGCGATGACGCAGCCGCCGACGACGACCCGCGCCTACTTCCGTGGCCGCTGCCTGCAGAAGTGGCCGAACGACATCGTGGCTGCGAACTGGGACTCGATGGTGTTCGACATCGGGCGAGATCCCTTGCGCCGGGTGCCGATGATGGAACCGTTGAAGGGCACCGCCGAACACGTCGCTGCATTGCTCGACGACTGCGACACGGCGGGCGAACTGCTCGCCCGATTGGGCTCATAGGCTGACCCGCAGACAGCTACGTTCAGCAGAGACCGACGAGATCGCACGACGCGAGGGAGAGACCAGATGGCCGAGCGCACACAGAAACAGAAGCCCGTTCCCACCCGTACCGAAGAGACCGTCACCGAGGCTCCGGCCACGGCGCCCCAGGGCGAGAAGCTGAAGGCCGAGCTCGATGATCTGCTCGACGAGATCGACGAAGTGCTCGAGACCAACGCCGAGGACTTCGTCAAGAGCTACGTGCAAAAGGGCGGAGAGTAACCCGCATGTCGATGCCGTTCTTCGTCCCGGGGGATGACCCCGGGGCGAGCTTTCCCGAGTTGCTCAAGCGTGTTGGCCTGCACACCGAGGCCCCGCTCGGCGCGATGACCGATCTCAGCGTCCCGCACGCGACCACGTGCGTCGCGTTGCGTTACCTCGACGGTGTCGTGATGGCCGGCGACCGCCGGGCGACATCCGGCAACCTGATCAGTCATCGAACGATGGAGAAGGTCGTCCAAGCCGACCGCTTCAGCGGCGTCGCCATTGCCGGCACCGCGGGCCCGGCGATGGAGATGATCAAGCTGTTCCAACTCCAGCTCGAGCACTACGAAAAGGTCGAGGGCACATTCCTCAGCCTCGAGGGCAAGGCCAACCAGCTGTCGATGATGGTCCGCGGCAACCTCCCCGCAGCGATGCAGGGCATGGTCGTGGTTCCTCTCTTCGCCGGCTACGACCTGCGTCGCGAGACAGGTCGGTTGTGGGCCTACGACGTCACCGGCGGACGGTACGAGGAGCACGAGTTCGTCGCCACCGGGTCGGGCAGCCTCCACGCCGGCATGGTCATCAAGCTCGGCCACAACCCACAGCTGGACCGCGACGAGGCCGTCGAGCTCGCCTGCCGCGCACTCTGGGAAGCAGCGGACGCCGATTCGGCCACCGGTGGCCCGGATGCGCTGCGCGGGATCTATCCCGTCATTGCGACGATCACGTCCGACGGTTGGCAGCGGATCAGCGACACCGACCTCGCCGCCCGTTATGTCGCCATCGCCGAGGAGATGAGGTTGCGCACATGAGCCAACCGTTCTACGTCGCACCCGAACAGGTGATGAAAGACCGCGCCGACTACGCGCGCAAGGGCATCGCGCGCGGACGCGCAGCCGTTGCGCTGCGTTACGCAGACGGGATCGCACTCGTCGCCGAGAACCCCTCGAACACCCTGCGCAAGGTCAGCGAGATCTACGACCGCATCGCATTCGCCGGGATCGGCAAGTACAACGAGTACGATCAGCTCCGCGTTGCCGGTGTCCGCGCTGCGGACCTCAAGGGATATCAGTACAGCCGTGACGACGTCGATGCGCGCAGTCTGGCGAACAGCTACGCGCAGATGCTCGGGCAGATCTTCACCCACGAGATGAAACCGATGGAGGTCGAGATCCTCGTCGCCGAGGTGGCCCACGACTCCACCGGTGACCAGCTCTTCCACATCCTCTACGACGGCACCGTCTTCGATGAGAAGCGCTTCAGCGTGCTCGGTGGTGATACGGACGCGATGTCGACGCGGCTGAACGAATCGTGGTCCGAAGGCCTCGATCTCGGGGCTGCACTACGCGCTGCAGTCGCTGCGCTCGCTGGGCCGGAACGCACGCTGACCGCCGACGATCTCGAGATCGCGGTGCTCTCCAGGACCAACGGCCGGCGCTGCTTCAAGCGTCTCGCCGATGCCGACGTCGCCGTTCACCTGGCCGGCTGAGGCACGCGACATCGCCAGCGCCACCGCGACCCGCCTGCTGCCGTGCGGGCCGACGTCGGTGATGATCGAGGTCGATGACACCGAGCAAGCGGCTCAGCTCGCCGCGCACCTGCGTTCCGCGGGACTGGTCGGCATGATCGATCTCGTTCCGGCGGCCCGCACCGTGCTCGTTACCTGTTCATCGGCGCATGCACTCGCGGAGGTCGCAACGATTGCCGTCGGCTTCGTCCCTGACGAGCGGCCGCCGATGGGCGGGATCGTCGTCGAAGTGCCGACCGTCTACGACGGCGACGATCTCGGGTCCGTTGCCGAGACGACGGGGATGACCGTTGCCGGCCTGATCGATCTACACAGCTCGACCGAGTACCGCGCGGCGTTCTGTGGGTTCGTCCCAGGCTTCGCATACCTCACGGGGCTCCCCGAGATCCTGTGCCTGCCGCGGCGACAGAACCCGCGGCCGCGGGTACCAGGTGGATCGGTGGCCATCGGCGCCGCCTTCACGGGTGTGTACCCCACCACCTCGCCGGGCGGCTGGCACCTGCTCGGCCGGGCCACCGTGGCGATGTGGGATTCGTCGCGGCCACGGCCGGCGTTCATCGAGCCGGGCGACACCGTGCGGTTCGTGCCGGTGCCGGGATCCGGGACCCGCTGACGTGATCGAGATCATCGCTCCCGGCCCGCTCTGCACCGTGCAGGACCTGGGTCGGTCGGGGTGGGCCCACCTCGGCGTCGGCTCGAGCGGCGCGGCAGACCGGTCCTCGCACCGGCTCGCCAACCGACTGGTCGGCAACCCCGTCGACTGCGCGACGCTCGAGTGCACGTTCGGGGGCCTACGCGTGCGCTTCGACGAGGCGGTGTACGTCGCCCTCGCCGGCGCCGACTGCCCAGCCACCACGGACCCATACCACCCTGTCGGCCACGGTCAGGCCGTCGCGCTCGCCGCCGGCACCGAGTTGGTGCTCGGTGCGCCGCGGACAGGGCTGCGCACGTATCTGGCCGTCCGCGGGGGCGTCGACGCACCGCTCATCATGGGCTCGCGCAGCACCGATCTGCTGAACGGACTCGGTCACCCACCGCTCGTCGTCGGTGACCGGGTCGGCATCGGAGCCGACCCGGGGACCGAGATGCCGGTGCATCACGCGCCACCCCGACCGTCCGACGACTCGCCGATCGCGCTCTGGCCGGGTCCGCGCCACCACTGGTTCACGGCTGCGGCGCACCGTGCGTTGACCGGGGCGGCGTACGACGTGCTCGGCACGAGCAACCGGATCGGCACTCGGCTGCAGGGCGTCGCGCTCGAGCGGTCCGTCGTCCACGAACTCCCGTCCGAGGGCATCATCGAGGGTGCTGTCCAGGTGCCGAACGACGGCCAGCCACTCATCTTCCTCGCCGATCACGGCGTCACCGGCGGGTATCCGGTGATCGCGGTCGTCGACCCGGCGGACATCGGCCGGGTCGCCCAGGCTCGCCCCGGCGAGCGGCTGCGTTTCCGCTGGAGCCGTTGACCGTGTCGCATCGACCGGCCGCCGGGCGGCGGATCCGTCATGGTTCGAGGCAGCCGCGCGATCCCAGTCGCATTCTCCGGCCGTGAGCCGGCGAATGCGACACGGTCGCGGCATGGCGCTGGTCGAACGGCGTCTCGTGGGCGTCGAGATCTTCCACGCGCTCTCGCCGGTATCGCACTAGGTTGACGAGATGGAGCGTCGGATATACGGGCTCGAGAACGAATACGGCGTGACGTGCACGCTGCGCGGCCAACGCCGGCTGAGCCCCGACGAAGTCGCTCGCTACCTGTTCCGCCGTGTCGTCAGCTGGGGCCGGAGCAGCAACGTGTTCCTCCAGAACGGTGCCCGACTGTACCTCGACGTCGGCTCGCATCCCGAGTACGCGACACCCGAGTGCGATTCGCTGGCCGACCTCGTCGTGCACGACAAGGC
>JANXUX010000162.1 GCA_025351965.1 Actinomycetes bacterium | reverse complement strand
GGCCGACCCGAACGCCACCACGGTGACGGTCACCGCCGCCCGCTGACGGCAAGTACGCAACGACGAAGGCCCCGAGCGGATGCTCGGGGCCTTCGTTCGATTGCGAGGAATCAGTGTCCGCAGGGCGGACTACATCATCCCCATGCCACCCATACCACCCATGCCACCCATACCGCCGCCGCCGCCCGCAGGCATTGCCGACTTCTTCTCGGGCTTGTCGGCCACGAGACACTCGGTGGTGAGGACGAGGGCTGCGATGGAGGCTGCGTTCTGCAGCGCTGCACGCGTCACCTTGGCGGGGTCGATGATGCCGGCCTTGACCAGGTCCTCGAACTCGCCGGTGGCGGCGTTGAGGCCGATGTTGCCCTCGGCGGTCTCGACGTGCTGGACGACGACGGCACCCTGGAGGCCGGCGTTGTCGGCAATCGTGCTGAGCGGCGCAACGAGCGACTCCCAGACGATCTTGGCCCCGGTGGCCTCGTCGCCCTCGAGCGATGCGACGACGTCGGCAACGGCCTTGCGGCTACGCACGAGTGCGGTGCCGCCGCCGGCGACGACGCCCTCTTCGATGGCTGCACGAGTCGCGGACACGGCATCTTCGATGCGGTGCTTCTTCTCCTTGAGCTCCACCTCGGTGGCGGCGCCGACCTTGATGACCGCAACACCGCCGGCCAACTTGGCCAGACGCTCCTGCAACTTCTCACGGTCCCAGTCGCTGTCGGTGTTCTCGATCTCGGCCTTGATCTGGTTGACCCGGCCGGTCACGTCATCGTGCGCACCAGCACCATCGACGATGGTGGTGTTGTCCTTGGTGATGATGACCCGCTTGGCGCGGCCGAGGAGATCCAGCGTGACGGTGTCGAGCTTGAGCCCGACCTCTTCGCTGATGACCTGACCGCCGGTGAGCACGGCCATGTCCTGCAGCATCGCCTTGCGACGATCGCCGAAGCCGGGGGCCTTGACGGCGGTGGAGTTGAACGTGCCCCGGATCTTGTTCACGACGAGGGTCGCAAGGGCTTCGCCCTCGATGTCCTCGGCGATGATCAGCAACGGACGGCCGGACTTCATCACGAGCTCGAGTGCCGGGAGCATCATCTGCACCGAGCTGATCTTGCCGTTGTTGATGAGGATGTACGGGTCGTCGAGGACTGCTTCCTGGCGCTCTGCGTCGGTCACGAAGTACGGGGACAGGTAGCCCTTGTCGAACTGCATGCCCTCGGTGAACTCGAGCTCGGTGCCGAAGGTGTTGCTCTCCTCGACGGTGACCACGCCGTCCTTGCCGACCTTGTCGATCGCATTGGCGATGACTTCGCCGATCGATGCGTCAGCGGCCGAGATCGTCGCGACGGCGGCGATGTCGCCCTTGTCGTCGACCTCTTTGGCCTGGCTCTTGATCGACTCGACGGCCGCAGCGACGGCCTTCTCGATGCCGCGCTTGAGGCCCATGGGGTTGGCGCCGGCAGCGACGTTGCGCATGCCCTGGTGCACCATTGCCTGGGCGAGGACGGTGGCCGTGGTGGTGCCGTCACCGGCAACATCGTTGGTCTTGGTGGCGACTTCTTTGACCAGCTGGGCGCCCATGTTCTCGAAGGGATCGTCGAGTTCGATTTCCTTCGCGATGGACACGCCGTCATTGGTGATGGTCGGTGCGCCGAACTTCTTGTCGAGCACGACGTTGCGACCCTTCGGCCCGAGCGTGACCTTGACCGTGTCGGCCAACTTGTTCACGCCGGCTTCGAGGGCACGACGTGCCTCGTCGTCAAACTTCAGAACTTTTGCCATGGTGGCTCAGCTCACTTGCTGACGATGGCGAGTACGTCACGGCTGGTGAGGATCAAGAGATCCTCGCCGTCGATCGTGACTTCGGTTCCGCCGTACTTGCTGTACAGGACGGTGTCGCCGACGGCGATGTCGAGGGCGGCATGCGTGCCCTTGTCGTCGCTCCAACGGCCCGGGCCAACGGCGAGAACTTTGCCCTGCTGGGGCTTCTCCTTGGCGGTGTCGGGAATCACGAGACCCGAGGCAGTGGTCTGCTCGGCTTCGTTCGGCTTGACCACGATGCGGTCATCCAGCGGCTTGAGGCTCATAGTGAGAAGCTCCATGTGTTGTTGTTGACGTGTCGTCGGCAGAGCCGGATGGCGGCTGCCCCACGGGCGTTAGCACTCGACGAGTGCGAGTGCTAATGGTAGGGGGTGGGGGGCCAGGATGGCAACCGCAACGCGTCTGATTCGGGTACCGGACAGATCTCAGCCGGCGGCCGGAGCCAACACGACGATCTCGTCGTCGACCGTGAGGCTCAAACGCTCGGACTTCGCCGGATTCACGACCACGACACCGGACGACGCAACGCGGTAGCCGATCGCGCTGTGACCTCGACTCGATGCCGTCACGACGACGTCGGCGAAGGTGGTCGCGTTCTCGGCCCCGTACAACGGCGCCTTGCGCAACTCGATCGAGCAGCCGTCCCGGTCGAACAGATCGGTGAACACCTGGTTCAACTCGCCGCGCTCGCTGAGCTGGGCGAGCATCAGACTCGTCAGCTCGTCGCTGACCACGAAATCGTCGACTCCGGTTGCCTGGGCGAGCATCGCATTGCGCTGGTCGAGCATCTCGGCGACGATCCGAACGGGTCCCATGTTCTCGCGATGACGGACCTGGTTGAACGCCAGCAACGTCAACAGCGTCCGCGCATCTGCCTCGTCGTCATCGAGCGCCTCACGGTATCCGAGGACGATGACCTCGTGGAACGAGCGGCGTGCCGCATGCGCGGCGACGAACTCCGGTCCGCCGCCGAGCTCACTCACCTCGAGCGTCACGTTCCGGGTCGACAGACTGTCGCGCACGGAGGCGACATCGACGAGGGCCGGGTCGAGCATCAGCTCGATCGTGGTGTTCGGGTCGAGGAACTCGTCGAGTTCGGAGATGACCCGAGGTCCGAGGGCGCTCCATCCGGCGATCACGATGCGGCGGTGGATGTCGCTCGGCACCAGATCGGCACACGTCTGCACGGTCCCTGACGCCGGCGAAGCACCGACCAGGAACAGCGAATCGTCTTCGACCACAGCGATCAGTTGATCGCCCTCGTCGAACAGCTCCGACGGTGCCGGATTCATCCGGACGCCGCCGTCGCGTTTGAGCACACCCATGACTGCACACTTCTCGAACGCCATCTGCGTCTCTGCGTATGTCTTGCCCACCAACTCGGGAAACGGAGCGAAGTACAACTCGTCGCCGTCGAAGTCGAGCAGCTCGCGAAAGACGGTGCTCAGGCCGCGTTGGCGACAGGCCTGTGCGGTGAGCTCCGCCACGACCGCATCCGAACTCACCGTGACGAGATCTGAGCCGAGCAACGACCGCAACGAGATGGCGGTGTCGTTGTCGACGACCTCGGCAACGATGTTCGACGGTCCGACCGTGGTGCCGTCCGGATTGGTGACCGAGCGGATCGCGAGCAGCGACTTCACCGTCGAGCTGTCCTTGCCGTCACCGACGATGACGATCGAGCGGGCGCCGCCGAGGTTCGCCAACTCGAGGTTCTTGACCGACCACGGCTCGCCACTGCGGCACACGATACGCGTGGACTTGGTGTCGTCGATCGCGTCTCGCAGCGTCTCTTCCATCTCGGTCTTGTCGACGTTGGCGAGGATCACGACCGCCGAACTCTTGCGGCTCTCGTTGGCGATCACGAGCTCACTGACGATGGCGGGCACGCGAGACGACCAACCGAGGATGAGGGTGTGGTCGGTCTCGAGGACCGTGCTACGACCCTTGCGCAGTTCCTCGATCTGCTGATCGACCGAGTTGGCGATCAGACCGATGAGGCTGCCGACGATGAAGATGCCGGCAATCGTCATCGCCAGCATGACCATCCTCGTCGGCCATCCGTTCTCACCGGCGAACGTGCCGGGGTCGAGGACACGGGTCATCGCCAGGAAGAAGTTCTCACCCAGACCGTGCGCCGGGTTGCCGTCGCCGCCGACGCCGCTCAGCTGGAAGACCGTGAGGATCGCGGAACCCAGCAGGATCACCGTGATCGAGAGTATGCCGAGGTAGGCAATGACGACCGAGGGACCGCGCGACAGGGCGGCGTCGAAGCGATAGCGCAGCCGCGCGCGGAGCGACGGCTTGTCGGCCGGGGAGCCACCACCCGTCCGGATTTCTCCCTCGGTCGCAATCTTCGTCGCTGATTCTGCCATACCCGCCTCTTCCGCTGCTCCAGGATGGAGCGATAGTGTTCCACATCGTCCGTGATTTGCGGTGATGTTCACGAGGCCGGATGCCACGGGGACAACATCGGGTGCGATCTGGTCGGTTCAAGGCCGACAGCCCGGTGGAGCGCCCACCGGGTCACGGCGAACGTCACCAACGGCGCGCTTCGACCACTACACCTCCGCCATCGACCGTACGGATACTTCACCTGCGACGGTCGAGGCCCCATCCACCAGCAGACAATCGTCGCCCGCCAGTGCTGCAGTAGCCATGGTTGGACGAGCATCTCACGACCGATGCCCTGAACCGACCGACGAGAATCCCGTCGCCGCCGCCGCAGCGTGCGTGTTTGCCGTTGTCGGTGGGTGACGGCCTCACCCCTCGCGCACGTGTGTGCGTGACTCAGAATGTGGTGTTCGACAGATCGCATCCGAGGCGGAGTTTCCCGCCGGTGACGTAGGCAGCCGGGGTCATTGCGATCCTTCTCGTCATCGTCTGGCTCACGAGAACCGGGGAACGCCCCGTCGTGCCAGACCCGGTCGGTAGGGTGCCTGGCGATGGACCCCGGCCGTTCCAAACCGCTCGTTCTGACCGTCGACGACGAGGAGCACATCACCGAGCTGATCTCGATGGCGCTCGGTTTCAACGGGTTCGAGGTGCAGCGTGCGGCCAGCGGTCGGGCGGCCCTGGCAGCGGTCGAGGCCCAGCGGCCGGACCTCATCATCCTCGACGTGATGCTGCCCGATCTCGACGGCTTCGAGGTCGCCCGCCGGCTGCGCCAGGATCAGCGCTCCGGGTCGAACGTGCCGATCATCTTCCTCACGGCCAAGGACGCGACGTCGGACAAGGTCGAGGGGCTGCGCCTCGGCGTCGACGATTACGTGACCAAACCGTTCTCGATCGAGGAGCTGATCGAGCGGGTCAAGGCGGTGCTGCGCCGCTCCAACGGTGCGACCGCCGGCGATCACAAACTCGTCTACCACGACCTTGTCCTCGACGAGGAGACCCGCGACGTGTGGCGCGGTGATCGCCTGATCGAGCTGACGGTGACGGAGTACAAGCTGCTCCGCTACATGCTCGCCCACGCCCGCCAGGTGCTGACCCGGGATCAGATCCTCGAGGCGGTCTGGGACTACGCGTTCGCCGGCAACGCGAGCGTGCTCGAGACATACATCAGCTACCTCCGCCACAAGGTCGACGTCACCGAACCGGCCCTGATCCACACCGTACGCGGGGTCGGCTACAGCCTGCGCCTACCGGGCGGACGCTGACGCCGGAGAAGGGTGGTCCCGTACGCGTGCAGGGTACGGATCGAGTCCTCGAGGTCGGCTTCGCGTTGTACACATGGGAACGACGATCTCGACGCTGGCCGTCAACTGGGGCCGGGCGCCGGTGATCCTGGGAGTTCGCTCTGAATGCGTGGCGGGCGGTCGCCGAGCGGGAGGTAGATGGTGAACACCGCACCCGTGACCGTGCCGGCCGCATCGACCGCGTTGGCGGCCGTCGCCGTGCCACCGTGCTCGTGGGCGATGCTCTCCACGATCGCCAGGCCGAGGCCCGAGCCCGTGCCGACGCGAGCCGAATCGGCCTGCCAGAAACGGTCGAACGCGTGCCCCAACGCCGAGGGGTCGAGGCCCTGGCCGTGGTCGCGGACCGTGATCACCGCCTGACGGTCGATGAACCGCGCACTGACCTCGATCGTCGTTCCGTCGGGGGTGTGTCGGACCGCGTTCATGACGAGGTTGGCGACGGCCTGACGGAGGTGGTTGCCGTCGCCGTTGATCACCACCGGCTCCGGGGCGACGAGCGACACCTGCCGGGCCGGTGCGATCGCATGCGCGTCGCTGCAGGCATCGGCGCACAGCACGGCGAGGTCGACGGGCGCCGGTTCGGTCGGACGCGGCTGGTCGAGGCGGGCGAGCATCAACAGGTCGTCGACGAGCACCTTCATCCGCGCGGACTCCTGCTCGATCCGGCGCATCACGATGGGCAGATCCAGGTCGGGGTGATCGGCGCCGAGACGGAACAGCTCGGCGAAGCCTTGGATCGACGTCAGTGGCGTGCGCAGCTCGTGCGAGGCGTCGGCCAGGAACCGGCGCAGGCGCAGCTCGGTCGCGTCGCGCTCCTGGAACGCGACCTCGAGCTCGCTGAGCATCGTGTTCATCGCCAGGCCGAGCTGGCCGACCTCGCTGCGGCCGTCGGACGGCTCGACTCGGTGCGACAGATCGCCGGCAGTGATGCTGCGCGTGGACGTCGCCATCTGCTCGAGCGGGCGCAGCCCACGACGCAGGATCAGCCACGAACCGGTCGCGAGGATGATCAGCAGACCGCCGGCGGCCGAGCCCTCGATCAGGATCAGCCTCCGCAGTGAATCGGTCACCTCGGTCGTGGGGATCGCGACGACGAGCAGGGTGCGCACGGCCGATGTGCTGCTGCCGATGAACGCCTGGCTCACCGATACCCGCCATTCGCCGCTGCCACCGCCGGCCGAGCCCGTGCTGAACAGCCGCGAGCGGCGCTCGCCCGGGTCGGCGATGACCGAAGGGAGCTGCGGCGCGTTCGTCGAGGCCGGGAACGAGACCGGCTTGATCACGTCGCCGTCGACATCGGTCACCGCTGCGCCGTCGAGACTGATCAACGCTGCATAGGTGCCGTACGGCGCGGGCAGATTGCCCCGTCCACAGTCCGGACCGCCGAAGTTGTTCGCCGTGAACAGCTGGCAGGCGGCCGACGGGACCGAGTTGCGCAACTGCTCGTCGAGCCTCGAGTACTGGGACCGGGCATAGAGGGTGTACGTGGAGACGCCGAAGATCGCCAGGCCGGTGAGCACGAGGATCACCAGCCCGGCGACCAGTCGGAGACGCAGTGTCACGATCGGTCAGGGCAAGGGGGAGGAACCAGGCCCGATCGGAACTGCGGCTGAGATGTCATGCACGCTGTGTTAGCAGAACGGTCACGCATCGCTGCGGAGTTGCGTGACGACCTTCATCGCTTGGTTGATGGGAATCGAGAACCCGATGTTCTCGGCGGTCACACGGTCCGAGCTGGTCGCCCCGGCCGTGTTCATCCCGATGACCGCGCCTGCGGCATCGACGAGCGGTCCGCCGGAGTTGCCGGAGCTGATCGCGGCATCGGTCTGGATCAGGTTGGAGAGATGTCCTCCCTCGACGGCGATGGAGCGGCCGAGGGCGGAGATGATGCCCTTGGTGACCGAGACGCCACCGTCGAGGTTGAGTGCGTTGCCGATCGCGATCGCGTCGTCACCGACGCCCACCCGGGCCGAGTCGGCCAGCGTCGCAGGGGTCAGCGCGCTGACGCCTTGTATCTTGAGCAGGGCCACATCGTTGGCCGTGTCCTTGCCGATCAGCGTCGCCTTGAGTGCCGTTGTCTTGCCGTTGAGCGTGACGGTGATCGAGGTCGCGCCAGCGACGACATGGGCGTTGGTGAGCACCTCGCCGTCGGCGGTGAGGATGATGCCGGTGCCTGCTGCCATCCCGGTCTTGCGCCGCCCGAACTGGCCCTGGACCTCGATCGTGGTCTTGATCGTGACGACCGACGGCTCGACCTTGGCGAGCACTGCCGCAACGCCGTGAGGGGAGGTGGTGAACGCCAGCGGCTCTGCCGTGGCTGGCGTCGTCGTGTTCGACGTGTCCCCGGCGAGGGTGGCACCGGCATAGCCGGCACCACCCCCGACGAGAGCTGCCGCAACCACAGCGGCCACCACGACCGACGGCCACCGACGCCGTGCGGGCGGCGGCGTCGTGGGCCGTGCACCGGTATCGGAGAGGGAGACTCCGAGCGGTGGCAGCTGTGATGTGGGCGGCGCCCACGCCGGTTCCGCTGGCCACGGGGAGGCGGTCCTGCCAGCGGAACCGGGGATGTCCGCTTGCGCGGAGGCCTGTTCGTCATACGGGAAATTGGGCGGATTGGAGAGATGGTGGGGGCGATCGAAACGGGGGTTCATGACTGCTCCTGGGAGCGGGAGGCGTCTGCGAGGCGTCTGGAGGAATGGGTTCACTCTGCGCCCGGACCCTGGTGACCCGCTAGGTCGTTGCTGGGAGTTCCCTGGGAACCCTGGACCTGTCGATCGACCATGGTCCGTAGCGCAGGGTGAGGTAGACGAGTCCGCCGAACGGCAACGGCAGCAGCACGTGTCCGAAGCGGTAGGCGGTCACGCCGAGCGTCGCAGTCGACATCGCCAGTCCGAACCAGTGGAGCGCGGTGATGTACGCCCACTCGACGATGCCGATGCCACTCGGGCTGATCGGGACGGCGGCGAGGATGTTGCCGATGCCGTATGCGACCAGCAGCGCGTCGATCTGGATCGAGCCCCCGAAGGCGCGCACGAAGAACCACAGCGAGATGGCATCGACGATCCAGTTGGCGAGTGCCCATCCGGCGACGCGGCGCAACATCGGGCGGTTGCGGGTCAGGGTGTGCAGGCGCTCGCCGAGGTCGCCCAGCACCGACCGGGCCGTGTCCTCGTTGCGGCGCAGGAGGCGGACCAGCCACAGGATCGGCCGCTCGATGCGATGGTCCCCGGCGATGAGCGCTGAGACGACGACCGCCGCGAGTGCG
>JANXUX010000143.1 GCA_025351965.1 Actinomycetes bacterium | reverse complement strand
CGACGAGCTCGTCGCCGTCGACACCGATCACGACATCGGCCACAGCGCCGGCGGGCACCAGCCGCCACACTCCCGTGGCATCCGTCGGACGGAGTGCAATCGTGGCGATGCCGGCACCGAGCGACTCGAGCAGTGGTGACGCGACGGCGTGCTCGACGAACGGGACCGGCGCGATCCAGCGCCCGAACGATTCGGCGATGACCGCGAGGTCGGCGACAGACGCACCGCTGCCCCAGAGCTCCATCGCGTCGAGCTTGGCCCACAGCGTGTCGTCGTGGCCGAGCGGTTCGGCGCGACGTACGACGGCGGGGCCGGACTCACCGCGGAAGAACTGCTCGAACCCGTCGAAGAGGTCGCGCTGGTCGGAGGAGAAGGCGAGCTCCATCAGGCCGCATCCGCGGACGAGACGAGCAACACGGCCTTGCCGACGACGTTGCGGTTCTGTTGGTCGGCGAGAGCGTGCGCCGCGTCGTCGAACGCGTACGCGTACGGCTCGACAGGGTTCAGCTCACCGGCGACGATCTTGGCGAGGATCTCGCCCACCATCCGCTGGTTCTGCTCCGGATGCTTGATCACCCATCCACCCCATTCAACGCCGGTCACCCGACGGTTGCGGAGCAAGACCTGATTGGCCGGCAACTTCGGGATGTCTCCCGAGGCGAAGCCGATGACGAGGAACTGGCCGTCGTCGCGCAATGCCCGCAGGCATTGCTCGCCGACCGCACCGCCGATCGGGTCGTAGACGGCATCGAGGCCCTCGCCGCTGATCTCTTTGGCACGGGCCTTGACGTCTTCGGCGCTGGAATCGATGGTGGCCACCGCGCCACGGCTCTCAGCGAGCGCACGCTTCTCCGGGCTGGACGCCGCGGCGATCACCTTCAGTCCGAGCGCGTGGCCGACGTCGACTGCTCCGAGTCCCACCCCACCGCCGGCACCGAGCACGAGCAGCCACTGCCCAGCCTGCATCCGGGCCCGCTCGACGAGCGCGAACCAGGCCGTGCCGTAGCTCTGCATGAACGTCGCGGCCTGGCCATCGGTCAACGAATCCGGCATCGCCAGCGTGTTGCGCGCACCGACCACCATCTCCGTCGCGAACGCCCCGGCACCACTCGTGACCAGCACACGTTGGCCGACGGAGCACTCGCTGACGTCTTCGGCGATCTCGGTGATGACGCCGACCGACTCGCCACCGGGCGTGAACGGCAGCGGCGGCTTGATCTGGTAGAGGCCCTGCACGATGAGGGCGTCGACGAAGTTCACACCGGCGGCGCGCACGGCGATTCGTACCTGCCCGGAACGGAGCGCGACCGACGGTCGCTCCTCGATCACGAGCTGGTCGAGCGGAGCGAAGGAGTTGCAGACGACGACTCGCATCCGGTCGACCGTAGTCGCAGACGCGCGCGCAGGCTCAGTCCGCGAACGGCCAATCTCTCGGTACGGCCGATGCCCACACGGGGGATCGGCGCTCCCCGAACGCGCGCCCGCCCTCGATCGAATCGGGCTGGCCCATCAGGGCGAGGTGGGCATCGCGTTCGAGTGTGTCGACCTCGTCCGGGCCGGCGGCGAAGGACCGCCAGAGGATCCGCTTGCTGGTCGCGGCGGACAGCGGCGACACGTTCTCGACGATGTCGGCGGCCCACTCCATCGCCGTCGCCAGGACGCGACCCGCCTCGACGGCCTCGTTGGCGAGACCCCACTGGGCGGCGACGGCACCGGTGATGGTGCGCCCGGCGATCAACATCTGCGCGGCCCGGGCCGCGCCGACAAGCCGTGGCAGCACCCAGTGCGACTGCGCATCGGGGATCACGCCGCGACGGACCTGGAGCACGGCGAGCGACGCATCGGCGGCGACGATGCGCATGTCGGCCTGCAGTGCGATGGAACAGCCGAGCCCGATGGCAGCACCGTTGACAGCGGCGATCACGGGCTTACGCACCTCCCACGCCAGGGGTCGCACGGGCGACGAACGGAATGACGCCGCGTCGGTGACTGCACCGAACGGCGATTTCCCGGGTGACAGATCGGCCCCGGCACAGAACGCTGTGCCGGCGCCGGTGACGACGACCACGCGCACGTCGTCGTCGGCGTCGCACGCAGCGTAGGCCGCGCCGAGACCGGCGATCATCTCCCCCGACAGCGCGTTGCGCTTGTCCGCACGATCGAAAGTGATCATGCCGATGTGGTCGGCGACCTCGAACCGGATGTGCGGTGTGTCGGTCACCCGCGCATCCGCCGGGGCCAGTCCGACGGATGGATGCCGAGCTCCTCCATCCGCTTTCCGGCGAAAAGCGGTGCTGCGAGGGGCTCGCCGTTGCGGATTCGCTCGACGAACTCCCCATCCTCGGCCCAGACGTGGCACGTGTTCATGTTCATCTGCCACTGCGCGTCGCGCTCGGCGCGAGTCATCGCCTTCGGTACGAAGTCGATGTCACCTGCGCTCTTGGCACGCTCGGTTCGCCTGCGGGCCTCGCTCGCGCTCATGCTCCAGAAGCACTGCACCGCGACGGGAGCCATCGCCTGCAGCAGCGCTGTCGTGTGCGTACAGCCGCGTGGCCCGCCGAAGAGGTCGCGCACCTTGTGCGTGAAACCGCGGGCGATGGAGAGGCCGATCAGCTTCTCGTAGTGGGTGGTGATCACCGGGCAGACGCCCTGCGGATGGGTCTCGAAGTGCACCGCGGCGGCAACGATCTCCAGCGACGGGAACGCGACCTCGATCTCGACCTGCATGTGGTGGATCGTCAGCGGGTTCGGATCACCCTCGAAGTACAGGTCCGGTGGCTTCTGATCGCGCACCGCGCCGCGGATCAGCAGGTTGGGGTCCTTACGGAACGCTCGGACCCGGTACTCGCGATCGTGGAGCACTTCGAGGCCGGGGTCATCAGGAAGGATCTCGTTGCGCTCGAAGAGGCTCGCCGCCGGTGACCCTGGCTCGCCCATCATCCGACTCACGCCACCGGCGCAGCGGTGATCAGCTTGCCGAGGCGGACCAGCGACGGCATCGTGCTGCCGAGCGAGAGCTCGAGTTGCTTGCCCCACAGGAAGCAGCGGTGCAGCGGATAGTCACGGTCGACGCCGACGCCACCGTGGAGGTGTTGCGCAGCGTAGAGGACCTGCGAGCCTCCGTCACTGGCCCAGAACTTCGCACTGGCGACCTGCTCGGCAGCTGCCTTGCCCTCGCTGAGCCGCCACATCGCCTGCCATGCGGTGAGCTTGACGCCCTCGGTGTTGACGTAGCTGTCTCCGGCGCGTTGGCTGACGGCCTGGAAGCTGGCGATCTGGCGGTCGAACTGGATGCGCTGCTTGGTGTACTCGGCGGTGAGTGCGAGTGCGCGCTGGCAGACGCCGGACATGACGACGCACTCGGCAGTCGTCGCCACGTCGAGCAGCCAGGCGAGACCCTCGACGTCGGCGACCTTCGTGCCGGACGCTCCGGCAAACGTCACGAGTGCTTCGGTGATACCGCTCGTGGTGCCCTGGTGCTGCACGGTCACGCCCTCGGCGTCGGATGCAACGGCGTACACGCCATCGGTGGTCGAGACGAGGAACAGCGAGGCAACCGTGCCGGCCGGGACGCACACCTTCTCGCCGGTGACGGCGCCGAGCGAATCTGAGGTTGCAACAGCCGTCGTGGTCGGCGCGTAGACGTTGCCGCCGGCCTCCTGCAGTGCGACCGTGATGATCCGGTCGCCCGCGGCGACGCCGTCGAGGAACGCCGTGGCACCGAAGTGCGCCAGCGCAGCACCGGCGACGAGCACGGCGAAGGCCGGCACCGGCGCAGTTGCGCGGCCGACCTCTTCGAGCACGACACCCGCTTCGAGCAGACCGAGGCCAGCGCCCCCGACGGACTCGGGCAGCCCGATGCCGACGATGCCGGAGTCGGCGAGCATCTTCCACAGCCCGAGGTCGAGGCCGTGCTCGGTCGCGGCGGCGGCCTTCTGGCTGTCGTTGGTGACCCGTTCGGTGAGGATCTTGTTGGCGAGCTCGCGCAGGTCGTTCTGCTCGGCGGAGAAGTTGAAGTCCATGGTTGCGTGGTCCTGTTCTTGCTTACCGGGTCGCCCGGGGGAAGCCGAGTCCGAACATCGAGATGAGGTCGCGCTGGGTCTCGTTGGTCCCACCGCCGAAGGTGAGGATGACCGTGCCGCGGTAGGCGGACTCGATCTTGGAGCGCAGGATCGCGCCGGGTGATCCGGCGGTGACATAGCCGATCGGGCCCATGACCTCGAACAGCAGGCGGTAGGCCTCCTGGTAGAACTCGGTGCCGAAGACCTTCACGCTCGAGGCGGCCGCGACGTCGAGTTCGCCCTGGGTCGACGACCAGGCCACCTTCCAGTTGATCAGGCGCAGGAACTCCAGCTTGGCGTGGACCTTGGCGAGGTTGATCTGGACCCACTCCTGATCGGCGATGCGCGTGCCGTCGGGGGCGAGGGTGGACGTCGCCCACCCGAGGACGTCCTGGTACGCACGCTCGACCGGACCGGCCGAGCACAGCGTGACCCGCTCACGGTTGAGCTGGGTGGTGATGAGCGTCCAGCCGGCGTTCTCCTCACCGACGAGGTACTTCGCCGGCACGCGTACGTCGTCGAAGAAGACCGAGTTGATGTCGTGATCACCGATCAGGCTCAGCGGCTGGATGGTGATGCCGGGGGTGTCCATCGGCAGCAGCAGGATGCTGATGCCCTTGTGCTTTTTGACCTCGGAGTTGGTCCGGACGGCGAGCCAGCAGTAGTCGGCGCCGTTGGCGAGGCTGGTCCAGGTCTTCTGACCGTTGATGACGTACTCGTCACCATCGCGGACCGCACTGGTCTTCAGACTGGCGAGATCGGTGCCCGCACCCGGCTCGCTGTAGCCGATGCAGAAGTGGAGGTCGCCGGCGAGGATCTTGGGGAGGAAGAACTGCTTCTGCCAATCCGAGCCGTACTCCATGATCGTCGGGCCGACGGTGTTGATGCTCAGCATCGGCACCGGTGCACCCGAGCGCATCGACTCGTCGAAGAACACGAACTGTTCGATCGCGCTCTTGCCCTGGCCGCCCCACTCGGTCGGCCAGCCGATGCCGGCCCAGCCGTCGGCGCACATCTGCTTCCAGACCTCGCGGGTCTTGGGCGACACGGCTTGGCCCTCGGACAGCTCCGCGACCGTCGCTGGGTCGAGCAGCTTCTCGTAGTACTCGCGCAACTCGGTGCGGAGCGCCTCCTGCTCGGGGGTGTAAGCCAGTTCCATGCGGGCAACATAGCCCGAACCTGACGAAGCGTCAGATCCGGAGCGTGCCCAGGATGCGCCGGTCTGCGCCACCGAAGTGGCGCAGACCGGCTCAGCTGGAACGCTTCAGGTCGCGGTGATCAGGCGAGATCGAAGCGATCGGCGTCCATCACCTTGGCGAATGCGGCGGCGAAGTCGTTGGCGAACTTGGCCCCAGCATCATCGGCTCCATAGACGTCGGCGATGGCCCGCAGGATCGAGTTCGA
>JANXUX010000132.1 GCA_025351965.1 Actinomycetes bacterium | reverse complement strand
TGCCCGGCAAGCAGATGGCCGTCGATGCCGATCTCGCGGCCGGCCTGCTCGACGAGGACGGCGCCCGCGCCGCCCGCCGACGGATCGCCCGTGAGTCCGACTTCTACGGTGCGATGGACGGCGCCGTGAAGTTCGTCAAGGGCGACGCCATCGCCAGCATCATCGTGGTGTTCGTCAACCTCCTCGGCGGGTTCGCCGTCGGGGTCCTGCAGCGCGGCATGTCGATCGGCGATGCCCTCCAGACCTACGCCCTGCTGACCGTCGGTGACGGGCTCGTCGCCCAGATCCCGGCCCTGCTCTATGCGCTCGCCACCGGCATGCTCGTCAACCGTGTGAAGGGTGAGAACCCCCACCTCGGCGGCGAGTTCTTCGAGCACCTTTCGGCCAACCCCGCCACGCTGCGCACCGCAGCGGGTGGAGCGGCACTCATCGGCCTGATCCCCGGAATGCCCAAGCTGCCGTTCATCGCGATGGCCATCGGTCTGTGGGTCATGGGTGGCCGGGCGCGCAACAAGCCCGTCCTGTCCGACGCCGACACTGCTGCATCCGACCTCAGCGTGCGTACCAACCCGGATGATCCCGAAGTCCTCATGTCGCGGATGCGTTCGGAGCCGCTCGAACTGCGCCTGGCCTACGACCTCGTCGACCTGGCCAACGGCGGCGACCTCCTCCCCCGCATCCGCGAGCTGCGTCGTCAACTGGCCAACGAGCTCGGTATGGTCCTGCCCCAGGTCAACACGTCCGACGACGCAACGCTGCTCGCCGGTGAGTACCGGATCTCGGTGTTCGGCGTCGATGTCGGCCACGGCCGGGCGCCGGCCGGCCAGGTCCTGGCACTCCCGGACCCCACGGCTCCGGACGACCTCAGCCTGGCCCAGTTCGGCGAGCGTGTCGTCGAGCCGGTGTTCGGTCTCATCGGCTACTGGCTGCCCGAGTCCGGGCGCGAGGCCGCTGCTGCGTCCGGCGCGACGATCGTGCCCCGCTCGGCT
The DNA here is from genome assembly GCA_025351965.1 of Actinomycetes bacterium. Lineage (GTDB taxonomy): Bacteria > Actinomycetota > Acidimicrobiia > Acidimicrobiales > Ilumatobacteraceae > WLMZ01. The sequence continues at coordinate 6,585 of JANXUX010000132.1, read as the reverse complement.
GCCGTCGTCACCCACCTCGCCGAGATCGCCCGCCGCTACGCACCGGACCTGCTGTCTCGCCAGCAGGTCGCCGATCTCGTCGACATGCTGCGCACCGACCAGCCGCTGCTCGCCAACGAGATCGGCAACGACCGGGTGCCGATGCCGATGCTCCACCAGGTGATGCGTGCGCTGCTCGCCGAGCGGGTGTCGGTCCGCGACCTCCCGCGAGTGATCGAGACCCTGTCGACCTCGGTCGGCCATGTGCACGGCATCGAAGCCCTCGCTGATGAGTGCCGGGCTGTGCTCGGCGCCCAGATCGCGGCCCAGATCGCCCCAGCCCAACGCGTCTCGGCCATCCTCCTCGTACCCGAACTGGAGGGCCGCCTGCTCTCGGCACTCCGTGACGTCGACGGCACGACGCACCTGGCGATCGAGCCGGAGCTGCTCGACGCCGTCCGCGAGTCCGTCCGCGGTGCGTGGGAACGCCTCGCCGGCGGAGACCCGGTGGTGCTCACCTGCGCACCGAATCTGCGCCGGCCGCTGTCTCGGGTCCTCAACGCTGCGGGGATGGAGCTGCCCACGTTCGCCTACCGGGAGCTGCCCCGCCATCTCACCATCGACGTCAGCGAAGTCGTCGGTGTCTGATGCACCGCCAGGACCCCCTCGGCACGCCGTGGGCCGGTGTGTACCGACGGCCGACACGGTCGCAGGCGGAGGTTGTTGAACCATGAGCAAGATCGTCTATCCCATCATCGAACGTCTCGCCGACGAGGTCATCGTGACCGCACGGAGCACTGTCGAGGCCCAGCAGGCCGCCGGCGACGCGATGGGCGGTGACTGCACCATCGTCACGGTCGAGCGCGTCCGCGAGGGCGGCATCGGCGGGTTCTTCGCGACCGAACTCGTGCGGGTCACCGCGCGGCCCTCACGCTTTCAGCGCGTGGACCGCGAGCTGGACGCAGCGATGACATCGGCGGAAGAGCTCGTCTCCTCGCTGCGTGACGCCGCCCCCCAGTTCGCCGACCGGTTGATGACCGAGCTGCGCCAGCCCCGCCAGCACGAGATCGTCATCCCGACCGATTCCGTCGAGGTCGAGCAGCCGCCGACGCCATTGGCGACCAAGCACCCCGCTTTCGCCGCCCACGAGCAGACGACGACACCGGTCATCGCCAGCCCGGTCATCGGCAGTACGGTCACCGCCGGGGCCACGGTCGGACTCGGCGCCACCTTCGCCACCGGCACCATCTACCGGGCCAACGGCTCCTCCCAGTCCTACACCGTGGATCCCTTCGCTGTGGATCCATTCGCTGAGGATCCCTTCCGCAACGACGTCAGCGCCGCGGCTGCCGCCTACGACGCCGACATCGACTGGGCGAGTGACCTCGAGAACGATCTGGAGACAACCAGCATCACCGACTCCAACTCGCTCGCCGATCGGTACAGCTCGGGCCTCTACCGATCAAACGCTGGCCAGGCGGGCGACCACGACGACCTCTACCGCGCCGCGAACGCAGCGCTGGACGAAGGCTTCACCGGCGACGAGCTGCGCACAGCACTCGCCGAGGCGATCGGTGAGGACCCCGTCCCGACGAGTCCGGCACACGCGTCGACCCCGCACCGTTGCACGCCCATCGCTGCCGAGGACCTCGACCGCTTCCCGATGATCGCCACCCGCCGCAACCTGCGCCCGACCGACCCGCGCTGGAGCCACCAGGCGCTGCGTGCGATCGGCCTGCCCGACCGGATCGTCGACATCGCGATGCTTCAGCACCCGGTCGAGGGCCCACAGTGGATCATGGCGCTGATGGGCGCCTTCCGCACGCTCTGTGCCCCGGCGCCTGCGGGCCCGACCGTCCTCGTCGGGCCGTCGTGCGCCAACCTCGCTCGTCAGCTCCGCCTCGTCAGCGTCGGCGCCGACGAGCTGTCCGACTCGTTCTCGTCCGTCGCGATCCCGAACGTGTCGACCAACATCGCCCGCTCGGCGCTCAACGACCGGTACGTCCACCTGATGGTCGGCGGCTCCTGGCAACACCTCGCCAGCATCCGTCCCGATGTCGTCAGCTCGGCGACCGAGTCCGACCTGCTCGAGGCGGTTCGCCTCTGCTGCGCCTGGGAGGCGACGCTCGGCTGGACACTCGTCGGCGACAAATACGAGCGCATCGACGAGTTCACCCTCGTTGCCTGCGTCCGCTCGGTCCTCTACGGCAACGACCGTGTCTCTGTCGCGGCGGTTCACTCGTGAGCGAGGCCGTCCTCGAGATACCAGTGCACGAGCCGATCACCGACGTCGCCGAGCCGGCGGCCGTTCGCGACCCCGCGACACTCGCGGTCTGGATCCCTGCGGCACGGATGCCGGTGCTCGTGGCGATGGAAGCGGCCGGCATCATCGTGCTCGATCAACCCGACGGCGCGAATTTCGCAATCGTCTCGACCCGGCTGGCGCGCCACCGGATCACCGAGTACACCGGCCAGGCGATGGAGATCGGTTTGCCCGTGGTGGTGCTCGTGCACCCCGGTGGTGAGAGCGTTGCCATCGAAGCCCTGCGTGCCGGAGGCAACGTCGCAATCGCCGAGGGCGACTCGCAGGCACTTCGCGCCCTGAGTGTCGATGTCGAGCTCGACGACGACAGGGTCAACTCGCTGCTCGACGCATACGAGGCTCGCCTCGGGCGCAGTCAGACCATCGCCAAATCAAACGTGATGATGTTCGACACGACGTCTGGCCTGCCGGCCTCCGGTGCGCTCAGCGCGCGGATGAACGCGGGAACCCAGGACACCGAGCACAACCTCCGCGTCGTCGCGATCACGATCGCAGCACTCACAGACGGGATCCGTCTCCGCCTCGGCGCCGACGCGCAGGCACTGCTCCACCGCCGCATCGCAATGGGTGTCCGCCTGCTCTGCCAGCCCCTCGGTGACCTCTATGACAACGGTGACGGATCGTTCGTGCTCATCGCTGCCCAACTGTCGAGCGAGGGTGCTGATCGACTCGGACGATCGCTCGCCGATGTCGTTGGCTCCTACTCCCCCGACGGCCACTCCCCGATGACCGTTGCGGTCGGCCACGCCGGACCGGAGTGCTCGTCCGATCTCTCGACGCTGCGCGAGTTGGCCGGTCGCGCCGAATCCGCTGCCGGGCTGGACGACCGTTCCGCCGTCCTCGGCGCCGGTGAGCTCGTTGGCCCGCTCGCCACAGCAACCGAGCTCGAGGTCACCCTTCGCCTGGCCGACCTCGCCGGTGAGCGCGCCGGCGCGACATCGCGCCAGGAGTTGGTGGGCGTCGCCGGCGACCTCGCCGTGCGGCTCGGCTTCGAAGGCCGCGAGCGCACGCTCGTCCGCTTCTGCGCCGAGATCGGCGACATCGGATCTGCACTGTCCGGCGAGCACGATGCCCACGCCGAGCACGCGGCGCGCCTGATCGGGGCGACTGCGGGTCCGACGGTGTCCTCCGTGCTCCTCGCCGTCGACGAACGCTGGGACGGCTCCGGCCAGCCCAACGGGCTCGCCGGCAAGGAGATCCCGGTCGCGGCGCGGATCATCGCCGTCGCCGGAGCGCTGATCGCCGCCCAGTTCGACATCCAGCAGTTGGAGGCCGAGTCCGGCACTCACTTCGACCCGACCGTCATTGCCGCAGCAAAGGAATTGGTGAATCAGCGATGAACACAGCCCTTCTCGAGATCGCCCCGAGCGCGCACCTGCAGGAGATCCTGCAGGCCACCAACGAGGTCCTCAGCGGCCTGCACCTGTTGGAGTCCTGCTGCTTCGGGCCGCCCGACCTGATCGAGGCCGCGGCCGCAGACCTCGGCACGAGCATGGATATGCTGTCCCGGCTCGGGCCCGCAGCGGGCCATCCCCGCCTCGCCGAGCTGGAACTCGCCAGCGACGACACGGGCCGCCAAGTGTGCGATCAGATCCGTCTCAACGTGGGCCGCATCGCCACCCAAAGTTCCGGGCTCTCCCTAGAACTTCGCCGGCTGCTTGCCGATACTCGGGATGCGATCGCCATCGCAACCGGAAGTACCGGCATGTACGACGCCCGAGGGCGTACGACGAGCGGGCAGTTCCGCAGAATCCGCGGCACGATGTGAGAGGGAGGCAGTCGAGATGAGCAGTTCCGCACTCTCGATCGCGGTCAGCGCCTTGCGCGCCCACACCTACGCCATCGAAACCACCACCAACAACGTCGCCAACGCGTCCACGCCGGGCTACCGGCGCCAGCGCGTCGAGCTCCGCAACGCGTATCCGCGTGAGGGTGCCCTCGGGCCAATGGGTGCCGGGGTCGAGGCCAAGACGATCAGTCGGGCGACCGACCGACTCGCTGACCTGCGGGTCCGCGGCTCAGCCGCCCAGGCCGCGTACTTCGGTACTCGCGGTGACATCATGCGCAAGGCCGAGGACCTGTTCGGCGAGCCCGATCAGGGCATCACCAAACAACTCACCGCGACCTGGGACGCGATGCAGGCGATGAGTGTCGCACCGAGCGACGACGCCTCCCGGTACCAGGTGCTGTCCGCCCTGCAGGGGATGGCGTCGCGGGTCAACGAGATCCGTTCCGGCCTCGGCCAACTCGACGCCGACGCCAACCAGCGCCTGATCGGCGATGTCGACGAGGCCAACGCAATCTCGGCCCGTCTGGCCGAGATCAACAAGTTCGCCCGCGTCCCCGGCGGCCTGCCGGCCGACCTCGCCGACGAGCGCGACCGCGCCGTCGACTCACTCGCTGCGTCGCTGGGCGCCAGCGCGACGATCCAGTCCGACGGACGAGTCCGGGTCACGCTCAACGGCCTGGCGATCGTCGATGGCGAGAGCTCGGTTCCGCTCAGCGTCAACCCGACGACGGCCCGCGAGGTGATCCATCCGTACGGACCGATCTCCGTGTCCGGCACCGTGGGCGGCTTGGCCAAGTCGATCACCTCCGACATCGCCGATGCACGCAGCCAGCTCGACTCGTTCGTCGCCGGCTTCGTGTCGGCGATGAACACCGCCCACGCCACCGGCTTCACGCCCGCCGGCGCCGCCGGTGGGCAGCTGCTGGCCGAGGTGGCCGGCAAGCTCGTGGTCGTACCGACCCAGCCGGGCGATCTCGCCGCCACGGACACCGCCGGGCAGGCCCAGAACGGCAAGGCTGCCGCGACCATCGCTGCGCTGAACGTGAGCCAAGGCGCCGCCTTCCGGGCTGTCGTGACCCAGATCTCGGGCAGCGTCGCCGGCATCCAGCGCTCGGCCGACACCGCCCAGTCCGTCGCCGACGCGGCGAGCGCCAACCGCGACTCCGCAGTCGGTGTGAACATCGACGAGGAGATGACCGACCTGATCTCCCAGCAACGGGCCTACGAGGCCGCCGCCAAACTCGTGAGCGTCATCGACGAGATGCTCCAGACCCTGATCCAGATGTGACCCCATGAGCTCTGTTCCACGTATCACGTTCCTCGGCGCGAACCGCACGGCGCAGCTCCGCCTCCGCCAGGCCTTCGGCCGCCTCGATACGGCCAACAGCCAGGTCGCGACCGGTCGGGCGTACAACCGGCCGTCGGAGAACACCTCCGCATCGTCTCGGGCGGCGAGCGTCCAGGCCGAGGTCGATCAGCTGGGCGGCTTCGATCGTGCCATCGCTGATTCGCTCTCGCACCTGTCGGTGGCCGACACCAAGATCAGCCAGGCTGTCAGCGCCTACCAGAAGGTGACCGAGCTCGCCACCCAGGGTGCGAACTCCACCAACAGTCCGGTCTCTCGAAACGCCATCCGCGAGCAGATCGTCCAGATCCGTGGCGAACTGCGGGCCATCGCCAACACGACCTATCTCGGCCAGCCGGTGTTCGGCGGGTTGGGCTCGACGGATCCCGTGACCTTCAATTCGGGCACCTCCACGTGGACCTTCGCCGGAAACCCGACCGACAAGCTGACGCGCGTCGTCGGACCGGCCGAATCGGTCGATGTCTCGGTCACGGCCCGCGAGATCTTCGCCAAGGGCAGCACGGACATCTTCACGGTTCTCGACAACCTTGCGAGCGCGCTCGCAGCGGACGACACGGTCGGCATCCAAGCTGCGCTCCCGCTGGTCAGCTCGCTGCAGTCGGTGCTGACCGCCGGTCAGGCCCGCCTGGGTGCTGTGGTCAACCGCGTCGAGCAGGCTGCCTCGCGCAACGCCACGCTGAAAATCACCTTCACCGAGGAGCTGTCCAAGCTCCAAGAGGTCGATCTCGCCGATGCGATCACCGATCAGAGCCGCCTCTCGGTGGCCTACCAGGCGGCCCTCGGTGTGACCGCCAAGGCCCAGGAGCGCACGCTCCTCGACTGGCTGCGCTGACGCTGCGGTGTCGCGGGCCGGTGGAAGCAGTTGGCCCACACGGTCGTGGGTGACCGCACGACGTGGTCGCGAACCGTCCCACCCGGGACGGCGCCACAGGCAGGAGACGCCGACATGCACGAAGCAACACAAGCCCTCACCGACCGGGGGGTCCATGATCTCGTGGTGACCGAACTGGTGATCCACACACCGGACGGTCTGCCTGGGTTCGACACCGCTCGACGCTGGTCACTCGACCGCGCCGAGCCGGATGCCGTCTTCGGGTTGCTCCACAACCTCGATCAACCCGGTGTCGG
>JANXUX010000082.1 GCA_025351965.1 Actinomycetes bacterium | reverse complement strand
CCGCAGATGTGTGGCATCGGTGGTATGGGGTGCATGCATCTATGTCTTCCCTCGCTGGGGGTGCATGTGACGCTCGATTTTCACGGCCGCTCGCCTGTTGCTACGCGTCCGGACATGTGGGCGGACCGCATCATGCGTGAGGCCGAGGATGGCTGGGGCTTTATTCTCCGCGGGCGCGAGAATGAGATCGGCCGGAGGGTTGGAAGCCACGGGCGGCAAAGTTAGTCGAGGGCGCGTCCCGGCTGGTAGTCATCGCCTCTTCGCCCCGGCTGGAGCACCGGGCCGAAGCCAGCCGAGAGGCGTCTGGCCGGTCGCGTAGGCACAGGCCGCCAAACCCGGCGTAACCTTCACCGCGTGCATCCGATCGAGCGACTCCGGTATGTGGCCCGCGCCGGCGGGGACGCGAGTTCGATGCTCGTACGAGAAGCCGCCTCCGCGTTGGCCGGGTTCTCCGATGATCCAGCGGCGCTGGTGACGGCCTGTCGTCGCCTCGTCGACCGCCATCCAAGGACTGCGCCGGTATGGTGGCTGGCGGCGAGGGTCCTCGCCTCCGATCAGCCGGCCCGAGAGGCCTGGTCGGCCACCGACGAGCTCGATGAAGATCCAACCCCTAATGCAGTGGCCGACGCGCTGCCCGAGGAGGCGAGCGTGCTGGTCTTGGGTTGGCCTGAGCTGATCGCCCCCGCACTGGCTCGTCGGGGAGACGTTGACGTGTATGTGGTCGACGCTTTCGACGCCGGTTCGGGGTTGGTCCGGGCCTTGGAACGGGCCGGTACCGAGGCCACGTTGGTAGAGGAACGCGGCGTCGGTGCGGCTGCCGCGTCGGTTGATGTCGTACTGATCGATGCCGTTGGCGCAGGCATCGACGGACTGGTCGCGATCGCCGGGTCGCGTGCCGCGGCGGCAGTAGCCCGGCACATGGGCCGCTCGGTGTGGGGAGTGTTGGGGGTCGGACGGGTCTTACCCGACCGTTTGTGGGACGCCTACCTCGCCCGGCTCAATGAAGACGAAGACCCGTGGGACGCCCCGTATGAACTGGTCCCCCTTGATCTTTTTGATGCCGTGATCGGTCCTGCTGGACCCATGGAGCCTGCGGTCGGCGTACGTGTGACCGATTGTCCGCCCGCGCCAGAGCTACTCAAGAGCGTCGACTCTCTCGGCGCAAGGTAGACGCGAGGCCGGTCGTGGAGACCTCTTGTTCCATTCTCGGTTACTCGTCGCGCCCGGATCGCCCGTAGGCTCCGGGCCATGTCTGCGCGCTCTCGTGAACTGCCCCGTCGTTCCTGCCTCTCGGTGCCCGGATCATCGGAAAAGATGATGGGCAAGGCCCCCAGCCTCGGCTCCGATATGGTATTTCTCGACCTCGAGGACGCCTGCGCGCCGAAGGAAAAAGTAGCGGCCCGCGGCAAGGTTGTCGAGGCCATCAAGACCCACGACTGGGCCGACAAGGTGCTGTGCGTTCGGATCAACGACTGGTCCACCAAATGGACGGCCTACGACATCATGGAAGTGGTGGGCAACGCCGGCGAGCGTCTCGACGAAATCATGCTCCCGAAAGTCGAGAACGCGGCTCAGATACAGGCCACCGACATGCTCCTGCGCCAGGTCGAGATCGCGGCTGGGCTCCCCATCGGCCATATCGGCATCGAGGCCCAGATCGAGACGACGCGCGGCCTGATCAATGTCGAGGAAATCTGCGGAGCGTCGCCGCGCCTAGAAACGATTATTTTTGGACCGGCCGATTTCGCGGCCTCGATGGAAATCCCGGTGCTCACGGGGGGCGTCCAGATTCCCGATTACCCCGGCGATCATTTCCACTACGTATTTTCCAAGATTTTGATGGCGGGTCGGGCCAACGGTATCCAAGTCATTGATGGGCCTTATCTGTACATTCGCGACTCCAATGGTTTTCGCGACTACTGCAAGCGGACCCGTACGCTCGGCTTCGACGGCAAGTGGGCTCTCCACCCCGATCAGGTGGCCATCCTGAATGAAGTGTTCTCGCCCACGCAGGAACAGTTCGACAAGGCCTACGACATCCTCGACGCCTACCGCAAGGCCACCGAAGACGAAGGTAAAGGCGCGGTCATGTTCGGCGACGAGATGATCGACGAGGCGTCGCGAAAGATGGCCACGAAGTTCTTGAGTCGCGGCGAGCGAGCCGGACTGAAGCGGTCCCCCGCTTGATTTCTCGAACAGGTTCGACGCGGTCCATGGTTGATTCCAACGCGATAATCTTGAATGGGTCAAAGACTTTGAAGGGTGGAACAATGTACGAACACCAGTGGGTAATGCGCGTCCAAGCAGCAAGCGCCGAATTGACAGGAACGTGAGAAGCGTCGGGAGCGTCGCCTTTCGCGCGATCGCAATCCTCGCCGTGGCGGGTACCCTGAGCACCGGAGCATCGGCCACGGTCCGAGCCGAGCCCGCCTATTGCCAAACTATGAAGTCCAATAAGATTGACTTCGCCAAGCAGTTGAAACCGTTGCGCAACGGCGTGCCTGCCTCGATCAAGACCTCGATCGAGAAGATGATATCACTCAGCGAGAAGATCGAGAACGGCCAAAAGGGCCTGAAGGGTCATCCCGAGAAGCTGGCCGCGCAGCTCAAGCTCAGCGAGGAGTACGGCAAGGCCGCGGACGTTTGGATTGCCTGGGGCCAGAGCAATTGCACGAGCAAGCCGGAGAACTCGCCCGCGTGAGTCTCGAACAAGTTCGAACCGTCGGAGCCCGACTTGTATGCACCTTGTATGGCCCGGGTAAGCTGTAGGTCATGAGCAAGATCAAAGTCCTCAATCCGGTCGTCGAGATGGACGGCGACGAGATGACGCGCATCATCTGGCAGTTCATCAAAGACAAGCTGATCCTGCCGTACCTCGACATCGATTTGAAGTACTACGACTTGGGCATCGAGTATCGAGACGCGACCGACGACCAGGTCACGATCGACTCGGCCGAAGCGACCAAGAAGTACGGCGTCGCCGTCAAATGCGCCACGATCACGCCCGACGAGGCCCGGGTCGAAGAGTTCAAGCTCAAGAAAATGTGGAAGTCGCCGAACGGCACGATCCGCAACATCCTCGGCGGAGTGATCTTCCGTGAGCCGATCGTCATCTCCAACATCCCGCGCCTCGTGCCGGGCTGGACGAAGCCGATCGTGATTGGGCGCCACGCCCACGGTGACCAATACAAGGCCACCGACTTCAAAGTGCCCGGGGCCGGCACGGTCACCATGACCTATGCCCCGGCCGACGGCTCCAAGCCAATGGAGTTTCAGGTGGCCAACTACGGTGCCGATGGTGGCGTGGCGATGGGCATGTACAACTACAACGACTCCATCCGGGACTTCGCGAGGGCGTCGCTGCGATACGGCCTCAACCGCGGCTACCCCGTCTACCTGTCGACCAAGAACACCATCCTCAAGGCCTACGACGGGGCTTTCAAAGACATCTTCGAAGAGGTGTATCAAGGCGAGTTCAAGGCCGAGATGGACGCCGCCGGGCTCACCTACGAGCACCGTCTGATCGACGACATGGTCGCCTGCGCGATGAAGTGGGAAGGCGGTTACGTCTGGGCGTGCAAGAACTACGACGGCGACGTCCAGTCCGACACGGTCGCCCAGGGCTACGGCTCGCTCGGCCTGATGACCTCGGTGCTGATGACCCCCGACGGCAAGACCGTCGAGGCCGAGGCCGCGCACGGCACGGTGACCCGCCACTACCGCGAGCACCAGAAGGGCAACAAGACCTCGACCAACCCGATCGCCTCGATCTACGCCTGGACCCAGGGGCTGGTGTACCGCGGCAAGATGGACGGCACCCCCGAAGTCGTCGCGTTCGCCGAGGCCCTCGAGGCCGTCTGCATCGAGGCCGTCGAGGCCGGCGAGATGACCAAGGACCTCGCCCTGCTCATTGCCAAGGATGCGCCGTGGTTGAGCACCGAGGACTTCCTCGACGCGCTCGATCGTCGCCTCCAGGCCAAGATGGCGTGACGGTCCGGGCCGTCCTGTTCGATTGGGGGCACACCCTCTTCGACACCGCCGGCAGCGTCGACTTCGTCGTCGACTGGGCCGCCCGCTTCGGCCCGCCCGGTGGTGTTGCCCCGAGCGCCGACGAGGCTCGCGCCATCTGGGACGCCGCTCGGCTGCGCTCGCGCAGCGCAGCCGAGATCGCCAAAGGCCGGGACAAGAGCGCCGAACTGCACCGCTCGTGCTGGCTCGATCTCTGGTCCGAGCTGGATGCGAGGTGCCCCGGCGTTGCCTCCCCGCTGTACGAGTTCGAGACCTCGGCGCTCGGCTGGTCGCCGTACGTCGACACCGCCGAGGCGATGAGTGCGATCGCCGCTCGCAACATCCCGATGGTCCTCGTCAGCGATGTCGCCTTCGACCTCCGCCCGATCCTCGCCCACTACGGCTTGGCCGACCTCGTCCACACGTTCGTCCTGTCGGGCGAGCACGGCACGATCAAGCCAGAGCTGGAGCTGTTCCGGATCGCGCTCGATGCTGTCGGCGTCGAGCCGGCAGACGCGCTGATGGTCGGCGACAACCCGGCCAACGACGGCGCTGCGGTCGAGATCGGTATTCGTACATTGCTGTTGCCGCAGGTCGCGAGTGGTTCGCCGCGAGGGCTGTGGGCCGTGGTCGACCTGATCGACGGCTGAACCCCGGCGCGGGTCAGGCCATCTCCTCGGTGAGGTCGTGCTCATAGCCCTTGGCCAGGTCGTCGCGGATGATGGCGGCCGTGGCCTCGACCGGCAGCAGGGCCTGGGCGACCAGGATGTCGGCGCCGTCGGGCACGTCGGTGTAGCTCTCCCACGTCTGCGGATCCCAGAGCCTGCTGCGCTGCATCGCCTTCGCGCAGTGGATGTAGGTACCGACGACCTCCACCACGATGGCGACCTTGGGCACCTTCAGGCTCGGCGGGAACCCGCCCAGGATCGCTGGGTCGGTGGTGACCACGGCGGTGCCGTTGAGCCGAACGGTTTCGCCCTGGCCAGGCATCACGAAGAGCAAGCCGACCTGCCCATTGGCGACGATGTTGTCGAGCGTGTCGAGCCGGTTGTTACCGGAGAGGTCCGAGATCGCGATGTGCGTCTCGTCGAGCACCTGGACGAATCCGCTCGGCCCGCCACGCGGTGAGACGTCGGCGCTGCCGTCACCGCCGACCGTGCCGACGAGAACGAAGGGGCTGCGTTCGATGAACTCACGCGTGGCTGCATCGATGATCGGCCGCTCCTTGTCGACGACGAGCTGATGCGGCGCGCGATACAGCCCGCGCAGCTGCTCGCGGGTGGAGACGACGTGCTCGGTGGCGATGCCCATGCCCCGAATCGTAGGCCACGTGCGAAACTGCACCCATGCGTGCTGTCGTCCTTCGCTCCCACAACGGTCCCGAGTCCCTGGTCATCGAGGAGGTTGCCGATCCGGTGCCCGGGCCGGACGAAGTGCTCGTCGACGTGCGCACGGCGGCGCTCAACCGGGCCGACGTGATGCAGACGCTGGGCCTGTATCCCGATCCACGTGGACTCCAGCCCGAGATCCCCGGCATGGAGTTCTCCGGCACCGTGAGCGCGGTCGGAACGCGCGTGCGGATGTGGAATCCCGGCGACGCCGTGATGGCGATCGAGGCCGGCGGTGCCTATGCCGAGCGGATCGCGGTCCACGAGCGCCAACTGATGCGGGTGCCTGCGTCGGTGGGCGTCGCCGACGGTGCGGCGATCCCGGAGGTGTTCCTCACTGCGTGGGATGCGCTGGTGGTGCAGGGCGGCCTGACCAGTGGTCGATGGGCGTTGGTGCACGCCGGCGGCTCGGGCGTCGGAACGGCCAGCATCCAGATCGCCAAGGCGATCGGGGCCCGGATCGCAGTCACCTGCAGCGCCGGCAAGGTCGCTGCCTGCCTGGCCCTGGGTGCGGATGTCGCCATCGACTACGGCACCCAGGACTTCGTCGCCGAGATCGCCGCAGCCACCGGCGGCGCCGGACCCGACGTCATCCTCGACGTGATCAGCGGTGACTACGTCGAACGCAACGTGAAGGCTGTCGCCAACCAGGGGCGCATCATCCAGGTCGGCCTGATGGGTGGCGGAGCGGCGAACGTCAACGTGGCGGTCCTGCTCACCAAGCGCGCCTCCATCATCGGCACGACTCTGCGCGGCCGACCGATCGAGCAGAAGGCCGGGCTCACACAGCGGTTCATCCGCGAGATGCTGCCGCTGTTCGACACGGGCGCGATGCGCCCGGTCATCGACTCGCGCTACGCATTCGCCGATATCGCCGATGCCCACCGCCACATGGCCACGAACGCGAACACCGGCAAGATCATGGTGGACATCGCCTGAGATGCGGATTCGCTCACACAGACGATCTGCGTGAGCGAATACGTCGAAGTCTCAGGTATGTGCTCACACAGACGGTCTGTGTGAGCGTTCCGGGCCGAGCCGGGCTGTGACTCAGCGGGCGCTGAGGTCGATGTAGTCGCGGGCGTCCTCGCCCGCGTACCACTGGCGGGGGCGGCTGATCTTCTGGTCCTTGTCACCGAGCAGTTCCTGCCAGTGGGCGAGCCAGCCCACGGTGCGGGGGATCGCGAACAAGACGGTGAACATCGCCACGGGGAAGCCCATCGCCTGATAGATCAGGCCCGAGTAGAAGTCGACGTTGGGGTACAGCTTGCGGCTGATGAAATACTCGTCGGCGAGGGCGACCTCTTCGAGCTTGAGCGCGATGTCGAGCAGCGGGTTCGTACCGGTCACTTCGAACACGTCGTACGCGGTCTTCTTGATGATCGTGGCCCGCGGGTCGAAGTTCTTGTAGACGCGGTGGCCGAAGCCCATCAGCCGGCTGCCCTTGCCGCTCTTGACCTCTTCGATGAACTTGGGCACGTTGTCGACGTGGCCGATCTCGGTCAGCATCCGGATCACGGCCTCGTTCGCGCCGCCGTGGAGCGGTCCGTACAGCGCAGCGGCCGCAGCTGCGCAGGACGAGTAGGGATCCACATGACTGGAGCCGACAACGCGCATCGCAGTGGTGCCGCAGTTCTGCTCATGGTCGGCGTGGAGGATGAACAGCACGTCCATCGCCCGCTCGAGGCGGGGGTCCAGCTCGTACTCACCGATCTTCCACATCATCTGCAAGAAGTTGGCGGGGAAGCTGATGTCGTTGTCGGGGTAGACGAACGGTAGGCCGGCCGAGAACCGGTAGCACATCGATGCGAGCGTGGGCATCTTCGCGACGAGGCGCAGGATCTGCTTGTCCCGGCTCTCCTTGCTGTCGATGTCCTTGGCGTCGTTGTAGAACGTGCCGAGCGCAGAGACGGCGCTGATCAGCATCCCCATCGGATGGGCGTCGTAGTGGAAGCCGTCGACGAAGCGCTTGCGCATGTTCTCGTGGATGAACGTGTGGTGGGTCACGTCGTGTGACCAGGTCGCGAGCTGCTCGGGGTTGGGCAGCTCACCGTTGAGGAGCAGGTACGCCACCTCGAGGTACGTGCTCTTCTCGGCGAGCTGCTCGATCGGGTAGCCGCGGTAACGCAGGATGCCAGCATCGCCGTCGAGGTAGGTGATGGCGCTCCTGCAGGCCGCTGTCTGCATGAAGGCCGGGTCGTAGATGAACAGCGACGGGTCGAGCTCGCGCACGGCGGACGCCGGGAACACGCCGTCGGTGATCGGTACCGTGACGGTCTTTCCAGTGCGGTCGTCGGTGATGGTGATGGTGTCGGGCACGTTGCTCCCTCGGGTGACACGAATAGGTCTGGGGCTTGCTCCCCGAGCCGAGAGACTAATCCCAGCGCCCACGAAGCGGCCTATTCGCCGCGATGCGTGCGAGGCGGTCGCACGAGCCGACGATCAGCCCGGTACGTGGCAGACCGCCTCGACATTGTTGCCGTCCGGGTCGCGCACGAAACCGCCGTAGTAGTCGGGGTGGTACTCCGGCCAGACGCGAGGTTCGTGCAGCACCTGTGCACCGGCGGTGACCGCCGCCACGAAGAAAGCGTCGACTCCCGCACGGCTCGGCGCGGCGAACGCAATGTGTACCTCGCGGTTGTCGGCGCCGGTGGTCTGGGTGCCGATCCAGAAGGTCGGCTGGTCGATGCCGTACCCGATGGCCCCGCCGATATCGAGCACTCGGGCACCGCCGATCGTGGCGAGCACGCTGTCGTAGAACCGGCTCGCGGCCTGCATGTCGCGGCACTGGATGGAGAGGTGATCGAGCATCGACCGACACTACTCATCCGTGCGGACGACCATGCTCGGGACGTTGCTCGGGACCCTGGTCGGGAGCGAGCTCGGACCTACAGCGGTGTGTTGTCGTGCTTGCGCGACACGAGCCGTTCGCGCTTGTCGGCCAGTGCAGCGAGGGCAGCGCAGATGGTCGCTCTGGTCGCTGCGGGCTCGATGACGCCGTCGATGTACCCGCGCTCGGCGGCGATGTACGGGTTGAGCAGGCGGTCGGCGTAGTCACGTTCGAACTCTGCCTTCTCCGCGGGCGTCGCCCGCCGCTGCAGGATGGCTGCGGCCTGTCCTGCGCCCATCACCGCGAGCTCGGCCCACGGCCAGGCGATGCAGAGGTCGTTGCCCATCTTCTTGCTGTCCATGACGATGTAGGCGCCGCCATAACTCTTGCGCAGGACCACACAGATGCGCGGCACCGTCGCCCGTCCGTAGGCGAACACGAGCTGCGCGCCGTGGCGGATCATGCCTCGCCACTCCAGGTCCTTGCCGGGGTAGAAGCCCGGCGTGTCGACGAGCGTCAGGATCGGGAGGTTGAAGGCGTCGCAGAAAGAGACGAATCGGGCCGCCTTCTGGGAGGCGGGGATGTCGAGGGTGCCGGCCAGCGAGATCGGCTGGTTGGCGACGATGCCGACCGGCTGGCCGTCGAACGTGGCGAATGCGGTCACGACGTTCGAGGCCCACCGGGCACGAACCTCGAACAGGTCACCGTCGTCGGCCAATGCTTTGATGACGTGGCGGACATCGTACGAACCGGTCGAGCTCGGCGGGATCAGCTGGCCGGCCTCGGGCGTGAGGCGGTGGGGGTCGTCGTCGGTGGGGAAGCGGTGCGCTTCTTCGTCGTTGTTGTCGGGGAGATACGTCAGCAGGGACTCGACGAGGGCGATTGCGCTCTCGACGTCGGCGGCGACGAGGCTCGTGGCCCCGCTGTAGCGGGCGTGGCTCGCCGCGCCACCCAGTTCCTCGTTGTCCATGACGACGCCGGTGAACTCGGCGACCATCGTCGGGCCGCTCACGAACGCGTAGGCACGCTCGGTCATCACGACGAAGTCGGCGATGCCGATCAACAGCGCCGGGCCCGACACCGCCGGCCCGTCGACGATGATGATCGTCGGCACGACGCCGCTGCAGTCCGTCAGGGCCTTGGCTGCGAGGCCCCAGCCGTGCAGGGCGCTGAAGCCCTCGGCGATGTCGGCGCCGGACGAGTCCATGGTCGCGACGAGCGGGTAGCCCTTCGTGCGGGCCGTCTCGGCTGCGGCCTGGATCATCGACGACGCCGCCGACGACAGCGCGCCCTTGCGCACTGCGGCGTCGACGTCGAGCCAGACCACAGTGCGGCCACCCAGATCGCGCACGTCGACCCGCGCCGCACCCGGCACCCGGGCACGAACGGGCAGAGGGACGTTGAGTCCGAGAGACGCCATGGTGCGACTGTAGGCCGTCGCGACTCCCGGCGATCAGGTCACGCGCTGCACCCCATGTCCGAGGCTGTCCTCGGAAAGCGCGGCACCACGCCCGCAGGCGTTCAGTTGGACTTGCCGAGGGGGAAGGCCTCGGGGCCGACGTGCACGCCGTGCTGGAGGGCTCCGCGGGTCTCGAGGGTCTCGCGCATCGTCTTCAGCAGCGCACGGGTCGGGGCCCCAGGCGCAGGGCGGCGACGCTGCACCCAGCCGACGACGCGACGGGGCAGTTCGGGCACGTTGATCCGGGTGAAATCGCCCTTCAACCAGCGCGGAACGGCGGTGGAGGGCACGATGGCCGGGCCGTAGCCCTCCATCGCCAGTGACGTGAGCAGGCGCACGCCATCGATCTCGGCCTGGGCGCGCAGTGTGACGCCCGACGATGCTGCAGCACGATCGAGGATGCGTCGCATCGCGGTTCCCTTGGGCGGGATGAGGAGCGGCTCCGCAGCGATGCGCTGCAGCGACAGCTCCTCCTCCTGCGCCCACGGGTGGCCACTGTGGACCACGACGATGAGGTCCTCGGCGAAGAGCGGTTCGATGCTGAGCTCAGGGTCGTCGACGGGCAGATGGACGATGCACGCGTCGAGGTGGCCGGCCGTCAGGCGCGGGAGCAGGTTGGTGGTGCTGCCCTCGAAGATGGTGACGTGCACGAGGGGATGGTCTGCGCCGAGCAGGGGCAGGAACTGCGGCATCAGCCACCGGGCAGTGGTGCCGATCACGCCGAGGCGCGAGTCGCCGCTCACCGAATCGCCTCGGCTGGCCATGTCGGCAGAGATGTCGTCCATCTCGCGCAGGATCCGCCGGGCGCGCTCGACGACTTGTCCACCGTCCTCGGTGAGCCCGCCACGCTGACGGTCGACGAGGGTGACGCCGAGCTCTTTCTCGAGCCGGGCGATATGACCGGAAACGTTCGATTGCACCGTGTAGAGCGCCCGAGCGGCCGACGAGAACGACCCGTGATCGGCGATCGCAACGAGCGCGGAGAGTTGGCGCAGATCCATCTCCAAAAAAGATAGCGGCCATCATGAAGTTCTGGTTGCGCGATCAGTCGTTCACGTGCATAATTTCACATACATCGAAGCGGCTCGTTTCCCCCAAACGGGTCGCTCGACAAGAACCCACACGGATGTTCCCCCAACATCTGGGTTCCACGGTTGAGAGGTCCCGCTTCCCCCAAGCGGGACCTTTCCCGTTTTCCGTGTCTCGTCGGGACTGGTCTCCGCTTCGCTTCGACTGCTCCCCTCCGGTGGCTGCTCGCTGGCGCTCCCGACGCCACGTGTCTCGTCGGGACGGTCAGGTGTCGAACGCTGCGTAGGATGCGGCGATGAGCTCGGGTGCTGCGTTCTTCGATCTGGACCGAACGCTGCTGGCCGGGGCCTCCGGCGAGGTCTTCAGCGGCGCAATGCGCACGGCCGGCCTGGTCAGCCGCGTGATCCCTGGAGAGAAGTTCCTCTTCAACCTGTTCAACTCGATCGGAGAGACATTGCCGACGATGGCGCTCGCCCGCCAGGCGGTGACGCTCGCCAAGGGCCGTCAGCAACACGTCGTCCAGGCCGCCGCAGCGACGGTGGCCCAGCAGCTCGTCGAGCGCGTCCAGCCCTTCGCCGCCGGGCTGTTCGCCGAGCACCGTGCTGCGGGGCGCCCGATCGTGCTCGCCACCACGACGCCGTACGATCTCGTCAAGCCGTTCGCCGATCTGCTCGGCCTCGACGACGTCGTTGCGACCCGGTACGGCGTGAACGCCGACGGCACCTACGACGGCACGCTCGCCGGACCGTTCGTCTGGAGTGCAGGCAAGCTCGCCGCCGTGCGTGAGTGGGCCGAGCGTCACGACATCGACATGGCCGTCAGTTACGCGTACAGCGACAGCGTGTACGACACTCCGTTGCTCGCTGCAGTCGGCCACCCGCACGCCGTCAACCCTGACCCGCGGCTGCAGATGCTCGCAACGGCGCGCCGCTGGCCGGTCCTGCACCTCGACGTACCACCGGGTGTCGGCAAGGTGCCGGTCATCGGCCTCGAGCTGCAGCGCGTCGCGCTCGCGTTCACCCGACCGATGATGTTCCCGTATGCACGGTTCGACATCAGCGGCATCGAGAACATCCCCGAGTCCGGGCCGGCATTGCTGTGCGGGAACCACCGTAGCTACTTCGACGTCGCGGCGATCGCCGTGACCATCGCCAAGACCGGGCGCACGGTCCGGTTCCTGGGCAAGAAAGAGGTCTTCGATGCGCCCATCGTCGGCCAGATCGCGTCGGCCATGGGTGGCATCCGCGTCGAGCGCGGCACCGGCAGCGACGAGCCGTTGCGGGCTGCTGCCGAGGCGCTCACCGCCGGAGAGGTGGTGGCGATGATGCCCCAGGGAACCATCCCGCGTGGGATGGCGTTCTTCGATCCGGTGCTGCAGGGCCGATGGGGCGCGGCCCGCCTCGCTGCGATGACCGGTACGCCCGTCGTGCCGATCGGGCTCTGGGGCACCGAGAAGGTGTGGCCGCGCAACGCGAAGCTGCCGAACATCCTCAACCTCACCGATCCGCCGCTGGTGACGATCCGGGTCGGCAAGCCAATCGTGCTGAGGGGCAAGTCCGAGGAGGCGAACACGAAGCGGTTGATGAAGGCGATCAGTGCGCTGCTGCCGCCCGAGGCGCGCGTGAAGCACGACCCGACCGACGCCGAGCTGGCCGCGAGCGTGCCGTCGGGTTACACCGGCGACCCACGCGCCGAACACACCCGCCGACCGGGAACGGACTGACATGGCGGCCAGACCGATCGTGTCGTTGCTCCACGGACCCAACCTGAACCTGTTGGGTCAGCGCGAGCCCCACATCTACGGCACCGCGACCATCAACGACTACGTGCGCATCGCGAGCGACATGGCGGAATCACTCGGCCTTGTCATCGAGGCGTTCCAGACCAACCACGAGGGTGAGCTCGTCGATGCAATCCATGCAGCACGGGCGACATCGGCAGCGATCGTCATCAACCCTGGCGCATTCACCCATTACGCATGGAGCCTGCACGACGCCCTCGCTGCATTCGCGGGGCCGGTGATCGAGGTACACATCTCCAACCCGAACGCACGCGAGTCGTGGCGACACACGAGCGTCGTGTCGCCGGTCGCCACCGGCACCATCGTCGGACTCGGCATCCACGGCTATGAGCTCGCCGTCCAGGCCGTCGCCCGTCGCCTCGCCGACGGAGCCGCCGCCGCCACCTCGGCATGACCCGGCACGAGATGATCCCGCTCGACCATGCCCGACGCGTCACGTGGCTCGGTTCTCATCTGGCCGACGCACCGTACGACCACGTGCTGATCACGAGCCGCGAGAACATCCGCTGGCTGACCGGCTTCACGGGTTCCAACGGTTGGGTGACGGTCGGCCCAGACGGTTTGGTGCTGATCACCGACGGCCGCTACCGAGATCAGGCAGCCGAGCAGATGGGTGCCGCCGGCATCGACGGTCGGGTCGAGATCGGGTCGACACGTGCGCTGATGACCGACCATCTGCGGACCGCCGTCGGCGTCGGTCGGCTCGGCTTCGAGGGATCGCACATCTCCTACGCAGAGCACGCCTTGCTGTGCGCAGCAGTGGACGTGGAATGGATCCCGACGAGCGGCGTGGTCGAGGAGGGACGGCGCACCAAGGACGCCGGCGAGATCGAGCGGATGGCGCGGGCCGCAGCCATCGCCGACATCGCCCTCGCGGTCACGCTGCCGATGCTGGCGTCCGAGCCGACCGAGGCCCAGTTCCGCGACATGCTCGAAGCCGCGATGCGTCAACACGGGGCTGATGGTCCGAGCTTCGACACGATCGTCGCCGCCGGCGCGAACGCCGCGTTGCCGCACCACCATCCCGACGGTACCCGGATCGTCGAAGGGATGACCGTGGTCATCGACTTCGGCGCGCTCTACGACGGCTATCACAGCGATATGACGCGCACGTTCACGATCGGCGATCCGACGCCGATCCAGGCCGAGGTGTACGAGGTCGTGCTCGCCGCGCAGCGCGCCGGCGTCGCCGGTGTGATGCCCGGTGCGGGCGGCCGCGCCCTCGACGGCGTGTGCCGCGACCACATCGCCCGCGCCGGTTGGGGTGAGTGGTTCACCCACGGCACCGGCCACGGCGTCGGCCTGCAGATCCACGAATCGCCCTGGTTGACGCAGTCCTACGACGACACACTTCAGACCGCAGACGTGGTGACTGTGGAGCCTGGCGTCTATCGTGTGGACTTCGGCGGAGTCCGCATCGAAGACACGGTGGTCGTCACCACCGACGGATGCCAGCCCCTCACCAAAACGCCCAAGGATTCACCATGCCTGCCATCACCACCAACGACCTCAAGAACGGGATCACTCTCGAACTCGACAACGGCCTCTTCCAGGTCGTCGAGTTCCAGCACGTGAAGCCGGGCAAGGGTGGTGCGTTCGTGCGGACCAAGCTGCGCAACCTGAAGAGCGGCAACATGCTGGAGCGCACGTTCAACGCCGGGATCCGGGTCGAGCAGGCTATTCTCGAGCGCTCAGACATGCAGTTCCTGTACAAGGACGGCGACGAGTACGTGTTCATGGACACCGAGACATACGAGCAGCTGAACGTGCGGCCGGTCGCCCTCGGTGATGCCGCCGACTACATGATCGAATCGATGATGGCCCAGATCGCGATCTACAACGGCGACATCGTGTCGGTCGAGATCGCCGCATCCGTCGAGCTCGAGATCACCGAGACCGAGCCCGGTCTGCAAGGCGACCGGTCCACCGGTGGCCGCAAGCCCGCCACGCTGCAGACCGGCAAGGTCGTGCAGGTGCCGCTGTTCATCAACATCGGCGACCGTGTCAAGGTCGACACGCGCACCGGCGAATACATGACGAGGGTCTGAGCCATGGCTCGCCGTGTCCGCCCAGCCGGCGAGGAAGACGAACGCTCAGACGCTCGAGAACGCGCGCTGATCCTGCTCTACGAAGCCGAGTCGAAGTCGATGGCGCCCTCAGACGTCGTCGAAGGTCAGGTCCTGCGTCCGGACGAGTTGACCAAGAGCCTCGTCGTCGGCGTCGAGGAGCGCGGCCGTGAGATCGACGACCTGATCTCGGCCCACTCCAAGGGTTGGACGTTGCAGCGGATGCCCACGCTCGACCGCAACATCTTGCGGATCAGCGTGTACGAGCTGCTCGCCCGTCCCGAGGTGCCTGTTGCCGTCATCATCGACGAGGCTGTCGAGCTGGCCAAGCGGTTCTCCACGGACGACTCGGGCAAGTTCGTCAATGGCGTACTGTCCGCAATCGCAGCCAAGGCGCGCGCGACCCGCTGAGTGAACCCCGCGGCCCCGTCGTTGGTTGCTAGCGTCGCACCGATGGGCGAGCCAACTGCGCCGCCGACGAGCGGACGTGTCACGACGACGCTCGGGCGTGCCCGGACGGCGTCGACACGTTTGGCCCGACGGGTGCTCGTGCCCCGGGTGACGAGCTCCGAGCGGCGCAGTCAGGTGATGTCGATCGTCGCCGTGCTCGCGCTCTTGGTGTTCATGGTCCGCGTCCTCGGCGAGGGCTGGCCGAAGCACTTCGCGATTTTCTTCCCGGACTCGTTCTCCTTCCTGAACGCCGCTCGGCAGACACCGTTCTCTCCCGGCTTCTACGCTGCCGAACGTCCGATCGCGTTCCCGACGCTGCTGTTCCTGCTCGGGCGAAGCACGGTCGTCACGGTCGTGGTGCAGACGTTGCTGTACGCGCTGGCGTATCTCCTGGCTGCGCTGGTGGTCTGCCGGATCTTCAGCCAGCGCGAGTCACGCCTGATCGTGTCGCTGCTGGTTCTCAGCATCGGTATCGAGCCGCGCTTCGCGCTCTGGACGACACACATCCTCAGCGAATCGTTGGGCATGACGCTGGCGGTGATCTCGGTGCTGTGCTGGTGGCGGTTCTCCGCTGCACCCTGTCGTGGCCGGTTGCACCTCGCCGGTGCATCGACGATCGCGTGGTTGACGGTGCGTGACTCGAACGTGCCGCCGTGGTTGGCCGTCGGAGTGCCAGCGCTGTTACTCGCGTCGCTCTGGTGGCGATCCGCCGATCACTCGCTGCGCCGGGCGATGCGCTTGTGGGGTGTGGTCACGCTCGTCGTCTGCGTCGGCGTGACGCTGACCCAGTCGGCCAACGGTCGGAACCGCTACGCGACGATCAACAACGTCGGCAGCCGGGTGCTGCCCGAGCCGAGGATCACGCAATGGTTCGAGGACCAGGGCATGCCGGTCGATCAGGCGTTGCTGAGCCGGACGGGCTCGAACAGCTTCAACAACAACTGGGACATGCTGACCAGCCCCGATCTGCAGACGTTCCGCGACTGGGCCGATGCCAGCGGCCAGCGGGTGATGCTCGAGTCCTACGCCCGGTTCGCCCCGCACTGGGTTGCCGAGCTGTACGACGATCTGCCCCTGCTCTTGGGCAGCGATCAGACGAGCTACGACGCGTTCGGCGTCGCCAAGCGCCTGCCGGATGCGGTGACCGGGCAGATCAACGGGCCGACGTCGCGCGCCGGTCTGCTGGTGTGGACGCTGCTGTCCTCAGCCGGCATCGCACTGGCTGCGCTGCGACGTCGACGGGTCCAGGCGGTCGTGCTCGGCCTCGCGCTCGTCTCGACGTTCGTCGACCTGTACATGGCCTACGTCGGCGATTCGGTCGAGGTGCAACGGCACATGGTCGGCCCGCTGGCGAGGATGGCGCTGATCATGCTGATCTGCGTCGGAGTCGGTGCCGATGCCGCGATCGAGTGGCTGCGCACCAGCCGCGCGGCACGAGGCAGCGACGGCCCCGACGACGCGGCCGACGCGGCGCACGACGCCGATGACGAGTCGGCGGACGCCGACGCCGACGCCGACGTCGTGCCGGTCGGAGCGGCGACGTGACGGTCGCTCGCGGGTGGCGACGCGTGGTCCTGCTCGCGACGGTGTTCCTCGTCGGCGCGATGGTGCTGGCTGCGTTCTTCCACAACGAGTTCCGCGCCCAGAACTGGGATCCGATGCAGACCCGCGTCTACGTCGATCGGACGATCCACTTCGGCGGCACCTTCTACGAGAACGGCCTGGTCAACAAGGGTCCGCTGGAGCCGATGGTCTACCGCCTCGCCGCAGCCGTGACGTCGTGGGACGGCTTCTGGTATGCCATCTCGGCGATCGTACTGGTGATCAGCGGTGTGCTGGGCTGGGCCGCCAGCGCGGCAACGCGGTTCTTCGGCGGACACCGGATGCTCGGCCTCGCCGTCGGTATCGGCGTGTTCTTCCACTTCGCACTCGGCAAGGCCGACTACGCCGGGGTGCTGTACAGCCGCAACATGATCATCGGCCTCTACGGCGGGGCGTTCCTGATCGGCATCTCCGCGCGCTGGTGGCTCCCCGGCAGGGCACGCTGGGCTTCGGCTGCGGTCGGTGTACTGCTCGGCCTCGGTATCCAGACACTGTTCGTCGGCACGGTCGCAGCGATCGGAGTCGGCCTTGTCTCGCTGTCGGCGATCGAGTCCGTCGACGACGACGACGAGTACCGCGCCAGCCGGCGAATCCTGTTCTGGACGCCCGTCCTGGCCTTCGTCAGCGCACCGCTGTACTACGCGATCCGCGGCCGCTTCGAGGAGTTCTGGAGCAGTTACTGGACGTACAACGTCTACCAGAACGTCGCGACCGGGCGAAGCTTGGCCAACCAGCTCGTCTACGGCCGCGATGTCGCGCTGCGCTACTACCGGGCTTGGCCGCTGTCGTTGCTGATCGTCGTCGCGTTCGTCGCGCTGACCCTCGCGCTGTGGCGGTCGATGTCGCGCCGCGAACGTTTCGTCCACCTCGCGCTGACGATCTGGTTCGTCGGGGCATGGGCCGAGCTCGTCGCCGGCCAGCGGTACTCGTCGCACTACTTCTCGATCCTCGCCCTACCGACTGCGCTGATGGCGGCGACGACGATCGGCCACCTCTACCGACTCGTGGCCGCGACCCGGGGCGAGTTCCGCAGCGCCGCTGCGTGGCCTCTCCTCGCCGGGCTGCTCGCGATCGCCTCTGGCGGGGGAGGGCACCTCACGCTCGGTCTGGAGGCGGCAAGCAGCTACTCGAGCGTGCATGCGACAGCCGAAGCACGTGCGACGACACAGCCCGGGGCGCAGCGGACGGTGCGCGCTGTGCTCGACCTGGTGTCACGGCCCGACGATCCGTTGTTGGCGTGGACCGAGTACCCGTGGACGTACCTGCAGTACCACCGCGTCGCGGCGACACGGTGGATCTGGAAGAGCTTCATGCTCGGCCAGATCTACCTCGGGCGGAGCAGTCCGGACTACGTGCTGCCGCGGACGTGGCAGTGGTTCGCGAACGACATGGCCGAGGCCCATCCGGCCGTTTTCTTGGAGGAGACGGCGCTCCCGCTGACGGAGGGAACCCCGTTTGCGACGTACGTGCACAACGGGTTCGAGGAGGCATACGCGGGTGCGACGAACAACATCTACCTGCGCGACGACGAGGCCGAGGACATCCTCCGTGGCGGAGCCGGCGACGAGTTCACGCCGACGGCACGCCTGTCCGCCGGCACGAACTGGGACCTCGGCGCCGGGTCGGCGTCGCTGGCCGCCGACACCCCGCCGTCGTTCACCGATGCGGTCGCGCTCAGCGACTCGCTGTGCACGCGCATCTCGGGCACCTACCTGGCCGAGCCGGGGAACGCTGGATCGTTCCTCTCGTTCCGCTTCGACAGCGCCGACGGGTCCGCGCCGAACATGCGCCTCAACGTCGTCGACACGCAGGTCTTCTCCGGCGACGACGGGGCGATCTTCGACAGCACCGACCTCGGTCCGCCGCTCACGTCGGCGCTTCCCGGCGACGACCCAACGACCGACACGGTGCTCGCCCCCGACGATGCCAGCACCACTGAAGCCACCGTCGTGCCCGTCGTCGACGATGCCTCCGAGCCGACCACCCATCAGTTCGCTGTCGTGGTGGGCAAGGACTCCGCCGCGATCGTGATCGACGGGATGATCCGCGCGGCTGTTCGACTGACGAATCAGGATCGGCTCTCGCTGGAGGTCCGCAACGGGGGCGTCGAGCTCGGCGACCTGCACCGAGGTGCCGCGCCGCCGAACAGCGGTTGTGGCTGATGGCACGTCGTCGCGTCGAACCCTGAGGCCTCCCGCCTCTGCTATGTTCATGGCTCAGCCGTCAAACGGGTCCCGAGAGGCCCGAACGGAGGAGAACATGCACGTATGCCCGAATCAGATCTGACGACGTCCACGCCCCCTGCCGGGGGCGTTTCTGCTGTCCGGGACCAGCTCCAGATCAAGGCCGAGGTACTCGGAGCCGATGACGTGCGCCGGGCCATCACCCGCATCGCCCATGAGATCATCGAACGCAACCGCGGGCTCGAAGGCGTCGTCCTGATCGGCCTGCAGCGCGGTGGCGTGTGGATCGCCACCCAGCTCGCCGAGGCGATCTCGCGCATCGAGTCGATGGCCGTGCCGGTCGGCTCGGTCGACGTCTCGATGTACCGCGACGACATCGGCCTCCGCCCGATCTCGCCGGGTTCGGTGACGGACATCCCCGTCGATCTGGACAACGCGGTCGTCGTCCTCGTCGACGACGTGCTCTTCACCGGACGCACCGTGCGCGCCGCACTCGACGCGATCAACGAGTACGGGCGCCCGAAGATGGTGCAGCTCGCTGTCCTCGTCGACCGTGGTCACCGCGAGCTGCCGATCCGTCCGGACTTCGTCGGCAAGAACCTGCCGAGCAGTCGCGAGGAGGACGTGCGCGTCAGTGTGAGCGGCGTGGTGATCGGCGAACGGGTCGCCAAGGACTCCCCTCGAGGCAGCGCAGCAGCGCCGGCCGCGGACGGCGCATCGTGAAGCACCTCCGCTCCATCGACGAACTCGGTCCCGACGGGCTGCGCCATCTACTCGATCTCAGCGACCACATGGCCGAGGTCAATCGCCGTCCGATCCCCAAGGTTCCGGCGCTGCGCGGCAAGACCGTCGTCAGCCTGTTCTTCGAGGACAGCACCCGTACCCGGCTCAGCTTCGAGACTGCGGCCAAGCGGCTGAGCGCGGACACGATGACATTCAGTGTGGGCACGAGCAGCGTCAACAAGGGTGAGAGCCTGCGCGACACGATCGAGACGGTGGCGGCGATGGGCGTCGACGCCTTCGTCGTGCGCCACAAGTCGAGCGGCGTGCCGTGGCAGATCAGCCGGTGGACCGAGGCGAGTGTCGTCAACGCCGGCGACGGCTGGCACGAGCACCCGACGCAGGCCCTGCTCGACTGCTACACGATCCGCACCGCACTGAACCGTCCGGAGGGTTTCGACGGGCTGCACATCGCGATCGTCGGCGACATCAAGCACAGCCGGGTTGCGCGCAGCGACGTCTGGGCCTTCGCCGCGATGGGTGCGCGTGTGACCCTGGTGGCGCCGATCACCCTGCTGCCGCCCTCGCTCGAAGGCTGGCCGGTCGAGGTCGTGCACCACATCGACGACATCGTCGACAAGGTCGACGTGCTCTACATGCTGCGGATGCAGCGTGAGCGCATGCACGAGGCGCTCGTACCCAGCCTGCGTGAGTACACCGCCAACTTCGGGCTGACACCCGACCGCGCCGAGCGGCTGCAAACGCACACCCTGATCATGCATCCTGGGCCGATGAACCGCGGTGTGGAGATGGCCGTGGATCCGTCGGAGCTGCCCGGCTCCGTCATCGCCCAGCAGGTCACCAACGGTGTCGCGGTGCGGATGGCCGTGCTGTTCCATCTCTTGGGTTCCGGATCCGGACTGGCTGGGGAGGCCTGACATGAGTGTTGTGATCAAGAACGGCACCGTCCTCGATCGGCGCGGTGAGCAACGTGGGGACGTGCGCATCGCCGATGGCGTCGTCACCGAGGTCGGCGCGAACCTCAGCGGCGACGTCGAGCTCGATGCGTCGGGCTGCATGGTCAGCCCCGGATTCGTCGACCTCCATGTCCATCTCCGCCAGCCCGGCCGCGAGGAAGCCGAGACGATCGAGACCGGATCCCGGGCTGCGGCCCGAGGTGGGTTCACAGCGGTCGTCGCGATGCCGAACACCGAGCCGCCCCACGACAGCTTGGCGGTGGTGCAGATGGTGCGCCGCCTCGGCGAGCAAGCCGGACTGTGCGAGGTGCTACCGAGTGGCTGCATCACGATGGGTCGCCTCGGCGAGACCCTCGCACCGTTTTCCGAGCTTGCCGCAGCCGGGGTCCACATCTTCACCGACGACGGCACAGGCGTGCAGGACCCGCTGCTGATGCGCCGCGCGCTCGAGTACGGCAAGAGCCTCGGCATCGTGCTCGCCCAACACTGCGAGGTCAGCCGCTTGACCGAGGGTGCGGTCATGCACGAGGGCGGCTGCTGCTCGCGTCTCGGTGTGCCGGGATGGCCGTCGGTCGCCGAGGAGCTGATGGTGTTCCGCGACATCGAGCTGTCCCGCCTGACCGGTGCGCCGGTGCATTTCCTGCACCTGTCAACGGCGAAGAGTGTCGATCTCGTCCGGGGGGCCAAGGCCGAAGGCCTGCTCGTGACCGCCGAGGCGGCGCCGCACCACTTCACCCTCACCGACGAGTCGCTGAGCGGCTTCGACCCGATCTTCAAGGTCAACCCGCCGCTGCGTGAGGCAGCCGACATCGCCGCCGTCAAGCGGGGCCTCGCCGACGGCACGATCGATGCAATCGCCACCGACCACGCCCCGCACGTGTCCGAATCCAAGGAGATGCCGCTCGACCAGGCCCCGCCGGGGATGCTCGGTCTGGAGACTTCGCTGGCGCTCTCGATCAGCGAGCTCGGCCTCGACCTGGGCCAGGTCGTCGCCCTGTTGTCCTGGCGGCCTGCGGCCATCGCCGGTGTCGCCGATCGGCACGGACGCGACATCGAGGTCGGCGCACCGGCGAACATCACCGTGTTCGACCCGGACCTCAACTGGAGGGTCACGGCGGCAGGCCTGGCCAGCAAGAGTCGGAACACGCCGTATGCCGGCCGTTCGGTGCGCGGCAAGGTTCGCCACACCCTGCTTCGCGGCATCCCGACCGTGATCGACGGCGAGGCTCAGCGATGACCGAACCCCGAATCTCGTCGGCGACAATGAATGATCATGCACTAGACTGGATTGTTATGCAGAAGGATCCCACATGAGCCCACAATCGATCGTGGCCAAGAGACCCATCGTCGAGGGCGCACTCGTGCTCGCCGACGGCAGCGTGTTCGAGGGCGAGCTGATCGGCGCCATCCCGGAGTCGGGTGTCGCGAGCGGCGAGGTGGTGTTCAACACCGTGCTCAGCGGCTACCAGGAGGTGTTGACCGATCCGAGCTACGCCGGCCAGATCATCACCTTCACCTACCCGCACATCGGCAACTACGGCTCATCGCTGGCCGACTTCGAGTCCCGCCGGCTGTTCTGCCGTGGCGTGGTCGTACGCGACCTCGCCCGACGCGAGTCCAACCACCGTTCCGAGGCTCATCTCGACGCGACGCTGCGTCGTTACGGCGTTCCGGGTATTGCCGGCATCGACACCCGCCGGCTGACACGACTGCTGCGCGACACCGGTGCGATGAGCGGGGCGTTCGGCAGCGCCGACACGGCGACGCTGCTCGCTGGCGCGAAGGCCGAGCCGGGCACGGATGGCGTCGACCTCGTCGCCCAGGTCACGACGCCGGCTGCATACACCGTTGGCGGCGGCGAACGTCGCATCGTCGCCTACGACTTCGGCATCAAGTACTCGATCATCGATCACCTCGCCACGCTCGGCACGGTGACGGTGGTTCCCGCGTCGACCACGGCCGACGAAGTCCTCGCGCTCTCGCCGAGTGGTGTGTTCCTGTCCAACGGACCGGGGGACCCCGAGGTCGTCGACTACGCCGTCGAGTCGATCCGCAACCTGATCGGTCGGGTCCCGGTGTTCGGCATCTGCCTCGGCCACCAGCTGCTCGGCCTGGCCATCGGCGGCTCCACGTTCAAGCTGCCGTTCGGCCATCACGGCGGCAACCACCCGGTACGACATGAAGCGAGCGGCAAGATCGAGATCACCAGCCAGAACCACAACTTCTGCGTCGACCCGGACAGCCTCGGCGACCGCGTCGAGGTCACTCACGTCAACCTCAACGACCACACCAACGAGGGCATGTGGGTCCGCGGCGAAGCGGCGTTCAGCGTGCAGTACCACCCTGAAGCCGGCCCCGGTCCACACGACGCGAGCTACCTCTTCGGCGTCTTCGACGAAATGATGCGCAACCCCACGGACTGGCGCGACAAACCGCTGATCCGGCGCACCCCGCCCGCCCGCACACCGGGCCTTCCCGCAGTCGAGCTGGGCATCGCCACACCGGTCCTGTCCGAAGCGAGCGCCGTCTGATGCCCAAGCGCACCGACATCCACAGCATCCTGATCATCGGCAGCGGCCCGATCGTGATCGGCCAGGCTTGCGAGTTCGACTACAGCGGCTCCCAGGCCTGTCGCGTCCTGCGCGAGGAGGGCTATCGCGTCATCCTCGCCAACTCGAACCCGGCGACGATCATGACCGACCCGGACTTCGCCGACGCGACCTACATCGAGCCGCTGACCCCCGAGGTCGTGGCCAGCATCATCGAGCGCGAACGGCCCGATGCCGTGCTGGCGACGATGGGCGGCCAGACCGCGCTGAACATCGCGATGACGCTGTTCGAGCGTGGCCTCGTCGGCGTGCCCGGAACACCCGAGCTGATCGGCGCCAACGCCGAGGCCATCGCCACGGCCGAGGACCGCGAGAAGTTCAAGATCGCGATGATCGAGATCGGCCTCGCCGTGCCCAAGAGCGGCATCGCCCACGACATCGCCGAAGCACTCGAGGTGATCAAGTCGATCGGCCTGCCCTGCATTGTCCGTCCCGCGTACATCCTCGGCGGTCGCGGCACGGGTATTGCCTCCACCCAGGCCGAGTTCGAGACGCTGGCGTCCAACGGCATCGCCGCCAGCCCGATCGGGGAGATCCTCATCGAGACGAGCATCGCCGGGTGGAAGGAGTACGAGCTGGAGGTGATGCGCGACCGCAACGACAACTGCGTGATCATCTGCTCGATCGAGAACGTTGATCCCATGGGCGTCCACACCGGCGACTCGATCACGGTCGCCCCGGCACAGACGCTCAGCGACGTCGAGTACCAGCAGATGCGCGACGCGGCGTTTGCGTGCATCCGCAGGGTCGGTGTGGAGACCGGCGGTTCGAACGTGCAGTTCGCGGTCAATCCGCTGACGGGCGAGCAGGTGGTCATCGAGATGAACCCGCGCGTGTCACGTTCCTCCGCGCTCGCGTCGAAGGCGACCGGCTTCCCGATCGCCAAGATCGCCGCGAAGCTCGCGGTCGGCTACACGCTCGACGAGATCCCCAACGACATCACCAAGATGACGCCGGCCAGCTTCGAGCCGACCATCGATTACGTCGTCACCAAGATCCCGCGCTGGGCGTTCGAGAAGCTGCCCGGCACCAGTGGTGTCCTCGGGCCGCAGATGCAGAGCGTCGGCGAGGCGATGTCGATCGGCCGGACGTTCCCGGAGAGCCTGCAGAAGGGTCTGCGCTCGCTCGAGCAGGGCCGCTTCGGGCTGAACTGCGATCCGGCCGAGGCCCAGTACGCCGAGCAGACCGACGAGGCACTGCTCACTGCGACCGGCAAGCCCACGCCCGAGCGGATCTTCCAGATCGGCGAGCTCCTGCGCCGCCGCGTCAGCATCGAGCGGATCCACGATGCGAATCGCGTCGACCCGTGGTTCCTCGACCAGATGAGCATCATCATCGAAAAGCGCGAGGAGCTGGCCACCCACGCCGGTCCGGCCGACCTGACCCGCGCCGAGTGGCGCCGGGCCAAGCGGCTCGGCTTCAGTGACGCCCAGTTGGCATACCTGTGGACGACCACGGAGTCCGCCGTGCGCACGGCGCGCGAGGCGCTCGGGGTGATCCCGACCTACAAGACGGTCGACACCTGTGCCGCCGAGTTCGCGGCGAAGACGCCGTACCACTACAGCACCTACGAGGACGAGAACGAGGTCCAGCCGTCGGACCGGGAGAAGGTCATCATCCTCGGCAGCGGTCCCAACCGGATCGGCCAAGGAATCGAGTTCGACTACTGCTGCGTACACGCCTCGTTCAGCCTGCGTGATGCCGGCTTCGAGACCATCATGGTCAACTGCAATCCCGAGACCGTCAGTACCGACTACGACACGAGCGACCGTCTCTACTTCGAGCCGCTGACGCAGGAGGACGTGCTCAACGTCATCGCTGCCGAGACCTTGTCCAGCGGCGGAGTGGCTCCGAAAGTCATTGTCTCGCTCGGCGGCCAGACGCCGCTGAAGCTGGCCGGACTGATTCCGGTCGATCTCGTCGCAGGCACCTCGCCCGCGTCCATCGACCTCGCCGAGGACCGCGAAAAGTGGGCTGCGCTCTGCCAGAGCCTGCACATCCCGCAGCCGTCCGGCGGCACGGCCATCGACCTGGAGCAGGCCCTGTCCATCGTCGACACGGTCGGCTTCCCGGTGCTCGTGAGGCCGAGCTACGTACTGGGTGGGCGCGGCATGCAGATCGTCCACGACCGCAATCACCTCGCTCGGGCGATGGCCGAACTGACCGGCTTCGGCAGTCTCGGCAAAGAGGGCGGCCTGTCCGCCGAGCGGCCGGTGCTCGTCGACCGGTTCCTCGAGGACGCCACCGAGGTGGATGTCGACGCTGTGCGCGATCACACCGGTGAGGTGCTCATCGGCGGTGTCATGGAGCACGTCGAAGAAGCGGGTGTGCACAGCGGAGACTCGGCCTGTGCGATCCCGCCGCAGACATTGCCGAGTTGGGTCGTGGAGGTCATCGAGTCCTACACCGAATCGATCGCTGCGGCGCTCGACGTGCGCGGACTGATCAACGTGCAGTTCGCTGTGCTCGGCACGACGGTCTACGTGATCGAGGCCAACCCGCGCGCCAGCCGCACGGTGCCGTTCGTGGCCAAGGCCACGGGCGTACCGCTGGCCAAGGTTGCGACCCGCGTCATGCTCGGGGCGACGCTCGCCGAGCTCCGTGAGGAGGGACTGCTCGTGCCGCCGGTCCAGAACGGACATGTCAGCGTCAAAGAAGCCGTGCTGCCGTTCAGCCGGTTCCCGGAGGTCGATACCGCGCTCGGGCCGGAGATGCGCTCGACCGGCGAGGTCATGGGCATCGCTCCGACGTTCGGACAGGCGTTCTTCAAGGCCGAACTCGCGGCCGGCACGCTGCTGCCGACATCGGGCACGGTGTTCCTCTCCCTGGCCGATGGGGACAAGCCGGCCGGGATCGTGGTGGCCAAACGGCTGCGCGAGCTCGGCCTGGGCATCGCTGCGACGGTCGGGACCGCGGCGTACCTCGAGCGGTTCGGGCTGCCGGTCGACCAGGTCGTCGGCAAGGTCAGCGAGGGTGCCGAGGTGACCGCGGTCGACCTGATCGCCGACGGCAAGGTCAGCTTCGTGATCAACACCCCGCAGGGCCGCGGCGGTCGCACCGACGGCGAGCGGATCCGCAAGGCAGCGAATGTCAATCAGGTCAGTTCGGTGACCACCGTCGAAGCGGGCCTCGCGGCGGTGCAAGGTCTGGCCGAGCAGGCCGGCCGGCCGATCGAGGTGCGTTCGCTCCAGGAATATCATGCTGCTCGTTGACGAGCTGCTCGGTCGTGGGCCGTTCGGTCGGGGCCCAGCGTGAACCTGGTGCAGCCGTGAACCGGTTCCGGATCCCGTCGAGCCGGGACCGGGCGGTCGCTGCATCGAAGCGGCCGGTTGCGTTCGATCCCTCGGTGAGCGTCGGCTCGGTGCGTCTGGCAAACCCGGTGATGACCGCCTCGGGCACCGCCGGGCACTCGGTCGAGCTCGCCCCCTACGGCGATCTCGGTCGTCTCGGTGCGTTCGTCGCCAAGTCGCTCGCGGCGTACCCGTGGGCCGGCAACCCCGCGCCACGCGTGCATCCGACGACGCAGGGGATGATCAACGCTGTTGGCCTGCAAGGCCCCGGTGTTCCTGCATGGATCGCCACCGACCTGCCCGCCCTGAGCGCCGTCGGCGCGCAGGTCGTCGTCAGCATCTGGGGCCGTTCGGTCGCCGACTACGCGGCCGCGGCCGAGCAACTCGCCGGCCTCGACGGCGAGCTCCGCGACACCGTGATCGCGGTCGAGGTCAACCTGTCGTGCCCGAACCTGGAGGGCCGTCGTGGCATCTTCGCCCACGACGCCGCACTCAGCGCCGAGGTCGTCGCCGCAACTGCCGTCTGCGCCAAACCACGCTGGGCCAAGCTCAGCCCGAACACCGATCGGCTCGTCGACGTCGCGACTGCAGTGGCCGACGCGGGCGCCGACGCAGTCACCCTGATCAACACCGTGCTCGGCATGGTGATCGATGTCGACACCCGGCTGCCGACGCTCGGCAACGGTGGTGGCGGCCTCTCCGGACGGGCAATCCACCCGGTCGCGGTGCGCTCGGTGTTCGACGTGCACCAGGCGTTGCCGACCCTGCCGATCATCGGAGTGGGTGGTGTCACGTGCGCCCGCGACGCACTCGAGCTGATGCTCGCCGGAGCGTCGGCGATTCAGGTCGGCACGGCGACTTTCGCCGATCCGGGCGCTCCGTGGGCCATCCTCGACGACCTTTTCAGCTGGGCTGTGACGGAGGGTATCAGCTCGTTCGACCAGGTCATCGGGGCTGTCGGGTGACCCCTGTCGCCGCGTGCGCAGCACGGGTGATCACCAAACATCCAGCGTGGGGGCTATACAGTGGACTCATGGCAACACCTCCCGCACTCACCCCGGAACAACGCGCGAACGCATTGGCCAAGGCCGCTGAAGCTCGCTCCGCACGTGCCGAGTTCAAGACCAAGCTGAAGCTCGGCTCGGTCAGCCTCGCCGAGGCGCTGCAGTCGACCGACTCGACCGTCGGCAAGTTGAAGGTCGTTTCGCTGCTCGAGTCCCTGCCCGGAGTCGGCAAGGTCAAGGCCCGCAAGGTCATGGAAGAGATCGGCATCGCCGACAACCGCCGCGTCCAGGGCCTTGGCGCCCAGCAGAAGCAGTCGTTGCTCGAGCAACTCGGCAAATAGCGTCACGGCGGCTCACGTGACCCAGGGCGAGCCGCTCATCATCGTCGTGTCCGGCCCCGGCGGCGTGGGCAAGGGCACGATCGTCAAGGCTCTGGTCGAGCGCGACCCCCGCCTGTGGTTGTCCCGGAGTTGGACGACACGTGACCAGCGAGCCGGTGAAGCCGACGACGCCTACGTGTTCGCCGACCGAGCAGCGTTCGAGCGTCGCATCTCGGCGGGTGGGTTCCTGGAGTGGACCGAATTCCTCGGCAACTATTACGGGACACCCAACCCCGATGCCACCACGGGCCGAGACGTCGTGCTCGAGATCGAGGTCGACGGCGCTCAGCAGGTCAAGGCGCTGCAGCCCCAGGCCATCCTCATCTTCGTTCTGCCACCGTCACGCGACGAACAGGCTCGGCGCCTGCGTGGGCGTGGCGACGCAGATCACAAGGTGGCTGAACGCCTCCAGAAGGCCGAGCTCGAAGAACCGATCGGCATCGAACTCGCGGATCACGTCGTTGTCAACGACGACCTCGAGCGCACGATCGACGAGATGCTCGACATCGTCCACCGTTGCCGTTCGGCAGGCTCACCGGCCTGACCGCTCTGGCCGCAGAGGTCTGGCGCCCCGGCCGCGGTTGCCCGAGGTGCTCAGCTGATCGGGTGGGGACGGGCGAAGATTGCGATGAACGACACGATCGCTCCGGCGATCGAGGCGAGCAGGAGGACCCAGAGGCCGATGCCGACGGAGACCTCGAACCCGAAGCTGAGGCCGTCCAGTTCGTTGAACCTCGATTTCACGTCGGCGATGTCCGCGACCGCGATGAGCGCAGTGACCGCGAAGATCGATGTCGTCGTGATGACCGTCCACAACCGCTTCGTCACGATCGCAGCAATGAGGAACCCGGCTGCAATGAGGGCAAGCACGATCGTGATCTTGCCATCGGCGTCGAGCCCGTCCTGGCTGATGTCACCGAGCCCGTAGTCGCCGAACCCGCTGGTGTCGACGGTTGCCCACGGCAGCACCGAGCCAACGGCAGCGACCGCTGTGCAGGCCAGCCCCGCGATCGCCAGACCGGCCGACACCGGCCGCCGCGGGCCACTCGGCTGCGGCCCCTGCTGCCACCCACCGGCGACCGGGAACTGCTGATACGGCTGACCGGATGGAACGGGTTGCTGGAAGGGCCCGGGCTGTTGACCGTAGGGCCCGGGCTGCTGGAAGGGCGGGGGCTGAGGCTGGAACTGCGGCGGGCCACCGGGAGGTGGGGGCGGAAGACTCATCGCCCCACCATAATCCGTCGGCGAATGAGGCTCAGGCTGGGAGCAGTCCGAGATTGGTGTAGACCCGGGCGAGGGTTGCGGAGGCGACCCCGCGCGCCTTCTCCGCCCCGGTCCGCAGCAGCGCTGCGAGCTGTGCTCTGTCGTCGATCAGCTCGGCGTAGCGGGCCTGGACCGGGCGCAACAACTCGATCACGGCTTCGCCGGTTGCGACCTTGAGGGCGCCGTATTGGGTGTAGTCGCCGGCGACCTCCTGCTGCGTGCGTCCGGTGGCAGCGGCGTGGATATCGAGCAAGTTGCTGACCCCGGGCTTGTGCTCGCGGTCGTAGCGGACCTCGTTGTCGCTGTCGGTCACAGCGCGCTTGAACTTCTTCAGGATCGAGGCGGGATCGTCGAGCATGTTGATCAGTCCAGCGTCGGTGGCTGCCGACTTGCTCATCTTGGAGGTCGGATCCTGGAGGTCCATGACTCGAGCGCCGGCACGTGGCATGACGGCCCTGGGCACCACGAACGTGTCGCCGAACCGGCTGTTGAAGCGGATCGCGATGTCGCGGGTGATCTCGATGTGCTGTCGCTGATCGTCGCCGACCGGCACCTCGTCGGCGTCGTAGAGAAGGATGTCTGCGGCCATCAATGCCGGGTAGCTGAACAGGCCGGCAGAGATGAATTCCCCCTCACGCTTGGCCGACTTGTCCTTGAACTGAGTCATCCGGCTGAGCTCGCCGTAGCTGACGTTGCACTCGGCGATCCACGACAGTTGGGTGTGTTCGGGGACGTGGCTCTGCACGAACACGGTCGCCACCTCTGGGTCCAGGCCGACTGCGAAGAACATCGCCGCGAGTTCGAGGGTGGCCTGGCCGACCACGCCGGGCTGATCGGTCACGGTGAGCGCATGCAGATCGACGATGCCGTAGAAGCCGTCACACTCGTACTGGCCGATCACCCAGTTGCGCAGCGCCCCGAAGTAGTTGCCGAGCTGCATTTCACCGGTGGGTTGGATACACGAGAGCACACGAGTCACCTGGCAGAGACTAACGAAGCGGGAGCCGAACGCCCTCTGCCAATTCGGGCGCAACGGTGGCTCAGCGGGGGCCGAGCCACTCGCGCAGTAGCCTGACAACGATGGCTTACGACGTGTCGACCCCGGTGTTCGAGGGACCATTCGATCTCCTCCTGCACCTGATCCTGGGTGAGCAGGTCGACATCTACGAGATCTCGCTGACGACCATCGTGAATGCCTATCTCGTCGAGGTCGAGAAGCTGCAGAGCATTGACCTCGACCTCGCCACGGAGTTCTTGCTGATTGCGTCGACGCTCGTCGAGCTCAAGGCCCGGCGTCTGCTGCCCGGACGTGATGACATCGATCTGGACGATGAACTGGCCCTGTGGGAGGAACGCGACCTGCTGCTCGCCCGGCTGCTCGAATGCAAGACCTTCAAAGACGTTGCGAGCGTGTTCGCCAACCTGGTCGACGACGCCGACCGTGTGTTCGGACGTGTCCTCGGCCCCGACGAGCGGTTCGAAGCCTTGTTGCCCGATCTCCTCGAAGGTGTCAAGCCGCGCCACCTGCACAACGCTTACGTCCGGGCCACGACGCCGAAACCGATTCCGACGGTGGATCTGTTCCACGTCTCGGCCGTGCGCGCAAGTGTGTCGGACGCGATGACCGAGCTGCTCGACGAACTGCCCCGCGCCGGGCGCATCTCGTTCCGGCGGCTCACGAGCGGGTTGGTCGAGCGGCTGGAGGTCATCGTGCGCTTCCTGGCGTTGCTGGAGATGTTCAAGCAGGGCCTGGTTGAGCTGGACCAGACCGAGCGCTTCGGTGACATCGACATCGTGTGGGTCGGCGACGGCGGCGCTGTCTCGGTCGGCGCGATGGCAATCGACGACTACGAGGGTTGATGACATGGACGAGCAGATCCAGGACGAGTTGACGACACACACGGCCCAGACGGCGGACGCGCCGATCGACCAGCCGAGCGGCGTACCGGCGACGCTGGACGCGGACATCGTGCGCGCCATCGAGGCCATCGTGCTCGTGGCCACCGAACCGGTGCCGACCGATCAGCTGGCCCAGCTGTTGGAGCAACCGTTGGCCGTGATCGGTGAGCTCTGTTCCGGGCTGGCCGAGGCGTACGACCAGGCTGGCCACGGGTTCCAATTCGTCGAGGTCGCCGGCGGTTGGCGGTACCAGACCCACGCGGAGATGTCGCCGTACGTGGAGCGGTACCTGCTCGACGGACAACGGGCCCGGATGAGTGGCGCTGCGCTCGAGACCCTCGCCATCGTTGCCTACAAGCAGCCGATCTCGCGTGCCCAGATCGCATCGATCCGCGGCGTGGATCCCGACGGCGTGTTGCGCACGCTCGCGGCGCGAGGCTACGTGGCCCAGGTCGCGATCGATCCCGGGCCGGGCCAGGCCGCATTGTTCGGCACGACCCCGCAGTTCCTCGAGAAGCTGGGCCTGAACTCGCTGTCCGACCTTCCGCCGCTCGCCGAGTTCGTGCCCGCCGCCGAGGTGGTCGAGGCGCTGGAGTACGGCCTGCGCGCCCCGGACGCCGACCCCAAGCTGCTGCGCGCGAACACCCCATCACTGCCGGACCCGTCGTGACCGAGCGTCCCCGACGGTCGGCCATCCGGGCGGTTCGGCCGCGCGCTGCCGCATCTGCGAGTCCGGCGGATCGACCGGCGGACCGGCCACTGGAGAGGCCGCTGGAGAAGCCGCTGGAGAAGCCACTCTGGGAGCAGTGGGCCGATCAGCGCGCGACAGCGACGGGGGAGCGGCTGCAGAAGGTGCTCGCCCTGCGGGGTTGGGGCAGCCGCCGGTTGTGCGAGGAGCTGATCGCCGATGGGCGGGTCGCCGTCAACGGCGAGATCGCGGTGCTCGGTCGGCGCGTCGATGTCGACACGGACACGGTCGAAGTCGATGGTGTGCCGATCGGGCTGCGTCCGGACATCGTCTACTACCTGCTCAACAAACCGGCTGGAGTGATCACGACCGCCAGCGATCCGCAGGGTCGTCCCACGGTCGTCTCGATCGTGCCCGACGAGCCACGGGTGTTCTCGGTCGGTCGCCTCGACTCCGACACCGAAGGCCTGCTGCTGCTGACCAACGACGGCGAGCTCGCCAACCGCATCTCCCACCCGAGCCACGGCGTCGAGAAGGAGTACCTCGCCTCCGTCGTCGGTAACGTCCCGGCCAGCGCCCTGAAGCGGCTGCGCGACGGCATCGAGTTGGACGACGGGATGACCGCTCCGGCGCGGGCCAGTCAGCTCAGCCCCGGGCTGCTGCGGATCACGATCCACGAGGGCCGTAACCGTCAGGTGCGCCGGATGTGTGACGCCATCGGCTTCCCGGTGCAGCGTCTGGTGCGGGTGCGCATCGGACCGCTGCGCGACTCGACCCTTGCGCCGGGGGACTGGCGCAAGCTGCTGCCCGACGAGGTTCGTCAGTTGGTCGAAGCGGTTGCCGGCGCACCCCGCAGCTACGATCGGCGGCCGTGATCACTCAGCGACGTGCCAACATCGTCGGCCTCGGCCTCATCGGCGGGTCGATCGGGCTGGCCTTGCGCGAGCGCGGCTGGCACGTGTCCGGAGAGGATCACGACCAGGCTCGCGTCGATCGCGCCCTCACGATCGGCGTGCTCGACGAGCAGGGCCTGAGCGAAGTCGTCGACATCACGTTCATCGCCACGCCCGTCCTCACGGTCGCTGATCAGGTCAAACGCGCCCTCGCCGAAACCACGGGCATCATCACCGATGTCGGCAGCGTCAAGGGCGGCATCGCCGCGTCGATCGAGGACCCCCGCTTCGTCGGCGGGCACCCGATGGCCGGCAGCGAGCTGGAGGGCCTCGACGGCGCCGACGCGACCATGTTCCTCGGCGCGGTGTGGGTCCTGACCCCGACGCCGACGACCGCCGACGCGACGTTCGCATCCGTCGCGTCGATCGTCGCCGAGCTCGGCGCAGAAGTCGTGGCATTGGACCCCCGCCGGCACGACCAGGTCGTCGCCGTCGTCAGCCATGTGCCCCACCTCGCCGCGGCGACGCTGATGGGTCTGGCCTCTGAGCGCGCCGAGGAGCACGCCGCGTTGCTGCGTTTGGCGGCCGGAGGCTTTCGCGACATGACCCGTATCGCCAGCGGCCATCCCGGGATCTGGCTCGACATCTGCACCGAGAACCGCGAGGCGATCCTCGACGGCCTCGATGGTCTCATCGACGGTCTGCAGCGGATGCGCGACATCGTGCGCGACGACGACCGCGCCGCGCTGCTCGACCGCTTGCGGCGCGCACGCGAAGCTCGTGCCAACCTGCCGATGCGCGTCGTTCAGCCGAGCGAGCTGGCCGAGGTCCGGATTCCCATCCCGGACCGCACCGGCGCCGCAGCGGAGGTGTTCACCCTCGCTGCCGAGCTCGATGTCAACGTTTCCAGCTTCGAGGTCGTGCACAGCCTCGAGGGCAACCGTGGCGTGCTCGTCTTCCTCGTCGACGCGTCTTCGGCCGACCTGTTCCGCGGTGGGCTGCTCGCACGTGGGTTCCGCCCTGCCGTGCAGCGGCTCGACTGATGGCCGAACTCTCAGCCGTCCACCACGTGCAGCCGGCGCACCATCGGCTCGCCGCAGTCGTCATCGTGCCGGGCAGCAAGAGCATCGCCAACCGGGCGCTGATCTGCGCGACGCTCGCCGGTGGCGAATCAGTGCTGCACAACGTGCCCGGCGGCGACGACACCGCCGCGATGCTCGACTGCGTCGCCCTGCTCGGAGCCGGCGTCGCACCGGACCCGCACGACCCGTCAATCGTGCGGGTGCACGGCACGGCGGGCCGGCTGCATGACGGCCCGCTCACACTGTCGACTCGCCTGGCCGGCACGACCTCGCGGTTCATCACGGCGCTGTGCGCGCTGGGACCGGGCCACTATCTCGTCGACGGCGACGCGCCGTTGCGTGGGCGACCGATGGCGCCGCTGCACGACGCACTCGTCGCACTCGGTGCCGGGATCGTGGCCGGTGAGACGTGGGGTCACCTGCCGGTGACGGTCACCGGCGTCGGCGATCGCGCCGGCGACCGCGTCGTGCCATCGGGGTCACCGGCCACCGTTGCGGTCCGTGGGGACGTGAGCAGCCAGTACATCACTGCGCTGATGCTGATCGCGCCGTACCTGCCCGGCGGACTGCGTATCGAGCTGACAACACCCTTGATCTCACGCCCGTACCTGGCGATCACGGCTGCGGTCATGGCGTCGTTCGGGGTCGATGCCGTCGAGGTCGGAGCGTCCCACGTCGCGGTCGGTCAGGGCCGGTATGTTGCGCGCACCTACGCGATCGAGCCCGATGCCAGCACGGCCAGTTATCCGCTCGCCGCAGCTGCGATCTGCGGCGGTTGGGTGCGCGTCGAAGGCCTTGGCCCGGATGCGTTGCAGGGCGACGCCGGGTTTGCCGACGTGCTCGCCGAGATGGGCTGCGCGGTGCACCGAGACGCGAGCGGCACGACCGTCGAGCGAAATGGCCCGCTGATCGGCATCTCCATCGACATGGCCGACCTCTCCGATCTCGTGCCGACGCTGGCTGTCATCGCACCGTTCGCGACGACACCGACCGAGATCGGTGGCGTCGGGTTCATCCGCGCCAAGGAGAGCGACCGGATCGGTGACCTCGCCCACGAGTTGCGCAAATGCGGCATCGACGTCACCGAACGCGAGGACGGCCTACGCATCGAGCCCGGGTTCGGAGCCGGGGCCGGCGTCGACACCCACCACGACCACCGCCTGGCGATGTCGTTCGGCGTCCTCGGGCTCCGTCTTGGCGGCATGCGTGTGCACGACCCCGACGTGGTGTCCAAGAGCTGGCCCGACTTCTGGCCGGCGCTCGAAGGGATCCGTGTCGGCAACGGCTCACCCGACTCTGTCGAGGACGTGCTGTGAGGATCCGGCCGTGAGTGACGTCCCGCCGGCGGTTGCGGCGTTCGACGTCGACGGCACGCTGACGACCCGGGACTGCGTCGTACCGTTCCTCGAGCTGCTCGTCGGCCGTGGCCGCCTGATTGCCGGCATCGCTGCGCATCCTCTGGCGATCGCGAATGGCCTGCTCCGTCGTGATCGCGACCGGATCAAGGCCGTCGCGATCCGCGCCGCGTTCACCGGTCGTCGCGAGACCGACGTCGTGCGGCTCGGTGAGCGGTTTGCCGAGACGGTCCACGCCACGTGGATGCGGCCTGACACCGCCGCCCGCCTGGCCTGGCATCGCGACCAGGGGCACCGCATCGTCATCGTCTCCGCCTCGCTGGGTGTCTACTTGCGTGCGCTCGGTGCGGCGCTCGGCGTCGACGCCGTACTGTGCACGGAGCCGGTGGTGGCCAGAGACGGTCGGTACACTGGGGAAATGGCCGGTGGCAACTGTCGTGGGCCCGAGAAGTGGCGCCGGCTGGACTCGTGGATGGTCGCGGCGGGCCTCGCCGGCGCCGACCTCTGGGCCTACGGTGACAGTGCCGGTGATCGCGAGATGCTTGCCGCGGCGCAGCATCCGTTCCTCGTCAAGGACATCGTGATCGATGCGGTGCCTGCGTGATCAAGGCGTTGATCAAGGAGGCCCGCCCGAAGCAGTGGGCCAAGAACGTGCTCGTCTTCGCTGCGCCCGGGGCCGCCGGCGTGCTCACTCACAGCCAGCCGTTGACCCGCGCCGTGATCGCGTTCGTCGCGTTCTGCATGGCCAGCGCGGGTACGTACTTCTGGAACGACATCCTCGACGTCGAGGCCGATCGCGTGCATCCGAAGAAGCGGTTCCGGCCGATCGCCAGCGGCGCGGTCCCGCTCGGTGTTGCCCGCATCGTCGGCACGTTGCTGCTGATCGGCGGCCCGGCGCTGGCATTCACCACCCGCTGGCAGGCGGGCGTGGCGTGCGTCGTCTACGTCGTCGTCACCACGTCGTACAGCAAGATCTGGAAGCACATCGCGGTCGTCGATCTCGTTGCCGTCGCGAGCGGGTTCGTCGTGCGCGCCGTCGCCGGCGCGGCAGCGACGCAGGTGCCGATGAGCTCCTGGTTCGTGCT
This sequence comes from Actinomycetes bacterium, assembly GCA_025351965.1. GTDB lineage: Bacteria > Actinomycetota > Acidimicrobiia > Acidimicrobiales > Ilumatobacteraceae > WLMZ01. The sequence goes on along the minus strand of JANXUX010000082.1, from coordinate 895 downwards.
GACCACCACGTTCGGCTCGCTGTTCATCGTCACCGGCAAGCGCTACGCCGAGCTACGCGAGCTGGGCGATGCGCCCGCCACTGCGCGGGCCACGCTCGACGACTATTCGCTCGGGTTCCTACGCATCGTGCTGTCCATCAGTTGCTGTGCGACGCTCGTCTCGTACTGCATCTGGGCCTTCGAGGGCAAGGCCGGTTCGGTCAACGTCACCACGATCAACACCGTAGCCCACTCGCACTCACTGCTCTTCTACCAGCTCTCCATCGTTCCGATGCTGACGGCCCTGTTGCGCTATCTGCTCATCCTCGAGCAGGGCCACGGGGCCGCGCCGGAGGAGATCTTCGCCGCCGACCGGACGATCCAGATCCTCGGCCTGATCTGGGTCGCCGTCTTTGCAACAGGGGTGTACATCGCATGACCATCAAACCGTTTCCCGAGGTGCTGGAGTCCGTCGACGGTGTCGACGGCTGGATGTCACCGGATCAGGCCCAGGCCCTCTACACCGCGGCGGCGGCATGCCACGCCGGGGACCAGATCGTGGAGATCGGCAGCTTCCGTGGCCGCAGCACCATCGTGCTTGCGTCGGCGGCGCCGGACGGGGTGGCGATCGTCGCGATCGATCCCCACGCCGGCAACGACCGCGGCCCCAACGAGATCGACGGCTTTGCGGCCGAGGCGTCGATCGATCACGAGGTGTTCACCGCCAACCTGATCGATGCCGGGGTCGCCGATCGGGTCCGTCACGTGCGGGCGATGAGCGACACTGCGCACGCCGATGTCGAGGGCCAGATCGACGTGCTCTACATCGACGGCGCGCACCGCTTCGCGCCCGCCCGCAAGGACATCCAGCAGTGGGGTGCCCGGGTGCGCCCCGGTGGCACGCTGCTGATCCACG
>JANXUX010000080.1 GCA_025351965.1 Actinomycetes bacterium | reverse complement strand
CTCGAAGTGCTGACGCCGGAGCTGGTCGAGCGGATCAACGCAGCGGTGGCCCGAGCCCACTGAGGAGTTGGCGGATCACATCCTCGGCGATGGCCTCCACGCTGGCGCCGAGGAAGTGGTCCGCTGCCGCGATGACGCGCAGCTCGGTCTCGGCCCAATCGGCGACGATCGGGACGGCTCGCTCGGGCGGGTTGAACTGATCGTGCTCGGGGACCATGAGCAGCTTCGGCCGTGGGTCATCGGCAGCGAGGACGCGTTCGGCGGGCTGCAGCGGCGGGGCGATCGCGACCCAGCCGTGCGCACGCGGATCCACGACGTTCAGCGCAACGATCGACCCGAACGAGTAGCCGACCAGCCACACCGGGACGTCAGGATGGGCGAAGTCGAGCAGTTCGATCGCGGCGAGGACGTCGAGGCGCTCGCTGTCACCGTCATCATGCCCGCCGCCGGACTCGCCGACGCCCCGGAAGTCGAACCGCACGGCGGCGAAGCCCGCCGCTGGAAGAGTTCGGAACAGGGTGTCGACGATCGGGTTGAAGCGGTTGCCGCCGAAGAGCGGATGCGGATGGGTGAGCACCACCGCACCGAGTGGTGCATCGACGCGGATCAGATCCGCGCGCAGGCGCACGCCGTCCAGGGCATCGATCATCACGGTTTCAATCGGCATCGAAGCGACGGTACCGTGCCGTCTCGTGGCCGTCGACGAGAAGCTCCCGATCAAGATGCTCAACGATCGGTTGCTCGTCCACATCCCCGACCGCGAGGGTGAGCGGCGCTCGATGGGTGGCATCGTCATCCCAGCGACTGCACAGGTCTCCAAGCGCCTGGTCTGGGCCGAGGTCGTCGCGCTCGGCCAGAACGTGCGTAGCGCAGAGGTCGGTGACCGGGTGCTGTTCAGCCCGGAGGACCGCTACGAGGTCGAGGTCGGTGGCAAGGACTACATCATGTTGCGCGAGCGCGATCTGCACGCCGTCGCCGCCAAGCACTACGAAGGCAGCACCGGCCTCTACCTCTGACGCACCGCCCGCCTGTCCGCCCTCCACCCCGCCCGCGACCCTCCCGTCCGGCGGCCCTCCACCCCGCCCGTGACTCGCCCGTCCGTGACACAGAGCGTCTGTGTCACGGACAAGGCCAGGCTCTGACGGCACACCACCTGAGCCCGCCGTCAGACTTCGACCTCTGTCGTGACACAGACACTGTGTGTCACACGGGCACCGGTTCCGATACCGATCGGTCTGCGGCGGTGCCGCCCTCCTAGCATGAAAGCCATGCCCACCGGAGTCCGCATCGATGCGACAGCCGAAGAGCTCGCGACCGTCACATTCGACGCCGCGGGACTCGTCCCCGCCATTGCCCAGGACATCGTCACCAAGGACGTGTTGATGATGGCGTGGATGAACGCCGAGACATTGCAGATGACCCTCGACGAGGGACGAATGGTCTACTGGAGCCGCAGCCGCAAGGAGGTCTGGCGCAAGGGTGACACCAGCGGAGACCGCCAGTTCGTGCGCGAGGCGTACTACGACTGCGATGCGGATGTGCTGTTGTTCCTGGTCGAGCAGGAGGGCAATGGTGCGTGCCACACCGGTGCGTACAGTTGCTTCTTCCATCGCCTCGGCGAGGGCGTGCCGGCCGCGGACATCGCATCGTGAGCGACTTCCGCCTGCGCCCGACTCGGGCCGAGTTCCATGCTCTTGCCGCCGAGTACACCGTGTTGCCGGTGTGGACCGAGCTGCTCGCCGACCTCGAGACGCCCGTCGCTGCGTACGCCAAGCTCGTCGGCGACGGCGACGGCTTCCTGCTCGAGTCGGTGGAGCACGCCGAACGCTGGAGCCGGTACTCGTTCGTCGGGCGCCACCCACGAGCCACGATGGTGCTGCGCAACGGACAGCTGACCGTTGACGGCGAGTTGCCCCCCGGCGTGCCGACCGATCAGGGCATCCTCGCCGCGATGGAGGCGATCCTGGCGGTACTCGGGGCGCCGCTGTTCCCCGATCTGCCACCATTGCAGGGCGGGCTGATGGGCTTCCTCGGCTACGACGTGATCCGCGAGGTCGAGAATCTCCCCGACGTACCCACCGACGACGTCGGCATGCCCGATGCGATCATGAGCATCATCGGCTCGCTCGCTGCGTTCGACCACTGGCTGCAGCGCGTCTATCTGATCGAGAGCGTGCCGGTGCTCGGTCTGTCCACGAACGAGATCGATGCTGCGTACGACGCCGCAGCAGTACGTGTTCAGCAGACGGTCGCCGATCTCGGCAAGCCGCTGCCGTACGTCCCGGTCGCTCCGCCCGAGGTCGGCGACGAGCTACCGGTGACGACGTCGTCGATGTCGCACGGGACGTACCAGCAAGCCGTCGAGGTGGCCAAGGAGCACATCCGCGCCGGCGACATCTTTCAGGTGGTGCTCGCCCAGCGTTTCGACGTCGACCTGCAGGCCGACCCGTTCGACGTGTACCGAGTCCTGCGCCAGATCAATCCCAGCCCGTACATGTACTTCCTGCGCCATCCGCAGATCACCATCGTCGGGTCGTCGCCCGAGCCGATGGTCGTCCTCCGTCAGGGCAAGGTGACGTCACGCCCCATCGCCGGCACGCGCAAGCGCGGCCGTGACGAGGAGCACGACCGACGCCTTGCGGGTGAGCTCAAGGAGCACCCGAAGGAGGTCGCCGAGCACGTCATGCTCGTCGACCTGGCCCGTAATGACGTCGGTCGCGTCGCGGAGTTCGGCACGATGCACGTCGACGAGCTGATGACCCTCGAGAAGTACAGCCATGTGATGCACCTGACGTCGCAGGTGTCCGGAATGCTCGTCGACGGCAAGGGCCCCATCGACGTGCTGCGCGCGACGCTGCCAGCCGGCACGGTCAGCGGTGCCCCGAAGGTGCGTGCTATGGAGATCATCGACTCGCTCGAGCCCGTGAAGCGTGGTCCGTACGCCGGTGTCGTCGGCTACGTCGATTTCAGCGGCAACCTCGACACTGCGTTGGCGATCCGGACGATGTTCGTCAGCGAGCATGGCGCCCACTTCCAGGCCGGCGCCGGCATCGTCGCCGACTCCGTCCCCGAGGACGAAGACCTGGAGTGCCACAACAAGGCGGCAGCGCTCCTCGCGGCGATCCCGGCCGCGCGCCGGATGAGCGCCACCCGCCGCGTCTCGACGCTGTAACTCTCCCGCCGGAACGCTCGCCCAGCGCCGGAACGCTCGCCCAGAAGGTTTGTGTGAGCACATCTGTGGACGTTCACGAATGAGCTCACACAGACACCTTGTGTGAGCGAGTGGGAGGTCGGCTCGGCCGGAGCAGCGGCGGGCCGGGGATGAACCGAAGAAGCCGCCGGATGCGGGTGTCGGCCTCAGACGGCGAGGCCGACGAGGACGGCAACGACGCTGAAGATCAGCAGGCCGAACGAGCCGACGATTCCGAGTGCCATCAGACCCGGCAGCGCCGTGACGGCCGTGATGGTCTCCCAGAGGTCGAACAGCTCCTTGCGGTGCGAGCTGACGGCCGAGCGCAACGTGTTGAGCTCCTTGCCGAGCGCGATGAGCGGCGCGGACGCAGCGTCGTCCGGCCGTTCGACCAGCGTGTAGAGCGCGTCGCGGACCGTGCGATCACCTGTCAACGACTGGAGCTCGGCGGCGGTGCGCGGCAACGCTTCGGTGGCTTTCTGCAGCCGCCGGAACGCCTGCCACAGCGCCCAGGCGGGGGCAGCGCAGATGATCAGACCGACGACGAGCCATGCGTAGCGCCAGCTGCCGCGGAACACCAGCGCGCCGACGAGATACGCCAGACCGCCGCACGCACTCGCGAGCAAGGCGACACCTCGAGCCACAGGTCGGGCTCTGCCGACGACGGCACCGATGCGGTCGCTGGCGAGTTGGGCGATGTCCTGCAGGTTCGCCATGCCCATCGAGTGTTGCACATGCGGGGGTGGCGCGACCGCAGAACGCCAGCAGACTGGCGACGTGACTGTCTTCTGGTGTGAAGTTCAACGCGACGTGCTGCGCGTGTCCGGTGCCGACGCGCTGACGTATCTGCAGAGCCAGATCAGCCAGGACATCCGTGGTCTCGCGGTGGGGGAGTCGACGTACACGTTCGTGCTCCAGCCGATGGGCAAAGTCGATGCGCTCGCCCGCCTCACGCGTGTCGCCGACACGGACTTCCTGGTCGATACCGACGCCGGTTCGGGGGAGCGACTCACTGCCCGGCTCGTGAGGTTCAAGATTCGTGTCGCGGTCGAGATCGAGCCGCTCGCCTGGCGGATGATCGTTGTGCGCGGCGCAGATTCCGTTCCTGCGGGCGGAATCCCGGCGTGGGCCAGCGCCGGCGCGTACGACATCCTCGGTGCGCAGCCGACGCCGCCCGACGGAATTGCCGAGGGCTCACCCGAGCAGCTCGAAGCGGCGCGCATCGCCGCCGGTTGGCCGGCGATGGACCACGAGATCACTGATGCCACCATCCCTGCCGAGACCGGCGTCATTGCGTTCGCGGTGAATTTCACCAAGGGCTGCTACCCCGGCCAGGAGCTGGTCGAACGGATGGACAGCCGTGGGTCCTCGGCACCCCGGTTCGTCCGCCGTCTCCGTGGAGCAGGCGATGCCCAGATCGGCGACGTGGTCAGTCGCGAAGGCAAGGACGTCGGCTCGTTGACCTCGGTCGCCACGGTCGATGGTGGATGGGTTGCGCTCGCGCTCATCGCCCGCGCCATCGTGGCTGGCGACAGTGTCGTCATCGCAGCGAGCAGCGGCTCGGTCGAGTCGATCGTCGAAGATGCGACACCGGGCACGAGTGCGGCCGCCGCCAAGCCAGTCGCTGCGCCGATCGTCAGCCGGATCGGCTTCCGCTAGATCGCTGCGGTCGACGCGTGCGCGGGAACGGGACAGCACCCGCATCCTGCACGGAACAGCAACTGCGTTCCGGGTCGCAGCAGATCCGGTCGATCGCAATGGTGCTGCCCGAGGCGACCGAGGAGGTCGATCGGGGCACCGACAACCGTGCCGTAGTCGTGCGGTTCAGCTCGCCGCAGCGAGATCGTGGCGCAGCAGCACCATGTCCGGCCGGCCACGGAGGTGAGCGAACTCGGCCCGACGGTCGATCGCGTCGGCAAGACCTGTCAGGTTCGTGCCGACCGCATACGCGGCACGGAGCCACTTGACGGCCAGCTCGTCGTCGCCGAGCGCGGCTGCACACTGGGCCACGACCACGGCGGGCATCGTGCCCGGGTGACGGGCGTAGGACTCGGCGGCGTAGCGGCCTGCCGGCTCGAACTGGCGGAGTCGGGTGAGGACGGAGGCGAGGACGTACTCGGAGTACTGGTTGCCGGTCGGTAGCGGGTGGGGGAGCAGGCCGACGAGCGCCTCGAGCTCGCGCTCACTGGCGGCATCCGGCGGGATCCAATTCGGCGACTGCGGGTTGGCGAAGTCGGTCAGCATCAAGTTGCGAGCCTCGTCGCGCTTGCCGACACGGGCGAGCTCTGCGGCCCGGAACCATGGCGACGGTGTCATCCCCGGCGGAAAGCCATTCGATTTCCCGGCCGTCCACGCATCGCGCTCCGCTGCGCCGGCCCACTGCTGCCACGAGCCGTGGTCGTCGAGGGCCTGCTGGGTCTTGCGGTGCTGGAGCATCTGGATCTGCACCACGAGCGGGAAGATCAGGAACAGCGGCGAGATCGGGTAGTCGCCGCGAGAGACGACCACGAGGGCGATCACCGTCGCGACGATGCTGAAGTAGATCATCACGGTCCGCGAGCGGCCCGGGAGGAACACGTCGACACCCGACATCACGATGTTGCCGCCGTCGAGCGGCAGGATCGGGGCGAGGTTGATCAGTCCGAGGATGGGACCGGCGAACCACACTGCGAGCGACGATGCCGAGCCGTGGATGACGTCGGTGTCGAACGGGTTCACACCCATGATCGCGAGCACGCCGACGCCGAGGGTGATCTGTACCGCGGGACCGGCGAGCGAGATGCCGGCGCGTTCCCAACGCTTCAACGGGCGGGTCGGCTCGAACGATGCGTAGCCGGCCAGGAAGTCGAGTGCGATGCTCGCTTCGGCACCGGTCGCGCGTGCTGCGAACGCATGCCCGAGCTCGTGGCAGAGGGTGAACAAGCCAACGGATCCGGCCAGCCAGATCCCGAACTCACCCTGGCCCTGACCGGAGTAGAGGACCACGAACAGACCCAGCAGCACGATGAATCCCGGCCGGATGTCGACCGGGAACCCGAAGATCCGAAGACCGGGTGTGGTGCTCATGGGCCGATCATATGGCCTACCTGCGAGTAACAGTCCGCACGCAACGGTTGTCACCTACACTCGATCCCCGTGTCGTACGTCTATTCCTTCTCCCACAAGCACCGCCGCCCTCCGATGGAGTACAAAGATCTCCTCGGCGGCAAGGGCGCGAACCTCGCCGAAATGACCAGTGTCTTGAAGCTGCCCGTGCCGCCCGGTTTCACGATCAGCACCGACGCCTGCCGCGCCTACATGCACGGCGGCTGGCCGGTGGGTCTCGACGACGAGATCGCCACTCAGGTCGCCGCACTGGAGAAGTCGATGGGCCGCGGGCTCGGTGACCCGACCGACCCCCTGCTCGTGAGCGTCCGTTCCGGCGCCAAGTTCTCGATGCCCGGGATGATGGACACCGTCCTCAACCTCGGCCTCAACGACAAGAGCGTCAAGGGTCTGGCCGCGGTCA
>JANXUX010000065.1 GCA_025351965.1 Actinomycetes bacterium | reverse complement strand
GCCCGGCGTGAAAGCGACCCGAAGATCGTCGCCGAGATCGCGGCGTTGTGGGCCAAGAGCGGCTGGCCCGCTCAGCCCGACGACTCGGGAACCGGCATCACTGCGCCGTTCAACGCGCCGACGCTCGGTCCGCCGCCCTGGTTCATCTACGAAGTCAAGCCAAACACTGCAACCGCAGTTGGTACCACCGAGCAGATGCCGGGTTCAACACGATGGCGCTTCTGAACGCTCAGACTGTTGCGCGTCTGATCGTCGCTGGTCTCGATACGATGCGTTGCCTGAGCAGCCAGGTCAGCACGGCGCCAGATGCGCCAGATGCGCCAGATGCGCCTGTTCTCCGCTCGATGCGGTGGAGGCGAGGGGTGTCGTGATGGACCGCTGTTCTGAGTGGGGCGCTCAGAGCCGTGTGATCGTTCCCTTGTACTTGAGTGCCTTGGCCGTCGGCCACTTCCGGTCGGTTGTGATGAGGTGGTCTGCTTCCTGCTCGATCGCAGTTGCGATGACGAGTGCGTCCGGAGGGCGAAGGGCGCGGTGCGCTGCGCGTAGTCTCGCCGCAGTCGTCGCGATCTCGATGTCGAGCGGGATGATCGAGATGGGGAGGCGGTCGAGGAAAGTCCGAACGGCCTGAACAGCTGACTCGCCTCGGCGAGCGGGGCCAACGAGGGACTCGGCGAGAGCCGATGATGCGAGGGCAAAATGGTCACCGTGTCGCACGGCGTCGGCGAGCGCCTCGCGCGACGTCTGGTGGTGTGCGTCGAGGTCGTCGAGGAACCCGATGATGACCCCGGCGTCAAGGTGGATCAGACCCATTCTTGTCGCAGGTCGTCGAGTTCGTTGGCGGTGTATGCGCCGGTCATGGTGCCAGCGAATTCGGCGAGGATGTCGTGTTCTCGCTCGAGCACGACACGGCCAGCGCCATCCGCGCGCGCGACGACACGATCGCCGATCTCGAGGCCTGCGGCGCGCAACGCGTCCGCGGGGATCGTGATCTGATGCTTGGAACTGATCCGTGTCGCGCCGCGCCGACGATTCCTTACTTCGCTCATGAATGTAAAGGTACTGTGCGTAGGATCGCCAAGCTACCGACTTTGCGAGGCCGCCAGCGAGGGTCAGTCCTGCCCAGCAGCAAGCGCGGAAGCGCCGACATGGCGTGACTGACGCTGAATTGCGTCCAACGACGGTCGGTGCGGCCGCTCGTGTGGCCCCGCATCGACGTGCGTTTGGTTCAACTCGCCTGAAATGTGCTGACCCGACGCTCCGAGTAGCGAAGCAGAACCCGGACCGTGTCGCAAACAAGCTCGGCTTCGGCGTCGTCCAGAAGGTCGGTCCTCGGATGGGCCGCCGAGTGATGCTTTCGGATGGGATTCAGTACGTCGAGGATCTGGGCCATCCCAAGGAGAACCTTGGTGGCATGCTGCGCGCTGGCAGGTTCTTGAGGTCGTTCACGGTGTCTGCGCCGGGCAGGCACGTGTCCTGCGACGGCAGGTGAGGTCAGCGGTATCGGCTGCGTGGGTGTCATGGTGCGGTGAGGATTGCGATGCGTCCCTGGATGAACTCGATGATCTCGCTGTCGCTCATCGCGGCTCCGCGCCGCACGGCAGTGGCGAACTCGGTCGAGCCGAGGTTTTCGCGCAGGGTCCCGACGGATTTGGTGATCTGCTCGGCGTCGTCGGCGACGAACGGGAGTGCGTAGACGGCACCGACGGCTGTCAGGGCGCCGTGGAGCGTGGCTGCGGAGCGGTCGTCGTGCAACTGGTACAGGAGGCCGAACACGTGCCGGAGTGAGAGCCATTGGTTCGCCCAGTCACCGCCGCGGAACCAGAGGTCGATCACGTCGGCAAACCCGGCCAGCGCGGCGAGTGGTGCTCCTCGGTGGGCTTGCAGCCAGAGCACCTCGGTGAGCGCGAACGCCTGCACCCAGCGGTTGCCGGCGTCGGCAGCGACGGCAGCCGCTTGTGCCAACAGCGTCGCCGCGGCAGTTTCGTCGCTCGACTCCAACGCGAGCCCCAGTGCGTACGACGCCTGCGCCAGCGCGGTCGGCGATCCCGAGCGCCGAGCGACCGTGAGAGCCTCGGTGGCGAGTTCGGCGCCTCGCTGTGGGTCCCCGACGCTGGTGTAGGCGACTGAGCGCATGTACAACGCGTGCGCGAGGCGAGACGGCGAACCGTCTCGGGCGTCGTCGAGCATTCGGTCGATCCATCGTTGCGCGACGTCGGCATCACCTTTGTAGAACCATGAGTTGCCGTGAGCTCGTTCGGCCAGTCCCGAGGAGCTGGTGGCCAGTCGAACCGAGGCGTCCAACGCGAGATCGGCGTACTTGATCGAGTCGTCGAGGTCCCCGCGGACGAAGCGGCCGTAGGCAGCGATCCCCAGGACCATGGGCGACAGAGCTGCGGACTCGAACCCAGCCATGGCGATGACGTCGTCGGCCCAGTTGATGACCTCGGCGCGCATCGAACGGATCGAGTACTCCTGTAATGCTGCGAGAAGGCGGCACCCGCTGTCGACGTCTCGGTGGTCGAGCATCCACGAGAACGCGACACGCAAGTTGTCGAAGTCGCGGTCGAGTCGCGCTGACGCCGCCGCTTCGTCGGGCCCGGTGAGCGCGATTGCGGCGCGTTCGGCGAAGTCGAGGTACCAGTGGACGTGACGCCGGCTGACGTCGGCGCGGTCGCTTGCGTGGGCTCGGCCGTATTCGCGGAGCGGCTCGAGGACGCGGTACCGGCCGACCTCGGGATCGGTCACCTGCACCATCGACTTGTCGACGAGGGCGGCGAGCACCCGAGCGATGGAAGCAGTGTCCAGCGACGCGTCGCCCGTGCATTCGTCGGCACAGATCGACTCGACGGCATCGAGACCGAAACCGCCCGCAAACACGGCCAAGCGACTGAAGAGGTTCTGCTCGTCGACGGTGAGCAAGTTGAACGACCAGCCGACGAGATCGCTCAAGGTGGAGTGGCGCTCGGCCGTCGCGAACTGGGCGTGGTCGAGCAGATCGAATCGCTGCTCCAGACGCTCGGCGAGCGCGGCAGGGCTGATCGCGCGCAGTCGCGCTGCCGCGAGCTCGATGGCGAGCGGCAGGCCATCGACCCGACGGACGATCGCGGCGACGGCCTCGGCGTTGTCTGGGCCGAGCACGAAGCCCGGACTTGACGCTTCGGCTCGGTCGACGAACAGACGCACCGCCGGCGCCGCTGCGATGTCACCGAACCCCGTCGACGACTCAGCGACTGCGAGCGGCTGCACGCGCCAGACGTGCTCGACAGGCAGGCCGAGCACCTCGCGGCTCGTCGCGAGGACCGTGAGATCGGCGCACGCCGCGAGCAACCGGTCGATGAGCCGCGACACCGATGTGCGCAGATGCTCGCAGTTGTCGAGGACCAGCAACGCTCGACGGCCTCGGAAGAACTCGATCAGCGTGTCCTCCATCGACAGGTGCTGTCGTTGCTGCACATCGACGGCAGTAGCGACCGAGGCAACGGTCGAGTTCTGGCCGTGCACCGGCGCAAGTTCGACGATGTGGACGTGACCGCCGCGCGCGTCCCACACGTCGCCGGCGACGCGCAAGGCGAGCCGTGTCTTGCCCACACCGCCGGGCCCGACGAGCGTGACCAGCCGATGCTCGCTCATTCCTGCCACGATGCGGGCCACGTCGGCGGCGCGCCCGACCAACGGTGTCATCTCGGTGGGAGGCGGGCGGAGCTGGCGGACCGGCATCGGCGCCGACGAGCCCAGCAGCGTGGGATCGCTGCCGAGGATGCGAACCTCGAGTGCACGGATCGCGGCCGGCGGATCGAGCCCGAGTTCGTCGCGCAGGATCGAACGAAACGCGTTGACACGGCGCAATGCATCGGCTGAGCGGCCCGTGCGGTGCAAGGCGGTGGCGAGCAGGATCCACG
>JANXUX010000068.1 GCA_025351965.1 Actinomycetes bacterium | reverse complement strand
CGATGCCGGCGAGCAGCAGCCCGCGCGCATCGATCTGGATGCCGAGCGCAGTCAGCACGAACGAGCTGTCCTCGGTGTAGCCGGACAAGGACGACGCAGTGACGAACACCCAGGCGAGGACTCCGATCAGGGCCAGGCTCGTGAACGTGGCGAGCAGCGCGACCGTCGTGGAGACGTTGATGCCGTGAGCGAGGTAGAGGGCGACGAACGCGATCACACTGGATCCGACGAGGGCGACGAGCACGGCATCGTGACCGCGCAGCAGCGAGGGGAGAACGAATCCGACGAGCACGAGCAGGCTTGCGACGAGACCACCGATCGCGCCCACGCCCTTCCACCGCGCGAGCGCGATGACCGCGGCGACGAAGATCAACACGAGCAGCAGGATCGGCACATCGCGCCGGAAGTCGGCGAACTCGTAGCTGACGGTTCCGTTGGCGAGCGTGGTCGCGTAGACATAGATGTCGTCACCGACGTCGTAGGTTCGCTGAGTCGGTCCGTATGGCACCTCCCATGTCGTCTCCTCGCCGCGGTGCGCGCCGCTGGCGATCTGGACCGTGACGTGATGACAACCGGCCAGGGGATCGTCGGTACACGGAGCCGTGTCGTTGCCGATCACCACTGCCGAGACCCGTGTGCCGAAGAGCGAACCGGCGTCGACCGTGGCGGGCGCGTCACCTCGGGGCCAGAGCACGACGAGCCCGACGACCGTGATGGCCGCGCAGGCCGCCACGGCGATCCACAGTCGCCGCGCCATTCGGGCCGTGGTCCCCGCATGATGGTGCACGCCCCCATTGTGCCGCATTCCCTTGGTTGCGGGAGTGAGAACCGTTCCGGATATGGTTTCCTGTATGTCCTTCGTCCGTCACGCGTCAACGCTCACTCGTCGGGCCCGCACCAGCGCTGTTGCCGGTGCGTGCTTCGCGGTGATGACCCTCGTCCCGCTCGCGTGCGGGGGTGACGACTCGTCGGCCGTCAGTGGTGGCGGGAGCAGTGGCACCGGCAGGGCGCAGCTCGCCGTGGTCGCGTCGTTCTACCCGCTGGCCTTCGTCGTGCAGCGCATCGGTGGCGACCTCGTTTCGGTCGACAACCTGACGCCGCAAGGTGCCGAGCCGCACGAACTCGAGCTCACCGCTTCGGACACTGCGAACCTCACCGACGCCGATCTGATCGTCTACCTCGCCGGTTTCGCCCCGGCGGTCGACGACGGCGTCGACGTCGAGGGCAAGGACCATGCGCTCGATGTCTCGGGCGCGGCCCGGCTCGACTTGCAGTACACACCGATCGAAGACGGCACCCAGCGCGCCGCGGACGCCGGCGCCCGGGACCCGCACTTCTGGCTCGATCCAACGCGCCTGATCGACGTCGTCGAGGTCGTCACCGAACGCCTCGCCACCCAGGACCCCACCGATGCCGAGACATTCCGGACCAACGCCGCTGCATTGGTGACCGAGTTGCAGACACTCGACCAGGAGTACGCGACCGGGCTCGCCACGTGCACGAACCGGGACATCGTGACCAGTCACAACGCGTTCGGCTACCTAGCCGAGCGGTACGGCCTCACCCAGATCGGCATCACCGGCCTGACACCCGAGGACGAGCCGACGCCGGCCGACCTCGCAGCTGTCACCAAGTTCGTCGAGGACAACCACGTGACGACCATCTACTACGAGACCCTTGTCAGCCCAGCCATCGCCGAGACCGTCGCCAGCGAGACCGGTGCAAAGACCGAGGTCCTCGACCCGATCGAGGGACTCTCGGGTTCTTCGCAGGGCGCGGACTACTTTGGGATCATGCGTGCCAACCTCTCCAATCTCCGGACCGGACAGGATTGTTCGTGACCAGGGCCCGTTCGTGACCTCGGCCTGTTCGTGACCCTGAAATGAGCGACGCGACGAAACCGATCATCCGGGTCAGCGAGGGCCGGTTCGGATACGGCAACCAGACCGTCGTGCACGCCGATCTTTCGATCTGTGCCGGCGAGGTCGTCGCGCTCCTCGGACCGAACGGTTCCGGCAAGACGACGCTGCTCAAAGGGATGCTCGGCCTCGTCGAGCGTCTCGGTGGGTCGGTCGAGCTGTTCGGCGAACCGCTCGCCGATTTTGGTGATCGCTCCAAGATCGGGTACGTCCCGCAGCGCCAGACTGCCGCCGGACCCATCCCCGTCACGGTTCAGGAACTGGTCCGCTCGGGACGGCTGGCGGCCAAGGGACTACTCCGTCGGCGTACGGCAGCCGACGATGCGGCGGTCCGCGCGGCCATCGACGCCGTCGGGCTCGACGGCAAGGCCCGTGATCCGATCTCGACCTTGTCCGGCGGCCAGCAGCGGCGGGCGCTCGTCGCTCGGGCATTGGCCGGCGGTGCCCGGG
>JANXUX010000042.1 GCA_025351965.1 Actinomycetes bacterium | reverse complement strand
GATCCGCTCGTTCAACCGGCGCCCGAACTGCTCCGGTGTCGTCGACGCCGCCAACACCGCCAACCCCGCACCATCCGCGGCCAACTCGTCACGCCGATCACCGAGACGATCGAGTGCGTTGGTGAGCTTGTCGACATGATCAGTCGACACCAACCCCGCAGCCAACGCGTCCTCGACCTCGGGGACTTCACCCAACGTCACGGCACGTTTCACGTCGTCGTTCGCTTTCGACAACGACGACTTCGACGCCACCGCGAGATCATGCTCCGGCGACGAACCCGGCTCCGCCACATCCAACAACGCCCGCGCGATCCGCGCCCGCCGCGCCGCAATCCACGACGACGCCTGCGCCAACAACGACAACTCACCCCGCAACTCCACCCGGCTCAACGACCCCAGATCCAGATGCGCATGCACAGCAACAGCAGCGAACAGGGCATCGACATTGACCCCGCCCGTCCCCGATCCCGCCCCCGATCCCGCCCCCGTGCCCGCATCTGAACTCATGCAATCATCATCGCAAAAGGGTGTTACACAGTGCCGCAGGCACTCAGCTGTCAGCTCGTGACGACGCGTTCCTCGGTCCAGTCGACGTGGAGCTCACGCTCCAGGATGCGCCACCCGTCAGGCTCGCGCCGATACCGGTCGACGTAACGGATCATCATCACGTGATCGCTGCGCTCATCGGGCTCGCCCTGGACGTGGTGAGCGACGCAGTAGACCTCACCCGTCGCCTCGTCGCCGTCGATCTCGTAGTAGTGGTTGCCGACGAGATGGAACGTCGACTGATAGCGATCGAGTCGTTTGATCGCCGAGATGATCTCGGCCCGCCCGACCCGCTCCACCGGTGCCACGCCCCCACGCGGGCGCAGGATCCGCAGGACGCCGTCCTCGACGAACAGTCCGCCCAGGCTCTCGGCATCGATACGGTCGGCGAACCGGGCGTACGCGTACGCGACGTCGAGCAGTGCCAGACGATCAGCGACGGCCGCAGCGACATCAGCGACCGCAGCGACCGCAGCAACGGCAGCCGCCGGATCGGCGCCTACGGCATCCGACTCCACGGTCAGCCCGCACCCGGCCGGTCGACTGGGCCGAGCGGCGCCTGGGCGACGAACAGGCCTCGGTCTGCGCACAGCTTCGGGGCATAGATCCACTTGCCGACCATGGAGAGCGCATCGGGACTCGTCGCCAACCAGGCCACGACCGATCCGGTCGCCTCCGGTGGCTCGGAGCCGTAGTGGTCGGCGAACGCATCGTCCGGCCGCAGCGCCTTGCGTTTCTCGGTGATCACGTTGCCGGGGTCGACGTTGAAGGCGCGCACGTTGTGCTTGGAGAACTCTGCCTCGATGCCGCCGGCGACACGAGCGAAGGCTGCCTTCGATGCTGAGTAGGCGATGCCCCAGCCGCCCTCGCCCGCGGGCGCGACCGGATCCTGACGAGCCGAACCGCTGACCATGTTGATGATCCGTCCACCCTCACGTTCGAGCATGTGCGGGATGACCTGCTGGATCAGCAGGACTTGATGGGCGTAGTTGCCCGCCATCAGCTGGAGCATCCGCTCCGGCGTCAGATCCATGATCCGGTCCATCGTCGCGCCACCGGCGTACACGGCATTGTTGAACAGCACGTCGATGCGGCCCCACTCGCGAATGGCCTGTGCAGGCGCCGCGACGATGGCATCGGCGTCCATCAGGTCGAGCTTGATCGGCAGGGCGCGTCGGCCCTTGGCCTCGATCTCGGCAGCCGTCCGTTCCAGCGAGCCCACGATCGCGACGATCGGGTCGTCGTTGCGGACCGAGTTGGATTCGGTGCGTCCCTCGCCCTCGCGCTCGGTGCGGGCGGTGATCACCACGTCGAATCCTGCGTCGGCGAGCGCCAACGCACTCGCCCGACCGATCCCACGGCTCGCTCCTGTCACGAACGCAACCGGCGTGTCGTTGCTCATCTCTTCGTTCCCCTTCGATCTGCGGCCGCCCCTCGAACGGCCTGGTCCATCCTGTCAGCGACGGCACTCCTGAGCCGTGTCACAGCCGTGTCACGCCTTGATGGTGTCATCGTCCGAACGGCGCTGACACGTTCGAAGGAGGCGTCGTGCAACGACGACAGATCAGGTTCGTCCATGTCGCGATCGTCGGTGCGCTCGTCGTCGCCGGCATCACCGGTGTGGGTCTCGTCAGTGGTGCTGGTGCGGTCGGAGGGACAGCGTCGTCGTTCGTCCCGATCACCCCGTGTCGTCTGCTCGACACCCGAACAGGCACCGAGAATGTCGGCAAACGGGCGACACCGTTGATCCAGGCCGAGACGGCGACGTTCACGGTGTGGGGCACCAACGGCAAC
>JANXUX010000038.1 GCA_025351965.1 Actinomycetes bacterium | reverse complement strand
TCGTGGATGCCGAAGTAGAGGAACGGGGTGAGGTGTTGTTGGTCGATTGCTTCCCAGAGCCGGAGTTCGGCGGCGATGCGATCGCCGAACCAGTGCAGGATGGACATGCCGTCGCTGCGCTCCGGAGTTGCGGTGAGTCCGAGTAGCTCGCGAGGTGCGACGTGGTTGAGGACCTGTTCATATGAGGAGGCGGCGGCGTGGTGGAACTCGTCGACGATCACGATGTCGAAGTGGTCTGGCGGCAGGGCGGCTAGGTCGTTGGCGTGCAGGCTCTGGATCGATGCGAAGACGTAGTCGAAGCGCGTTGGCCGTGAACCGCCGACCCACTTCTCACCGAACGATGCATCTCGGAGCGCGTAGCGGAAGGTTGCGAGGCTCTGGTCGAGGATCTCTGCCCGATGAGCGATGAACAGCAGTCGGGCCCGTGGGAGTTGGGTTCGGAGCGCTGCGTAGTCGAGTGCCGCCATGACGGTCTTGCCCGTGCCGGTGGCGGCGACCAGCAGATTGCGATGATGGCCACGTTGTCGGGAGAGTTCGATCAGTTCGAGCAGTCGCTCTTGGAACGGATGCGGCCGGAGTTCGATCGGGCTGAGGATGACGTGGGGTCCTCGATTCGCGCCGACTGCCCGCTCGCGCTCGTCCTCGAACTGTCCGGGGTCGTAGGGGACGAAGTCGCCGGCGGCCCAGTAGCTCTCGAACACGGCGCTGAACTTGGCGATCACGTCTGGATTGCGCGCGGCTGAGGCACGGACGTTCCATTCGAGGCCGGTTACCTGGGCCGAGTGCGTGAGGTTCGATGACCCGACGTACGCCGTGGAGAATCCGGAGCGTCGATGGAATACCCACGCCTTGGCGTGCAGTCTGGTCGTGCCCAAGTCATACGAGATCCGAACGTCGGCGCCAAGATCGACAAGCTGATCGAGCGCACGTCGCTCGGTCGAGTCGGTGTACGTGGTCGTCAGCACACGGAGCTGATTGCCCGCCCCGCAATGCCGACGGAGCGCTTCGACCAGCGGTCCGATTCCGCTTCGTCGAATGAATGCCATGACCACATCGATCGCATCGGCCGACTCGATCTCCGATCGCAACTGACTCCAGAGAGTCGGCTCGCCGGGAGCGTTCGTGAGCAGCGTCGTGTCGAGCACAGGAATCAGAGGAGACGCAATCCGAGCGGCCGAGCCATCTGGATTTCGGCGGAGAATCGCGTGAAGCACCGCACCCGGGTCCTCTAACAGCTGTTGCCTGTCGATGGAGACGAGCTCGCCCAGACGGTCCAGCAGCGAACGCGCCACTGCAACGCCGACTCGAACCCGGTCGTCGTCTCCGAGGTCGAGGAGTGCACGCTCAACCTGCCGGCTGACGTGCCAGGCGATCCGATCGGCGGCGTCGGCGGTATCAAGCGGTCGTTCGTCGGCCAGGACGCTGGTCAGGTCGGCGAGCTGCGAACGCAGGCCTTCGGTGATGAGGCTTCCGTAGAGCCCTGGACCGAGTTCTGTCACGACGTGACGTTACGCCGGTCGCTCTTCGCCATGCTGACAATCGTCAAGAGCCCTCGTTGAACAACCATGCCAACGTTCAGGGGGAGCACGACGAAGGAGCCGGCCAAGGGACGGCGCACGAATGATCCATCAGGAGCGGCGGCTCGCCGAGATGGCCGGATGGATAGGCCTCGGGCGCGGGGACAGCTCCCTGGCTTCTCATGCCGGAACGGCAATGTGGAGAACGTGCGCCAGCGGCCACTGGCCCTCGCCGGAGGTCGCTACATCCATCTCGCCGGCGGGCCGTGGGGTTCGGCCAGAACATGCGCACGGCCGCGACGTCGAACGGCGTTCTGCCACGCGCAAGGTTGACCAACGCATCGACGTCCGGCGGCGGACGGACCTGCCTGCAGGCGTGTTGGGTCATCGGCCTACCAGGCAAACAGATCGACCAGCCAACTGTTTGAAACCCAACAGCCCGAGTCTCCACCACCTCGGTGCGCTTCAGGTGTGACGTCGCTGGCCGCGTCCGCCGGTTGTCAGTGGGCGTGGCTCCAGAGGGCGGCGACGGGAATCGCGGAGAGTCGGTCTTCGAGTGGGTGGGCCTCGGGTGCTGTGGTTGCGAGGTAGCCGTGATGAAAGCGGTCGCCGAGGCGGTCGCGTAGGAATCGCAAGCCGCGAGCGTCGGCGTGTGACGGGGTGGCCCCGCTCCTGACCTCGATCGCGACGATTCGGCCGTCGGGGTACTCGATGACCACGTCGACCTCGGCGCCACCGCGGTCGCGGAAGTGCCACAACGACGGCTGAGACTGCGACCAGCTCAACTGCTTGCGGAGCTCCATGACCCCGAAGGTCTCGAGCAGGCCCCCGAAACGCTCCGGCGTGTCCAGAAGACGTTCAGCCGTCAACCCGCACAGCGCCGCAGCCAGACCGGTGTCGAGGAGTGGATCTTCGGCCGGCGGACGACCTTGCTGCTCAGGTTCACCGACCAGGCCGGGAGGAGTTGCAGGATGAACGCGCTGCTCAACTGGGTGAGATAGGCGTCGATCGTGCGCGACCCGCGACCCACGACCCACGACCCGACAGCCGTCCACCCATCCGTCCTGTCCCTGTGACACAGAGCCTCTGCGTCACCAACAACACGAGAGTCAGGCGGCGAATGTCGTGACACAGACGCTCTGTATCACGACGCCGGCGGCCGCGCACCGGGCAGCGACGGCTCGCGAGCAGGTTGTGATTCCGCCGGGCTGTAACGCAGCGCCGCCGGCCGCAGACCAATCTCTGTGAACCTTTCGCGAAGTGCGCTGTCCCGTCCGACACGGCACGGAGACGACGACCTAC
This sequence comes from Actinomycetes bacterium, assembly GCA_025351965.1. Lineage (GTDB taxonomy): Bacteria > Actinomycetota > Acidimicrobiia > Acidimicrobiales > Ilumatobacteraceae > WLMZ01. The sequence goes on along the minus strand of JANXUX010000038.1, from coordinate 12,808 downwards.
TGTCGACATCCATGGTCATGTGTTCCACTGCGTCCGTGCGGCGCCGAACAGCCATCGGGCTGATGCTGGCTGCCGTTCTCGTTGCATCGTGCTCGTCGTCTGATTCGGGCACGACGACCGGCTCGGCGACGCAGATCACCGCCGAGACATCCGACTCCACAACGCCGGCGACGGGCACGCCGACCACCGACGCGGCGTCCACGGACGTGCCGCCGACGGACGCGCCGACCACCGACGCGCCCACCACGACCATCCCGCCGCTCGACGAGACGATCACCCCGTACGCGGCCGAGCTCGACAACGTCGACGAGGACGGCGTCCGATCGCTGGATTCCAGCCTCAAGCTGTTTGCATTGGCGATCGCACCACTGCCGGGTGTCGATGCAGTCACCGACCGCACCGGCGTCTCGTCGGGCACGCTCGCGTTGCGCGATGTCCTCGCCCACTACGACGAGCTGACGCCGGAACAACAGGCGGCGGTCGATGCCGCGTTGCAACCTGGCGCGGACACCGAGACAGCAACAGTGCCGCAGGGTTTCGTGCCGAGGCCGCAGACGCCGATCAAGGATGCAGTCGTCGACGCGGTCACCTCGACACGCGCTGCGATCGCCGCCAAGTTGGGCGACATCCCAAGCAAGATCGACGTCGCGGTCAATGCGGCCACGGCAGTGTTCGGTGTGGCCCAGCCGACATTCATCAATGGCATCTACTCGAGTTGCAAGGTGACGATCTCCGCGGAGAACCCCGCCAACAATGCGCTGATCATCCTCAACACGGTCGGCCATGAGGTCTTCCACTGCTTCGAGGCCGCCAACGCAAAGACCCTCTCCAACTGGTACGCCATCGGTGGTTGGTTGATCGAAGGCGCGGCCGAGTGGGTCGGCGCCGACCTCTCGCTCGCCGACGGGACCGAGGCCAACTGGTGGAAGAAGTACCTGACCAATCCGTCCAAGTCGCTGTTCGCGCGCACCTACGACGGGATCGGCTTCTTCTCGCACCTGGCCGAGACCGGTACGGACCCGTGGTCGGTGTTCCCGGCGATGTTCTCCGCCGGTGGCAACGGGGCGGCGTTCGATGCTTCGGGCGCGAACAGCGACTCGTTCCTGACGTCGTGGTCGTCCGGGCTGTTCCGCGACCCGGCAAGAGGGACCGCATGGGACACCGACGGCCCGGGCATCACCGGTGACGCCGCGACTCCGTCGCCGTTGACCGTGGCAAACGGGGACAACCAACCGGTGCTGGCTCCGCGCTACGCGAACACGCAGTACGCCACAGCGATCTCGGCCGACGTGCTCATCGTGCAAGCGGCGGGCTACGTCCGTCTCAACGATGGGTCGACCGACATCGCAAAGGTCACGTCCTCCACGTTCTGCACCAAGCCCGGAGGCTGCGGCGTCTGCCCCGACGGCACAACGCTCCCTGGCGACCCGCCGCCACTCGGCACCGATCCCGTGGTTGCGGTGTCCAGCACGGCAACCCAGTCGAGCGGCAACCTGATCGGGCTCTCGGTCGAGGACTATTGCAAGGACCAGACCGCCGTGTGGGTGCACCTCGAGCGACCGGCGACGGATGGCGTACTCGCGGGCACGGTCGTCGAGTTCTACGGCTGCGATGGTCCGTTCGGCGTCTGGAAGGGCGTGCTGCGCTCGGGTGGTCTCGACGACGGTGCCGGATTCACTGTTGCGTTCTCGGAGATCCCGGTCGCCTTCTCGTTCACCGGTCACGGCTCGCAGTCCGTACACACCCAGGCGAATGGAAACGTCCCCACGCCGATCGGCAACATCACGCTGCAGGTCGACATGGACATCGCGATCGACACCCCCGGCTCGACGATGTCGATCACGGGCAGCGGGACCGCCGGCACCGAGATCCTCGACGTCACCGCACTGTTCCCGCCGCAGGGCACGGGTCTGGCGATCGAGCCGGCGCCGGAAGGCAGCTGCGCCGGCGGCTGACGCGAAGCAGCGACCCGATGCACGCCTGTGCCGCCGGCCGCCGGCACGTGCAACTGGTACTGGCCGGTTTCCGTGCGCAGTTGAGTTTGCATGGACCCCGGTCAGGGCACGTTCTCCCAGTTCCGACAGGGAGAATTCGATGTCCACGACGCAGTCCATCCACCGATTGACCGAGAAACTCATCTCACGACGCCCGAGTGCTCCCGGACGCGTCGGCAGCGACACGATCCGCCAGTTCGCCAACGATCATCCAGGTGTCGTGCGTGTCGGGCGGGCCGGTTGGTTCGCCAAGGGCGCGGTCTACGTCGTCGCCGGTGTGCTCGCCCTGCTGATCGCGGCTCGAGCATCAGGTTGGTCCAGTGCAGACCAGACCGGTACGCAAGAGGCCAGTCCCACGGGTGCGTTGAAGTCGATCGCCACGGGAACCGGCGGCACGTTGCTGCTCGTCCTGCTCGCGGCCGGGATGCTCCTCTACGCGGCATGGCGGGTCGTCAGCGCGTTCATTCCTGGCGGCACCGATGCCAAGGCATGGGTCAAGCGCGTCGGCTACGTGGTCAGCGCAGTCATCTACACGACCTTCGCGATCACCGCGATCGCGCTGGCGCGCAGCCACGACACCGCGGCTGCGAACGGCAACTCGTCAGTGTCCGACAAGGCAGGTGGCGTGATGGCCCACACCGGTGGCCGACTCGTGATCGGCCTCGTCGGCGTGATCGTGATCGCCGCCGGGCTCTACCGGATCGGCAAGGGTGTCAAGCGGGACGTCGACGACGAACTCGACCTCAGCGGCATGTCCGCCCAGCGCCGGCAGTGGACCGAGCGCCTTGGCGCAGTTGGCGAGTTCGGTCGCGGCCTCGGCATCGGTCTGATCGGGTTCTTCCTGCTCCGCTCGGCAGTCACCTACGACCCGAACCAGGCAACCGGCCTGGATGGCGCGCTGCGCCTCCTCGTCACCAAGACAGGCGGGCTGATCGTGGTTCTGGTCGTCGGCATCGGCTTTGTCGCCTACGGCCTGTTCTGCCTCGCGACGTTCACTCGCCGTCGCCTTCAAGCTCCCTGACGACGTCGGGTTCAGGTCAGCCGACCGGTCGCTGGCTCAGCCGCCCTCGTTGTCGCCGGTCCCTGCGCCAGGCATGATCGGACATGATCGAAAATACTGTGCTGCACGACGCCGTCGTCGAAGTGCTCGGCGTCTCTGTGATGGAGCGGGCAGCGATCGTCGACGCGCTCGTCGCAGGCGCGAAGGTGCTCGGCTCTGTCGATGCCATCGACCGGTCGCTGGTGCATCTGCTGCAACTCGACACGAGGTTCACCGAAGTCGCTGCCGGTGTCGCCCATCTCCCCTCGCTGCTCGAGGGCACCCGGTGGACGGTGTGGATCGACGCCGACGACGCGGCCGAGGGCTACGTGCGGAGCGCGCCGAACCTCGAGCCGCTGATCTGGTGGCTGATCGGCGGGGACGTGCTCGCCGTCGACGGTACGGGGGCGCCTATCGGCCTGATCGAGACCGATGGGATGTGGGTCGACGGCGAGGATTCCGAGATCGACGTTGTGATGCCGCCGGGGCAGATCCTCGCCGATCTCAGCGGCGGTTGGGCGACCGTGACCGTCGCCGGCGGAGCGCTGCATTGGGAGCGGTGCAACGTGCCGCCTGCGCCCGATCAGCGTCAGGTTGCCGCGCTGCGCGTCGGCTTCGGTCGGTCGGCAGATGCCGTCACGTATATCGATGTCGATATCGAGGACGCACCGCCGCCGCACCTCCGCTTCGCGCTCGGTGAGGGCCCCATCCACGAGGCGATCCTCGACGACCGGACTGCGTTCCTGGCCACGCCATCAGCGCCGCTCGCTGATCTGTACGCGGCGGTCGGCCTCGAGCGGCGGGGCACCACGCTCGCCGAGCGCGGCTTCGACTGGGACGCGCTGGAGAGATGGCGCGCAGCCCGACGGACGGCGATTGGTTACCACCTCGATCCGGCGCAGCTGTCGCTGTACGAGGGTCTGCGCGTCGCGTTCACGACTCGCGCGGAACCGACGCCGGAGTCGGACTCGACCATCATCGCGGCGCTGGACGACAGCTCGATCTGCGAGGCGTTCTGGGACGCATGCCTCGACCAGGACGTCGAGATGGACGAACTCATCGATTTCGCGTCCGGCGTCGTCGACCGATCGGATGACCCCGTGCTCGCCGGAGTGGGCTGGCTGTTGGCGCGCGCGCTCGATTGGTCGGGTCATGCGACGAAGGCAGCCGACGTGCTGGCTGAGCTGATCGGCGAGGGTGCGACGCATCAGTTGTTGTTCGAGGACACGGCCGGTTTCAGTGCTGACAGGGGCGACGCAAAGAGCGCCTACCGGTTGTTGCAGGCGGCCGGGGTCGAGCCCTGGATCGAGAGCGACGAGGGCGACGAGTCCGACGGCGGACCCGACGCTGCGCAGATGTTGCTGAACGAGGTGCAGGGTTGGGCGACGCATCGTCCGCCCGCCATCGCGGGTCGCAACGACCGCTGCCCCTGCGGATCGGGTCGCAAGTACAAGGCTTGCCACCTCGGTCGCGAGGAGTTCGCGCTGAGCGACCGCGCCGTGTGGCTCTACGAGAAGGCGAAGCGGTTCATGCGCCAGCGCGCCGTCACGGTCGCAATCGAGTTGGCCGAGACGATGGCGGGCGACGAGGTCGCTTTGTTCGGCGAGTTGATCGACTCGGACATGCTCGCTGACATCACTCTGCACGAGGGCCGTGCACTCGCTCACTTCGTCGCCGCGCGTGGCGAACTGTTGCCCGACGACGAGCGCCTTCTTGCCGAGCGGTGGACGCTCGCCCGCCGCAGCGTTTTCGAGGTCGTCGGCGTCGGCGCCGACCGCCTCGAGCTCCGCGACCTCGCCGGCCTTGCCGACATCGCGGTCGTCAACGTCACGTCCAGCGAGCGGACGCGGATCGGCTCACTGCTCGTCGGCCGCCCGCTCCCGGTTGGCGAGCACCACCGCTCGTTCGGTGGATTTGTGCCGATCACGCGCCCGATGGTCACGCCGTTCCTCGATGCGATCGCGTCCGCGGACGCGTTCGAGGTTGCTGCGACGTACAGCCTGCTCTTCATGCCGCCGCCGTCCCAGCCGGCCCAGTAGGCCAGGGACGCCGACATGGACATCGACCTGGACCTCGACGCCTGAGCGCCGCAGCCCTCAGGACCAGGGGGTGACGGGGGTGGACTGCTCGACGCCGTCGACGATGACGTGGTCGATGCGTTCGTCGAAGAAGCAAAGCAGGCCCGCGATCGTCGGCACTTGCGCGACGGGGTTCGGGTAGCTCCAGACCGCGTCGGCGATCGTGCGGTCGCCGACCGTCAGTGACCAGTAGGTCGCCGTGCCCTTGTACGGGCAGACGCTGGCACTGTCATTTGCGGTGAGCAGATCCGTGCGGACGTCGGTGGCCGGGATGTAGTAGCGGGTCGGCAGACCGGTTTCGAAGAGCAGCACCGGGCGCTTGGTGTCGGCGACGACCCGGCCGTCGACGACGATCTGGACGTGGCGCGAGCTCTGCAGCGCATCGACCCGGTGATACGGATCGCGAGCGTGCTCGAAGACTTCCTCGTCCTCCTCGAACCAGTGGTCCACCCGATCCCAGTAGAACGACACCAGGCCGCTCAGCTCGGGCAGATGGTCGAGCGGCTCCGGGTAGTACCAGATCGCATTCTCGACGAGCCGGTCGCCGACCTGGACGTGGTGGTACGACGCCGTGCCCTTGCGTGGACAGAACGTGTGATGGTCGCTCTCGACCAGCAACTCGTCGCGCAGCGCGGCTCGGGGCAGGTAGTAGGCAGGCAGGTGGTCGCGCTCGAAGAGCACAAACGCGTCGATCGTGTCCGCGACGGTCTCGTCGTTGATGAGAGCACGGATCCGTCGAGCGGTGGGCTCGAGACGCACATCGGGGAGCAGGTCGTTGGCGTGCTGAACGGCTGTCGACATGGTGGCTCCTGGCGGCATCGAGGTACCTTCTTGACAACCGCCGCCGTCACCCGTGGATTCCCGGTCGCGACGAACCGCTGGTCCTTTGAAGCGGGCCGGCATCCTTCGGCCGGTGCACCACCGGCCGTGAGCTGGGTACGCTGCGAGGCGGGCACGACGACCAGGAGACACCATGGACGACAAGCAGATTCTGACCCATATCCAGGAACTGGTCGACGAGGAGCATCACCTCGAGTCGCTCTCCGTCGAGGAGACTTCGCCCAGCCACAAGTCGCGGATCAACGAGATCGACGTCGCCCTCGATCAGTGCTGGGACCTGCTCCGCCAGCGCCGGGCGCGCAAGTCTGCCGGGCTCGATCCCGACGAGGCCTCGCTGCGCCCGCCGTCGATGGTGGAGGGCTACCAGCAGTAGACATGGTCACGCTGCCGGCCGCTGCTGAGTGCATCGGCGCCCGATGACCGTCGAGATCCGCACCCTGCGCGTGGACGAGATCGCTGATGCGACCGCTGCCATGGACGGCGTGATGCGGCGTGCGTACAACGCGCCGACCTTTGTCGCCCAGATCGGGTGGTACTCATCCGTGCAGCCTGATTGCCTGGTCGTTGCGACCGACGGTGAGACCATCGTCGGTACCGGCTGCGGCATCGCCTACCCCGACGCCGGGTTCGGATGGATCGGCGTGATCGCCACTGAACCTGCGTACGAACGCCAGGGCATCGGCAAGCGGATCACCGAGCACGTCGCCACCATCCTGGACGGCCTTGGATGTGCATCGGTGCTCGACGCTTCCCTCGCCGGCGAGCCGCTGTACGGGCGAATGGGGTTCGTCGACCACGGTCCGACGCGCGTGATGGCGGTCGATCCGGCCGTCGCAGTTGGCTCCAGTGTGGCCGGCGGCTCCAGTGTGGCCGGTGGCAATGTTGGCGCAGGGTCGGGTGCGGTGGGCGGCGCTGTTGACGGCGCGGGCTCGGGTGCGGCGGGCGGCGCTGTTGTTGTGCCCGGCGGCGCTGTTGACGGCGCGTTGGTCACTGTGATGTCGTCGACTGTGTTTCCGGCGACCGAGTTGTCGGCGACGTCGGCAGGCGATGTCGCCGATGTCGCGGCGTACGACGCATCGGTCTTCGGCGCAGATCGATCGGAGCTGTTGCGGTTGCTGGTGCACGACCATCCCGGCCGGTCGGCGTTCGTCCGGTCGGCGAGCGGAGCCGTCGCCGGGTTCGTCATCGCCCAGCATGCTGTGATCGGTCCGTTCGCCGCCGATGACAGCGACGCGCTCCGTGCGCTGCTGGCCTTCGCCGCCGGCCTGCCGTGGGACAACGGCGCACGCATCTGCGTGCCGCCAGAGAGCGTGCACCTGCCGACCCTCGTCGAGCTCGGCTGCCACACCGTCCGTGAGTTGCGCAATATGCGACGCGGTATCGACGTACTCCCCGGGCGCTCCGACCGCTACGCCGGCCGAATCAGCCTGGGAATCGGCTGACACGGTCCGCCACCGCCCGCCACCGCCACGGCCACGCCCACGCCCACGGCCACGCCCACGGCCACGCCCACAGCCACGCCCACGCCCACGGCCACAGCTACGGCCACGGCGGAATCGTCGCCATCCGGTCCCTGTCTGCTTGCGCGCAGATCGCGCCCGCGGTTGGGTGCTGGGCGCGAACCCGTCCCGGACACGCCCCGTGGGCGCGGAATGCGCGCCGGACCAGGACGCTCGCCGGGCCAGGACGCTCGACGGGTCAGGGCCTGCCCCCAGAACGCGCTCGCGCGCAGGTCGCGCCCGCGGTTGGGTGCTGGGCGCGAACCCGTCCCGGACACGCCCCGTGGGCGCGGAAGCGCCCGCGGTTGGGGGGTGGGCGCGAATCCGTCCCGGACACGCCCCGTGGGCGTGGAATGCGCGCCGGGGCAGGACGCTCGCCGGGGCAGGACGCTCGCCGGGCCAGGACGCTCGACGGGTCAGGGCCTGCCCCCAAAACGCGCTCGCGCGCAGGTCGCGCCCACGGTTGGGGGTTGGGCGCGAATCCGTCCCGGAGACGCCCCGTGGGTGCGGAATGCGCGCCGAGGCGGGCCGTGCGCGCGGGTCAGCGGGTGGCCACGATGATGGCGGCGTCGAGGATGTACAGCGGGTGGTGGCGGTCGCCGCCGGAGAGGTACGGGGCACGGGTGATGGCCTGCACCGTGAGGCCGGCGCGTTCGAGGGTCTCGGCGAGCGTGACGGCACCGTCTTCCCAGGTGCGTCCGCAGACGGGGAGGCGCTCGAGCGGACCCCTGGCGGCCGGGCCGTCGTACCAGCACGGGTCGTAGGGCAGGGGCATCGAGACGACGAGGGTGCCGGGCGGGGTGAGCGAGTCGACGGCCGCGTCGAGCAGGGTCAACGGACGGGCGCAGCGGTCGAGCACGTTCAGGAGCGCAACCGTGTCGTAGGGGCCATCCGGGGCCGGGGTGGTCGCCAGGTCCATCGCCGTGGCGCGCAGGCCGAGGGCGCGCAGCCGGCGGACCATCGGGCGCGAGACGTCGGTGGCGGTGACGTCGTCGAACAGCGGGGCGAGCTTGATGGTGACGTGACCGGCCGCTGCGCCGACATCGAGCAGCCGTCCGCCGGCGTAGGGCCGCAACAACTGCGCCCACTGCGACGTACTGAGCATGAAGAGCGGATAGGTGTCGAACATCGCGTTGGCCGAGAACGCGCCGACCATCGATCGGGCCAGCGCCCGCGCGGTCCAGCGCACGACGCCATGGCGGCGGATCCGCTCGTCGGTGACGAACGCCAACGTGTCGGTGTCCGCGTCGAGGGTCACGAACCGGGCGGCGTAGCGGGAGCCGAGACGATGGTCGTCGACGTCGTAGCAGAGACGGTTCACGGACGCGACCGTGCGGGCCGCGGCACCCGGATGGCCCGGCATGTCGCGACCCGCATGTCTCCGCCGCGCCACGTGTCACCGTGGGAGGGCCGGCATCGCCGCTGGCGACGTCTCGCTGTTGGAGCGCCGGCATCTCCGCTGGCGACGTGTCACCGTGGGAGGGCCGGCATCTCCGCTGGCGACGTGTCGCTGTTGGAGCGCCGGGATCTCCGTTGGCGACGTGTCGGCTCCAGCGATCAGGAGAGCCGGGAGAACTTCCGCGAGGCAAGCGTGGAGAACGTTGCCAGGATCAGGATCGACCACCCGATCGCGCGAACCACGAGCCAGGTGGTGGAGTGGCCGAGCAACGCCTGGGTGTCGCCGCCGAGCACGAGCGCGCGGACCGAGCCGACTATTGCGGTGACGGGCTGATTCTCGGCGATCGGCTGCATCCAGCCCGGCATCGACTGCACCGGCACGTAGGCGCTGGACACGAAGATCAGCGGGAACACCGAGAAGGCGATGCCCTGCGCGGCCTGGGCGCTGCCGCTGACGAGCCCGAGGAAGATCTGCAGCCAGCTGAACGCCGCGGCGAACAGCACGCACAGCGCCGCGGCAGCGAGCACGCTGACCACGTTCGTGTGGACCCGGAAGCCGACGAGTACGCCAACCCCGACGCTGACGACCGTGCCCCACATGATGAGCGCCGTGTCGGCCATCGAGCGGCCGAGCAGCACCGCCGAACGAGGCACGGGCAGCGAGCGCAGGCGATCGAACATGCCGCCATCCGCATCCTCGGCCACACCTACGGCACCGCCGGCGAACAACCCGCTGACCGCTGCGAGGGCCGGTATCAGGAAGTCGACGTACGCGATGCTGCCGGTCTGGATCGCCCCGCCGAAGACGTAGCGGAAGATCAGCAGGAACATGATCGACGTGACCGAGCTGACGATCAGCAACTGCGGGGTGCGGATGAACTGGCGCACGGTACGCCCGGCGAAGGTGGTGGCCGTGGCCCACACCCCGGGGGCGTGCTCCGGCGGGACGATGTCGGCGCTCCGGGCCCGGACCACGGCGGCTGCTGAGCGCGGCGCGGCCGGTGCGGGCATCCCAGTGGAGGCCGAGGTGACCGAGGTCGACGAGGCCGCAACGGTGGCGGTAGATACGGAATCGCTGGTCAGGGTGTCGGTGTTGAGGGTGTCGGTGTGCAGGGTGTCATTGTTCTGGGTGTCGCGGCGGGTGCTCATACTGCTGCTCCGGTGAGGGTGAGGAAGACTTCGTCGAGGGTGGGTCGGCGCAGGCCGATGTCGTCGAGCTCGATGCCGAGGTCGGAGATGGTGCGCACGGCGTCTGCCAGGCGGTTGGTGCCGTCGATGACGGGGACGGCGACGCGGCGGCCGGGCTCGTCGATGCGTGGCTCGTCGGAACCGAGCGGGGCGAGCACGCCAGCGACCGAGGCCAGGTCGGCGAGGTGGGTGACCCGGACCTCGACCATGTCGCGGCCGGCGCGGGACTTCAGCTCGGTCGGGGTGCCGGTCGCGATCGTGCGACCGTGGTCGATGATGACCACATGGTCGGCCAGCTGATCGGCCTCCTCCAGGTACTGCGTCGTCAACAGCACGTCGGTTCCGCCGCTGACGAGGGCCCGGATCGAGTCCCAGAGCTCCATCCGGGTGCGTGGGTCGAGGCCGGTGGTCGGCTCGTCGAGCAGTAGCACCTGCGGGGCGCCGACCAGGCTCGCACCGAGGTCGAGGCGGCGGCGCATCCCTCCGGAGTAGCCGCGCACCGGGCGGTCGGCGTCGGCGGTCAGGGCAATTTCGTCGAGCACGATCGCCGCCGCATCGCGGGCAGCGGACTTGCCGTGCCCGAACAGGCGGGCGACCATGACCAGGTTCTCGCGACCGGTGAGGGCTGGCTCGACGGCAGCGTTCTGACCGGCGAGGCCGATCGCCCGGCGGACCTGCTCCGGATGACGGATCGCGTCGATGCCGGCGACCCGCAGGTCGCCGGCATCAGGCCGTAAGAGAGTGGCGACCGCCTTCACGAAGGTGGTCTTGCCGGCGCCGTTCGGCCCGAGGACTGCGGTGACCTTGCCCGCCGGAGCGACGAGATCGAGGCCGTCGAGCGCACGATTGTCGCCGTAGTGCTTGGTCAGGCCGACGGCCTCGATGGTGGGGGTGTTCCGGGCGGGTCTCATGCGGACATCTTGGCTCCCGATAACCGGACAGAATGTGTCCAGTTCAGAATTTGGCGCAGGAAGCCCGCTGACACCCGGGCGACGACACGCCGCCCCGTGTGCCTGAGCGGTCAGATCTTGCGGCGGTTGGCGAGTGCGAAGAGCGCCAAGAGCACGACCAGACCCTCGGCGATGAGCGACCAGATCGCGATCGTTTCGCCCCAGTTGCCGATGTCGCCCTTCGCGTTGGGCAGGCCGGTGGTGCGGGTCAGCACCAATCCAATGATCGCGCCCGCTCCTGCGAGTCCGCCGAGGTACCAGCCGCGCACGTCGCGGTGCGACAGCATCACGATCGACACGACGGCCGCAGCGATCAGCAGGACGTAGCCGAAGCCGAGGTAGGCGGTCTCTTCGACCTTGCCGGACAGCTCGGAGGTGTGGATCGCAATGATCGCACTCAGCCCGGCGATACCGAGAAGGTCGATCACAGGAAGCGGGGTGATGTGCGAAACCTCGTTGGTGGACTGCTCGGGACGGGTCATGGTGGATTGCATGGGGGTTGCTCCTCGGGACGACCGGCCGTGGGTGGCCGATGGACGTACTCTGCGCCCGACCGCCTGATGCGATCCTGAAGGCGGCTGAAGATTCCTTCAGGTTCGTCCGACCGCACTGCGGACGGTGCGAGACTCACCGACGTGAGAGTGCTGGTTGTCGAGGACGAGGTCCGGCTCTCGGCTGCGCTGAAACGTGGGCTCGAGGCCGAGGGATTCACCGTCGACATCGCCTCGAACGGCAGCGACGGCCTCTGGCTCGCCACCGAGCAGACCTACGACGTGATGGTGCTCGACATCATGCTGCCCGGCATCAACGGACTGAAGATCTGCGAGACACTGCGGGCCAAGCAGATCTGGACGCCGGTGCTGATGTTGACCGCCAAGGACGGCGAGCTCGACGAGGCCGAGGCGCTGGAGATCGGCGCTGACGACTTCTTGTCCAAGCCGTTCTCGTACCGCGTCCTGGTCGCCCGGCTGCGCGCCCTCGTGCGCCGGGGTGCCGGTCCGCGACCAGTGGCGATGCGTGTCGGGGGCGTCACGCTCAATCCGGTCACGCGTGTGTGCGAGCACGCCGGCCGAGAGATCGAGCTGACCGGCCGGGAGCTGGCGGTGCTGGAATATCTGATGCGCCGCCCGGACGAAGTCGTGCCGAAGGGCGACATCCTCGCCAACGTGTGGGATTACGCCTACGAGGGCGGCGACAACGTCATCGAGGTGCACGTTTCGTCGCTGCGCCGCAAGCTCGGGTCGGACGCAATCGAGACGATCCGCGGCGGCGGCTACCGGATGTCGACGGGCAGGAACTGAGATGGGCCGTCGTCGACGTTCATTGCGGTTGCGGGTCACGCTCACCGCCGGCGGGCTGATCGCCGCGGTGCTGATCGTCGGCGCGCTCGCCCTCGCCGGCCTGCTGCGGCGGGCGCTGGAACAGGACACCCAGGACTTGCTCAACCAACAGATCGACGAGGTCGCTGCATTGGCTGCAGCAGGCGACCTGCCCGAGGTCCTTCAGGCCAAGGGTCGTGAGATCGGTCAGATCCAGGTCTATGACGCCGAGCACCGGCTGATCGCCGCGACGACGGGCTTTGCTCAGACATCACGCCTCGACATCATCGATACCCCAGCCGAGGCGGGGTCGCACACGTCGACGGTCTCGGGCGGTCGTGTCGACAGTGATCCGGACGAGCGGTATCGCATCGTCGCCCGCAGCGCGACGTCGTCGACCGGATGGATCGAGATCTACGGCGTGTCGTCGCTGAGCGCGGCCGACAGCGCCGTGCAGACGCTTGCGATTGCACTGCTCGCCGGCGTGCCGCTGTTCGTCGGCC
>JANXUX010000005.1 GCA_025351965.1 Actinomycetes bacterium | reverse complement strand
ACGGCCGCTCGAACGTGCTCGGCCCACCGAGTGCGATCCTGTCCGGCGAACGGTCCGATCCACGCATGGTGTTCGACCAGGACTTGATGGTCGGCATCGACGAGGAAGCCGAGGAGGCGCTGCAGATCCTCGGCGAATCGCTCAGCGCGCACCGCTCCTCGGTCGTGCTCGAGCCCGGCGACCTGCTGGTCATCGACAACGACATGGTCGTACACGGACGTAGCCCATTCGATGCCCGCTTCGACGGCACCGATCGCTGGTTGCAGCGCGCGTTCGTGATCGAAGATCTCGCCGCCACCGACGGCGAGCGCACTGGCCGAGTCATCACCACAGTCTTCGGCGAATAGTCCCCGATCGACGCTCGGTCAGCGTTGCTGCGCACCGGCATACTGGGCTGATGATCACCTCCCCCGCCCCCGGCAGAGCGTTCGCCAGCGACAACGCGGCGGGTGTCCATCCGAACGTGATGGCCGCACTGCAGGAAGCCAACACCGGCCATGCCCTCGCCTACGGCGACGATCCATGGACCCGCTCGACCGAGTCACGGATGCGTGATCTCTTCGGTCCCACCGCCGAGACGTTCTTGGTGTGGAACGGAACGGGCGCGAACGTCGTCGCGTTGGCCACGCTGCTGGGCCCGGCGCAGGCTGTGATCTGCACGAACTGGGCCCACATCAACGTCGACGAGACCGGCGCCCCCGAACGCATCCTCGGTGCGAAGTTGATCGACCTCGAGTGTCCGGACGGCAAGCTGGTGCCCGCACAGATCGAGGACCAGGCCCACACCCTCGGCGACATGCACCACGCCCAGCCCGGCGTGGTCAGCCTGACCCAGAGCACCGAAGTCGGAACGGCCTACTCGGCGGACGAGATCGCCTCCCTGTGCGAGGCAGCGCACCGGTTCGGCATGACCGTGCACCTCGACGGGGCGCGCCTGGCAAACGCAGTTGCCGCACACGGAGCATCGCTCTCGACGCTGCGCTCGATGACGGTCGACGCCGGCGTCGACGTGTTGTCGTTCGGTGCGACGAAGAACGGGATGATGTACGGCGAGGCTGTGGTGTGCCTCAACGAGCGTGCTGCGCGGGTGGCGCCGTACGTCCGCAAACAGGTCACCCAGTTGCCGTCGAAGATGCGCTACGTCGCCGCCCAGATCAATGCGTTGCTCGAGGACGACCTCTGGTTGACGCTCGCCGGCCACTCCAACGAGATGGCCAAGCGGCTTTACGCGGCAACGCGTGACATTTCGGGTGTGGTGTTCGCTGGACCCCCCGTGGTCAACAGCGTGTTCCCGACGCTGCCGCCGTCCACCATCGCCGCGCTGCAGGAATGGTGCTTCTTCTGGGATTGGGACGCGTCCGTCCATCAGGTCCGGTGGATGACCGCCTGGGACACATCGGCGGCCGACGTCGACGCCTTCGCGACCGGTGTGCGGGAAATACTCGGTGTTCGACACATCGCCTGATCAGCACCGTTGTCCGGACAACGAGTGGTTCATCGCCTCCAACAACTCGTCAATGCGGAACATTAATTTTATTGCACGATGCAATTGACTCCGCGATTGCATGTCCTTAAGATCGCCTGTGTGCACGCTGGGGTCTGCGCCGCACGAACGTTGGGGTCGAGGGGGCACCATGGCTGCAGTTGAGATCATGTTCCATCGCGAAGCCACCGATGATCGGTGGATGAACGAAGCGGCATGCAAAGGGTTGACGAACGTGTTCTTCCCGGCACCGGCCGAACGGCCGCAGGCTCGGGATCGTCGCGAGGCGATGGCACGTTCAGTCTGCTCGAGCTGTCGGGTCGGACCGATGTGTCGTGAGTACGCACGTGACAACCACGAGTACGGCTTCTGGGGTGGCGAGTCCGAAGACGAGCGCCACAGCGCCGGTTACCGGCTCATCGCGCCGATCGGCGTGCGCGCCCGCGGCGTCGGCTGAGCCCTCTGTCTTCGGCCCGATTCGATGTGTGCGTGGTCGGCAGTGCAAACCTCGACATCGTCGCCACCACGGACCGCCTGCCGGGCCCCGGTGAGACCGTTCTGGGTCACACCTATGCCGAGCACGCCGGTGGCAAGGGTTTGAACCAGGTCGTCGCCGCAGCCCGGGCGGGCGCGTCGACGCAATTCTGCGCAGCGGTCGGTGACGACGACGCGGCACGCCAACTGCTGGATGTGATGTGCGCTGATGGGGTCGATGCATCGGCGGTACAGCGGTTGTCGGGGGTGCCGACGGGGCGAGCGCTGATCGGCGTGTCGGCCGACGCGGAGAATTCGATCATCGTGGTCGCTGGAGCGAACGCGCTGTTGACGGCCGAGCACGTCGCAGGCGCTGCGGGCCGGGCGCGAGTCGTGCTGGCTCAGCTCGAGGTGCCTCTGTCGACCGTGTACGCCGCGCTGCAGGCCGGGCGCGACGCCGGTGCGATCACGATCCTGAACCCGGCACCGGCCATGGACCTCTCGGCCGAGCTGCTTTCGCTGTGTGATGTCGTGATCCCGAACGAGCACGAGGTCGAGCTGCTCGGCGGTGTCGATGAGTTGTTCCGGCTCGGCGCTGCGGCAGTCGTCGTGACCCTCGGCGCCCGTGGCGCGAAGCTGTGCACATCCGACGGCACGGTGACCCACATCGATGCCTTCCCGGTGGACGCCGTCGACACAACGGCCGCCGGCGACGCGTTCTGCGGCGGGTTCGCGGCATCATTGGCGAGCGGCGCCACGATGGTGGAGTCGTTGCGCTTCGCCGCTGCGACAGCTGCGATCGCCACGACCCGTCCCGGTGCCGTTCCGTCGCTGCCGTCGCTCGCCGAAATCGAAGCACTGCTCCACTCCCCCGCCTGACGGGTGCGGGTGCCGTCAGCGCTGCAGGGTGATCGCTGTCCACCCGTCGCGCTCGCCTCGAGCGACGACGAGCAAGGGCACCAACGCGTCCAGGACATGCTGATGGTTGGCGGCGAGGATGCCGCTGATGATCAGCCGACCACGGGGTGCCAGGACTCGGAGCAGGTCGTTGGACAGTTCGATCAGCGCCGGCGCGAGGATGTTGGCGACGACGACATCGAAGATTCCGTCGACGTCTGCGAGCTGCGTGGTCGACACAGAGATGCGGTCCGCAACACCGTTGATCTCAGCGTTGTGGCGGGTCGTCGGGACAGAGGCGGGCGAGATGTCGATCGCGTCGACGCGACGCGCCCCGAACCGGCACGCAGCGATGGCAAGCACGCCGCTGCCGGTCCCGACATCGAGCACGGTCGCATCAGCTGACATCACCGAACGCAGAGCCAGCATCGACAGCATGGTTGTCGGGTGGTCGCCGAGGCCGAACGTGGCACCGGGCTCGATTGCGATCGCAATGAGGTCCGTACCCGGACGGGCGGTGGCGGGTGCAGCGACCCACTGCGGGTGAACGACCAGATCGTCGGCGAGCCACACCGGCGCGGCGTGAAGCCGCCAGGTCTCGCTCACCGTCTCGTCGATGGTCTCGAAGCGCCAGGGCCATCCGAAGTCGGCCAGCGCCTCGGTGACCGACTCGGTGTCGTCGCCGAGCGATGTCCAGAGTTCGATTGCACCGCCGACCAACACTCGCTCTTCGACCGCGACGACGCCGATCGCCCAGAGCGCGTCCGATGCGAGCTCGATGTCGGGCTCGCCGACCGAGACCACGAGCGCGTTCATCGGTGGTCGCACACGGTGCGGAGACGGCGCATCAGTCGATACGACGCAGCGTCGTCTTGAAGCGCCGGCCTTTGTCGACGTAGGTCTGCGCGGCGAACGCGATCTGCTCGATCTTGGCCTTGCCCTCTTTGATGATTGCAGGAACTCCCGCGGCCAGCGCCCCGGACGGGACGATGGTCCCGTTGAGCAACACGGAGTTGGCGGCCACCACCGAACCGGTCCGGACGATGACCTCGTGCATCACGATCGAGCCATTGCCGACGAGTGAGTTGTCCTCGATGGTGCAGCCCTCGAGGTGGACGATGTGGCCAATCACACAGCCGTCGCCGACCACAGTTGGATGCCATGGAGTGGTGTGCAGGACACTGCCGTCCTGGATCGACGTCCGCGTGCCGATGTGGATCTCGCCGTCATCGCCGCGCAGCACGGCACACGGCCAGATGCTGCTCTCGGCTCCGATCCACACCGAGCCGATGATCACCGCATCGGGATGTACGAATGCATCGGGGTGGATGTCGGGGACCTGGTCGCCCAGCGCGTAGATCGGCACGACGCAAACGTAGCGAGAGGTATGACGAGGTGGAGAGTCCACACGTTCAGCGGATAGCGTGATCAGCTATGTCCCGCAGGATTGAGATCGAACTGACAAGCGCGCGCCCAGACGGCACGTGGACCTGGCGCGCAGCCGGGGCACGCGAGCCGAAGGGTGTGCTCGCCACGGCGATCCTTCCGGATGGATCCAAGGTCGGTGACATCATGAAGGCCGAGGTCGAGGTCGAGCTCGACGGCAACACAGTCTTGAACGTCGCCCGGGTCAAGGGCAAGGCCGAGAAGTCGGGCCTGATCGAGATCCTCCCGAGCGCGACGCCATTCGAGGCCGTGACCCAGCAGCTCGCCGGTCGCGACCGCGGCGATCGCGGTGATCGTGACCGAGGTGATCGTCGTGACCGTCCGCCGCGCCGACCCGATGGGGACCGTCCGCCCCGCGCCGACGGCGATCGTCGGCCACGCACCGACGGTGACCGTTCCGGTGCCCCGGGTGCCGACCGTCGGCCGCGCACCGATGGAGACCGGCCAGCCCGTGGCCCAGGCGCCGGCGACCGTCGTACCCGTCCGAATTTCACTCCCCCGCCAGAGCTGCCACAGCGCCCGAAGCCGAAGCGGCTCAAGCCCGGTCGTGCGCACCGCACCGCCGTGCTCGCAGATCTGCCCGAAGAGCAGCGTGCCGTCGCCGAACGCGCCCTGCAGGGTGGCATTCCGGCGGTCCGCCAGGCCGTGCAGGAGCAGAACACCCGTCTCAAAGCCGAGGGCAAAGAAGAGATCCCCGCCGCCGGCCTGATCCAGATGGCCGAGCAGTTGCTGCCCAAGCTCCGCGTCGCCGAGTGGCTCGACCGTGCCGAGGCAGCCAAGGCCGACCTCGCCGAACTCGCCCTTCCCGACCTGCGTTCGGTCGTTGCCTCGAGCGAGGATCCGGTTGTCGCCCGCGACGAGACCACCCGTGCCCTTGCCGCAGAGCTGAAACAGGCGCTCATCTCCAAGCAGGAGAGCGAGACCCTGCTCTGGCTGGACGACATCACCGCTGCGCTCGGCGTCGGTCGCGTCATCCGAGCCCTCAAGCTCTCGTCGCAGCCGCCCAAGGCCGGCGTCCCCTTTCCTCCCGAGCTGGCCTCCCGGCTCGCCGAGGGTGCGACCGCATCGCTCACCGCTGATGCGGCCCCGGACCGCTGGGCCGCCGTGCTCGAGGCTGCTGCCTTTGCACCCGTTCGGGCCCACATCAAGCCCTCCGCAGCGCCGACTCAGTCGAGCGATGAGTTGACCGCCACCGTGAAGCGTCTGGCCCCGGCCCTGCCGCACATCGCTGCGCTGTTCGGGATCGAGGTCACGAGCGGCAGCCACATGCCGAAGCCGATGCGCCCGACCCGGCCGGGTGCCCCGGCCCGCAAGCCGCTGCCCCCGAAGCCGCCCTCGTCCAAGCCACCGGCAGCTGCAGGGCCAGCACCCGACGTCGCTGCGACATCCGCCGAAGTCGTCCAGTCCACCCCGATCGAGGTCGACGAAACCCCAGCCGTGCAGGCCGCTGAAGCAGAGCCCGAGATCGACGCACCCGCTGCGGAGGCACCCGCTGCGGACACAGCGGCTACCGAAGCACCCGTCACCGCAGAGGCACCCGCTGCCGACGTGACCGAGGCTTCCGCCGCAGCCGAGGCGACGACAGAGCTGTCCGGGGACGAGTCGACCACCACCGAGTGAGGGGAGTCCACGGCCGCCGAGAAGGCTGCCGATGAATTCGTCGAGGCGTACTGGGACACGCGAGCGAACCGTGGTCACGGACCGGCAGCACCGCTGCCGGTCCGTTCCACATCCGTGCCGAGACGTGTCGTCGGTTCGTGACCAGCGAGTGGTCGCCCCTACCATCGACGTCCATGTCCGACATCGTCCAGTACGAAACGCAGGGCCGCGTTGCGGTCATCACGCTCAACCGTCCCGAAGCCCGCAACGCTGTCAACGGTGACGTCGCCCGGGGGATGGAGGCAGCGCTCGATCAGCTCGAGGCTGATCCGGAGGTCTGGATCGCCGTGCTGCGCGCCAACTCCGAAGGCCAGTCGAAGCCGGTGTTCTGCGCGGGCGCCGACCTGAAGGCGATCAACGCCGGCCAGGCCGGAGACCTCGCCACCAAGCGCGGCGGTTTCGGCGGGTTCGTGTACCGCGACCGGGTCAAGCCGGTGATCGTCGCCGTCGACGGTCTGGCCACGGCCGGCGGGTGCGAGATCGTGCTCGGCTGCGACCTCGTCGTCGCCAGCACGCAGGCCTCGTTCGGTCTTGCCGAGGTGAAGCGCAACCTGATCGCCGGCGCCGGTGGCCTGTTCCGCCTCCCACGCGCCATCGGCCAGGCCGCGGCGATGGAGGTCATCCTCACCGGCGAACCGTTCACCGCCCAGCGCGCCTACGACCTCGGTCTCGTCAGCCGGCTCGTCGAGCCCGGTGAGGCGTTCAACGAAGCGATGAAGCTCGCGGCCCAGATCACGGCTGCGGCCCCGCTCGCTGTCTATGCCAGCCGCCGGATCGTGCTCGCCGCTGCGTACGAGAACGACGACACCCTGAAGGCCCTGACCAACAAACTGTTCGCCGAGGTGATTGCATCGGAGGACACCAAGGAAGGCCTGACCGCCTTCATCGAGAAGCGCCTCCCGAACTGGAAGGGTCGCTGACTCAGGTCACCGCAGTCCGGACAGCAAAGCGCGGATCGCGCCACTCGCCGGTGTCGAGGACATCGGCGAGTCGGGCGACTGCATCCCAGACGTCGACGAACCGGGTGTACAGCGGCGAGAACCCGAACCTGGCGACGTCGGGCGCACGGAAATCACCGATCACGCCACGCTCGATCAGGGCCTGCACGATCGCGTAGGCGCCTTCGTCGTGGGTGAGCGACACCTGGCTTCCCCGGTGGGCTGGATCCCTCGGTGTGATCACGTGCAGGCCGTGGTCGACGCAGAGCGGCTCGACGAGCTCGATGAACAGTGACGTCAGCGAGATCGACTTGGCCCGCAGCGCTGTCAGGCCCCCCAGGGGTTCGGCGGCGAGCACGGTGTCCACCCCGCATTCCAAGGCAACCAGCGACAGGATCGGCGGGGTCCCGACCTGGAACCCGGCGATACCCGGAGCCGGTCGGTAGTCGGTCGAGAACTCGAACGGTGCCTCGTGCCCCAACCAACCGTGCAATGGCTGAGTTGCGGCGGATGCATGGCGAGGATGCATCCACACGAACGCCGGAGCACCGGGGCCTCCGTTGAGGAATTTGTACCCACACCCGACGGCGAAGTCAGCCTCGCCGAGGCCGATCGGCGCGACCCCTGCGCTGTGGGCCAGATCCCACACCGTCAACGCTCCCGCGGCGCGGGCCTCGGCCGAGATCGACGTGATGTCGAGCAACCGACCGGTGCGGTAGTCGACCTGGGTCAGCAGCAGTACGGCTGTCCGGTCATCGACCACATCGGCCGCCGGCACCAGGCCGGCGTCACGATCGAGGTCGACCAGGCGCAGGGTCAGACCGTTCGCCGCTGCAACGCTGGCGGCGATGTACAGATCGGTCGGGAAGTTGCTCCGCTCGGACACGATCTCGGTCCGGCGGGCGTCCCGGCGGTTGATCGCGACTGCGGTCATCAACACCTTGTAGAGGTTGATGGACGTCGAGTCCGCGACGACGATCTCGCCCGGACCGGCCCCGATCACCCGGGCGATCTTGTCACCGACCCGCTGCGGGAGGCGCAGCCAGTCGTGAACGTTCCAACTCGTGATCAGATCGTGGCCCCACTGCTCGTCGACGACCTGCGCCACGGCATCCGACGTGGCGACAGGAAGCGGCCCCAACGAGTTGCCGTCGAGGTAGATCACGCCTCGGGGCAACCGGAACAGGTCGCGCAGTCCGCCGAGCGGATCGGTGACGTCGCTGTCCTGACAGGAATCGCGGGAATGCATCGGAGACCGGACGCTCAGCCGTCGAGTGGCGGGAGCGCCTTGTAGACGGTGATCTTGCGAGCGGTCATGCCGGCCCGCTCGTACAGGTTCTTGGTGTTGCGATCACCGGGCAACGCAACAGCCTCGATGCCGGTGAGGCCGGCGGCCCGGACTGCTCGCTTGGCATGTTCGACCATCGTGTCGCCCAGGCCGAGCTCGCGTGCTCCCTCTTCGACGAACGCATTGGTGATGCACCCGCGATCGATCTCGGCACGAAGCTCCATCACCATGAAGCTCAACACGACGTCGAGCAAGGTGCCGACCAAGACGATGACGTTGTCGTCGTCGAGCTCGGCGGACCAGTCGACGATCGCCGGACTCTCGCCGAGCAGCAGTGCACCGCCGCGCGCGTCGGTGAGGCCGTCGCGGGCCAGACTCTGCAGCCAGTCCAAAGCCTCGATGTCGTCGGCGGTGGCCAGCCGCACAACGGGATCCACGGCTTACCGGACCCGCAGTTGGTTGATCTTGCCGAGGATCGTGCGCCGGGCTCGGTGCGCGGTCTCATATGCCTTGATCGCGTCGAGCTCGGCATCGGTCAGGGTGCCGAGGCGGCCGACGACCTGAGAGGCGGCGAGGCTGTCGTAGCCGTCGATGGGGAGCACAGCAGGGTCGCTGCCGTCCGCCACAGCCAGCAGGGGTGAGTCGGCGACGAGCTCGATGATGGCTTCGGGTAGCGACGCCGTGGACAGGTCGTCGATGCCCGACGCGGCGACGCCCGCGGTCGCCGACGGATCCGCAGATCCAGTCGAGTCGGTCGGCGCAGCTGGCGATGCGGACGGCTCGGAAGCGGCCTGGCGGGCGCGCTCGGCGTCATCGAGACGGCGCCCGACCTCCAACTTGGCCTGGGTGACGGCCATCTTGCCGATGAACTTGGCAACAGTCAACTGGTTGTCGACCTTGCTCCGACCGGACGCAATGAGCTGGGGGAGTTCGGCCGTGGCGACGGCCACCAGGCCGATCGGGGCATACACGAACAGATCGAGGATCCGCCGGAGTGGATCATTGCCGGCTGCCGAGTCGTTCGTGTCGTCCACGGGCTATCGGCCCGACGGGATCAGCGGGCAGTCATCGTCGCCGATCGGGCAGAACGGCGCACCGTTGCGGATGAGGAGGAAGCAGCTCGGACAGAGACGCTCATCGGAACGCTTGGGTTGCAGACGATCGGCGGCCTCGGAGCGATCTTCGGGCTCCTCGTCCTCGTCGTCGCTCTCTTCGGTAGTGACCAGGCGATCCTTGAGGATGGTGTCGAGGTCGGCTTCGACATCATCGGGGGCAAGGATGTCGTCGTCGTCGTCATCGTCAGCGGCCGGGACGGCACGGCGGACGGGTCCGTCGGTGTCCTCTTCGGCTTCATCTTCTTCGGGATCGGCAGTTTCGGCGAACTCATCATCGATTGCACCGAATTCTTCATCGGCTTCCAGCGCCTCTTCGTCGAGGTCGTCAGGATCGATTTCTGCATCGACCTCTTCGGCTTCTTCCTCAGCTGGCTCCACCAATTCGTCCTCGGGATCGATCATCTCGTCGTCTGCCATACCGTCTCCTCGTCAAGTTCCCGGCCGCGGGCGGCGAGCATACGTGGCATGTAGCCGAGACGGGTGAGGGGCAGACCGTGACACTCGTCACGTATCATGGATGGACTCAGGGTTGCTGGCGACGCTGCTCGGCGCGGCGCTCGGACTCGAGCCGCTCCAGTTCGGGAGCCTCCTCGGTCATGTGCGACATCGCCGCGGCAATGGCCGTATGGCCCGCCTTCTCGGCGATCAGCCGATGCATCTCCAAGGCGACTCGTCGGTAGGCCGGGTGGCCCTGCGGCGACGAGCGCAGCTCGAGCATGTGCATCGCCTCACGCGCATTGAACTGCATCGAGTAGCGGATCCGGTACGCCATCGAGACGGCGTAGCTGGCCTGACTGGGGAAATCGTGGCGCAGCGCGTCGTACAGCGCCGCCGAACGAGCCATGGACTCGTCGAACACGCCCGCCATTCCTGCTCCGTCGACCAGTTCGGGTCGGACGTAGCCGTGGTTCGGTGTCAGCGGCTGCCAGTCGATGGTCAGCATGCGGTGGCGCTGCAGGTCACGGAACGCGCCGTAGTCGCTGACCACGTCGAAGCGGTAGTCGATCCGCTCGAAGGCTCGACCGGGACGATGACGGCGGTTCTCGCGGTCACCGACGTACGCCCGGATCAGGGCAATCCGCTCGTCGCTGCCGAGCGTGCGCACCTTGGCCAGGATCTGCGACTCGGGCAGGTTGCTGTGCGGGTAGCAGATCGCGGTGATCAGCTTGTCCTCTGCCTCGGGATCCCAGTCGAGCAGCTCGACCTCGGGCGCCGGCTCGACCGGCGTACCGCCGAAGATGCCGTCGACGAGCTCAGCGGTGTGATCGCGGGTCGTGGCCATGTAGTGGCTCCACCGGCCGCCGCGCTCGGGCAGATCGACGCGCTTCAAAAAGCTGGGGATGACCTTGCGCAGTTCGTGCAACATCAGCTCGGCGTAGTGCTGGGCCTCGGGCAGCGGGTGCGAACGCATCCGCAGGAGCAGCATCTCGAAGCCCTGCCCACTGCCGTAGATGCCGACGTTGCTCAGCGAGGCCGCCGGGAGCACACCGCGGACGGCGTCGAGCGCCTTGGCGCGGATGGCCTGGCGGTAGATGAAGTCGCTGTCGCCCGCCTGGCGGGGCACGGTGGCCCGGACGTGCTCGGTGACCTTACCGATGAGCAGGCTGTAGGCGTCGAACATGCGGTCCATCTCGCCGACGTAACGGGTGCCGAACGGACTGTTCAGCACCGCAGGGTCGCGATAGAACCGGTAGCGGCCACCCAGGCGGGTGTCGTACGCGATGTACCGCGTGCTCTGCTCGAGATAACTCATCAGACGGCCCCACTCGAGGACCTTGGTCAAGATGTTCGACGCCTGTTCGCATGCCAGGTGCACGCCGCCGAGCTGCGCGACGGAGTCGTCGCCGTACTCGAAGAACACCTTCTCGTACAGTTCTTCGGCCCGAGCCAGACCGATCGTGGCATCGACAGTCTGATCACCGGTGATGTCGAGATCGCCGACGAATTCGTCGAGGAACAACCGACGCAAGCTCTTCGGGCTGCGGCTGTAGCGCGCGAACAGCGCGCCCTTGACCACCTCAGGCAGGTTGACCAGGGCGAAAACAGGTCCGTCGAGGTTGGAGAAATAGCGACGGAGAACGTCGCCTTCTTCGCTCGTGAACTCCTCGGGGACGTACACCGTCACAAGTGACAATCCTAGGGGCTGACTCGGGGGCCGACGTGGTATCCCCCACGACGACGCTGACAGTGGGCGGTGCTCAGAGGACTTGTACGCCCTCGGGCCGCCGCGCGAACTCGGCCTTCACCGAGTCCATCAACCCGTCCTGGCACCACAGGTCGATGACCGTCATCGCCATCGCCTTGGCTCCGTCGAGCACCGCCTTGTCGCCCTCTGGGCTGGCGGCCCATTTCGCGAAGTCGACGGTGTGGATCGGAACACCCAGCGGGGCGACCTGGATCATCGGATGGATGCTGGGCACGAGGTAGCTGATGTTGCCCATGTCCGTCGACCCCACGACGTGCTTGCCGATCGCCCGCGGATCCTGCACGGTGCGGCCGAGCGTCGCCGCGTTGGCGACGTACGAGGCCACCATCGCGCCGTTGTCGATCATGTCGGCGTAGCTGACGTTGTCCCATTCCACCGAAAAGCTGCAGCCACACGCCAGCGCACTGCCCGCGAAGCAGTCGAGCACGCGTTGCTTCAGCGGCTGCAGGCTCTCCAGCGTCGGCGAACGGACCATCCACTGCATCGTTGCCTCGGCCGGCACGATGTTGGGCTTGTCGCCGCCCTTCACGAAGATGCCGTGGATGCGCTCGCTGGGCAGCATGTGCTGGCGCAGCGCGGCCACGTTGATGTAGCCGAGCACCGCAGCGTCGAGGGCGTTGCGACCCTCCTCGGGCGCCGCCGCGGCGTGGGCGGCCTTGCCGGAGAATCGCACGTCGGCCTGGTGGATCGCAATCGCGTCCATCAGGATCAGATCGGCGTCAGCAGGATGGACCATCATGGCCGCATCGAGATCCTGGAAGGCGCCGTTGCGGGCCATCTCGATCTTGCCTCCGCCACCTTCTTCGGCCGGTGTGCCCATGATCCGTAGGCGTCCGCCGGCGAGCTGTGCCACCGTGGCCGCAGCGAGCCCGGCACCGAGTCCGGCGGTTGCGATGACGTTGTGCCCGCAGGCGTGGCCGATGCCGGGCAGTGCGTCGTACTCGCAGAGCACGGCGACGTCATAGCCCGCGTCGCCGACGCGTGATTCGAAACCGGTGTCCACCCCATAGGCATGACGCACGGGATCCAGATCGGCGGCCTCGAGCAGTCCGGTCAGCAGATCGTGGGCGAAGTGCTCCTCGAAGTTGAGCTCGGGGTTGGCATGGATCTGGTGGCTCGCGTCGATGAGTTTCGGGGCGATCCGGTCGACCTCGGCACACACAGCTCGCTTCAGGCCGGCGATGTCGGCAGGGGACGTGCTCGTTGCGCTCATGATCGTGCTCCGGATGCCTCGTGCGATGGTTGATGGGTGGCGGCGCTGGCAGGTGCCGGGTGTTCGAGGACGATCTTGCCGAGCTGCTCGCCAGCCTCGAGTCGCTTCAGGGCGAGCTCGTAGTCGGCGAGCGCGAAGGTCTGGTCGACGGTGACAGGGAGGCCAGCCGCGACGAGGCGGGTCACCTCGGCGAACTCCTGATAGCTGCCCATCGTCGAGCCGATGAACTCCCACTGCTTGTAGAACAGGCGGGGCACGGAAATCTCTGCGGTCGGCCCGCTGGTGCTGCCGCAGACCACGAGCCGACCACCGGGCTTGAGGGATTTCATCGACTGCTGGAACGTCGCCGGGCCGACGCTCTCGACGACCACGTCGGCCTGGAACGGCCACTGCTTGTCGGACGAGTCGAATGCAGCCGAGGCGCCCATCGTCAGTGCTTCACTCCGCTTGGCCTCGCTGCGGCTGGTCACGACCACTTCGGCTCCCGTATGGCGGGCAATGGCCAGAGCTGCGCAGGACACACCGGAACCGATACCGACGACGAGCACCCGCTCGCCGGCTGCGAGCCGGGCCCGCTTGAGCATCCGGTACGCAGTCAGGTACGCGATTGGATACGCAGCGCACTCGGCCCAGCTTCGATTCGCCGGGCGGACCACCACGTTGCGTCCAGCGACGTGGGCATGGGTACCGTGGCCACCCCAGATGTGCTCGCCGAAGATCTGGAACCCGACGCCGAGTGGGCTGTTGTTGCCCAGTTCGACGATCTCGTCGACCGGAGACACACCCGGGTTGATGACGACTTCGTCGCCGATGGCGACATGGGTGATCGCCGACCCGATGGCCTCGACGATTCCGGCAGCGTCGCACCCAGGGACGTGCGGAAGCGGTGGGCGCGGCAGTCCCCTCGGCATCCACAGGTCCATGTGGTTCAAGGCGCTGGCCACGATGCGGACCCGAACCTCATCGTCGGTCAGCGGCCGTGGCTCGATCTCTCCCCACCGGTACTCGCCTGGCGACTCGTCGAGGATCCACGCTTGCATGTGTCGACCGTAGCCGAGGACCGCCGTCAGACGCAGACGACGAGCGCGTCCGGTTCGACGGTGAGCTGCAGCGTCGTCGCGGTCGTCCAACGCCGGCCATCGAGCCAGACGGTTCGCGGCGCGCCGAGATCGATCCGGACCGAGCTGTGCTGTCTGATGGTGATCAGCGGGTGCGGCACGTGCGTGCCGAGCAGCAGTCGCGGTCTGGCCATCCAGCGCTGTTGCACACCGAGCTCGGCCGAGACCGTGACGACGTCGACGCGGCCGTCGTTCGGATGGCAGCGCGGTGACACGTCCCAGCGGCCGATGAACTGGCCGTTCATCGCTGCGGTGATCGGTCCTCGCCACCAGGTGCGTCCACGGGCGATCAGATGGGACACGAACAGCGTCGGCTCTCCCCCGTCGGGGGCAACGCTGACGAGGTCGATCGGGAGGTGCGGGATCGGCTCGTCACCGCTGAGCCGGGTTGCGTCGCCCGTTCCACCGAGCGTGCGCATCAGGTCACCACCGAGCAGGCCGACGACCGGGAGCAGATCGCCCGCGACGCGAGTGGAGAGGACGAGGTCGCGCAGCTCGGCATCGGTGTGGACGATGCGCATACCCGGCCCGGGCACCACCAGCGAACCCCACTCCTGCCCTTTGCGGACGGTCACTCGGCCGCATCCGACGGCGTGGAACCGGAGTTGTCCGGAGCCAGGCCGGACCCATCGATGTCGACGTCGATCTCGACAGCACTCGACGCCGCGACGACGCCACGGAACAGGGCCTGCGCTGCCTGATCAGCGCTGCGCCGGGTCGCTGCGACCGGAGCGATGATGGCCAACTGGCGGAGCAGATCGATCAGCTGCTTGATCGTCCGCACGAAATCGCCGCCGGTCAGCTCCTCGGACTCGACCACTTCGGCGAAGCCCTCCCCGGCCGCCCAGGCGTAGGCGATCGCGAGGAAGGTCGGGTCGGGACCCCGGTGCACGATGAGTCCGTCCTCGTTCTCGATCTCCTGCAGATCTGCGCTGAGCGCGGCGATCTGGAGCCATCGCTTGCGGACCGAGTTGTTCGGGAACCACGGCAGCGGTGGCCCGTCGGGACTGCGGTGCTCGTAGACGAACACCGACGCGAGTCCGGCCATCGTCGCAGCATCCAGACCGTCGAGCAGTCCCTGACGGAGGCACTCGACGACGAGCAGATCCGACTCGTGGAACGTGCGCGCAAGCATCGTGCCCGCGTCGGTGAGCGTCCATCCGTCGACGTAGCCCCACGCCTCGAGAATCCCGAGCACACGGTCGAAGTCACGAGCGATCGACTGGCTTCGACCCTTCACCCGGCTGCGCAGCTCCTCGACCTCGCGAGCGATGCGGTCGGCCTGGGCGGCAGCCTTGAGGCGGTGCTTGAGGTCAGGGTCGTCCTCGACCGGATGGTAGCCGTCGGCGGTCGTGGCTGGGATCTGACGCTTCGCCGGCTGCGGCAGCAGGCGGATCTTCTCCAGGCGTTGTGCGGTGTCGCGTAGGTAGTCGGTGCGGTTGGGTGCGTAATCGATCGGCAACTCGATCCGCCCGAGCGCCACCGGTGGTTCGTCGAAGTCCGTGCCCGAGAGCATCAGCATGTCTCGCCGGGTCGTCACGGTCGTGACGCGCATCCCACCCTTGCGGTTGGCGGTCGAGATGATAGCGGCGCGACCCGCGTACTTGCCCTTGCGGACGTACACGACATCGCCGGGCCGTAACTTCATGATCGCCAGGTCGACCGGGTCGTCGCCGCCGGTGATGTGCGGATCGCGACGTTCGCTCTGCTGCAGGCGACGGCGGTAGTCGTCGATGTCGCCGTACGGGCTGACGGCCTCCTCGGCGAGCTCGCGCAGGAACGCCTGGCGCTTGCCCAACCGGCTCTCCATCCGCACCACGTCACCGTCGGCCTGGAACTGGGCGAAGGAGAGGTTGAGGAGGTGATGGGCTTGCTCGCTGGTGTACGTCCTGACCAGGTTCGCAGCCATGTTGTACGTCGGGCGGAACGCCGAGTTGAGGTGGAACCACCGGCTCGCAGCCAGTCCGGCGACCTGCTCGAACGTCGTGAACGGGCTCCACAGCACGATGGCTTGACCGAACTCGTCGATGCCGCGTCGGCCCGCTCGGCCGGTGAGCTGGGTGTACTCCCCCGGGGTCAGCATCGCGTGGTGCTCACCGGTGAACTTGGTCAGCTTGTCGATCACCACAGTGCGCGCCGGCATGTTGATGCCGACAGCCAACGTCTCGGTCGCGAAGACGACCTTGATCAGTCCCTCGGCGAAGCAGGCCTCGACGACCTCCTTGAACGGCGGGACCATCCCGGCGTGGTGGGCGGCGATGCCCGCTTCCAGCTGGGCCAGGAACTGACCGTGACCGAGCACGGCCAGATCGGCCGGCTCCATCCCCGTGAGTCGGGCATCGGCGATCGCGCGGATCCGCTCTCGCTGCTCACCGGTGGTCAGGCGCAGGCCCGCAGCCAGGCAGGTGCGCGCAGCTTCATCGCACTGGTTGCGGCTGAAAATGAAGTAGATCGCCGGCAGCATCCGCTCGTCGTCCAGCCGCTCGACGACCTCGAGCCGGCTCGGCGCGTACAACTTGCGCTTGGCGTGCCCGCCACCGCCCTTGCGATTCTTCGTGCCCTTCCAGTGATCCGTACCTTCCTCGGTGAGGCGCATTGCGACATTGTTGGGATGACCGTTGACGAGTGTCGGCATCAGCTGCAGGCGGTCGGAGGTGCGGTCGCCGACCATGAACAGGTTCTCGAGCCGGACCGGCCGCTTCTCCTCGAGCACAGCGGTCGTGGGCCCGCGGACGGTGGTGATCCATTCCGTCAGTTCCTTGGCGTTGCTGACGGTGGCCGACAGGCAGACCAGCTGTACGTGCCGAGGGAGGTGGATGATCACCTCCTCCCACACCGGGCCGCGGTAGGTGTCCTGCAGGAAGTGCACCTCGTCGAGCACCACGAGGGCGAGCTCGGTCAGCGCGTGCGAGCGGCCGTAGATCATGTTGCGCAGGACTTCGGTCGTCATGACCACGATCGGGGCATCGCCGTTGATCGCATTGTCGCCCGTGAGCAGCCCGACCTGGTCGGCGCCGTAGCGACCGACGAGATCGTGGAACTTCTGGTTCGACAGGGCCTTGATCGGTGCGGTGTAGAACGCGCGCATCCCGGCCCGCAGTGCTGCTTCGATGCCGTACTCGGCGACAACCGTCTTGCCCGAACCCGTCGGGGCCGCGACGAGCACGGACCGGCCATCGTCGAGCGCGTCCATGGCCTCGAGCTGGAACCGGTCCAGCGGGAAGTCGTAGTGAGCGATGAGTTCGGCCCGGTCGGAACGCACGGGCATCAGTCTGACACCTGACCGTGATCAGAGCCCGGAGGGTCGATCACCTCAGGCAGAGGCTCCCGCCATCGCCTCTCGGTCGTCGTCGTCATCGTCGCCGCCTTCGGTTTCACGCTTGCGCTTGCGGCGCTGGATGAAGATGCCGATCGCGATTGCGATCAGGTAGAAGAGCGTCATCGGGATCGCCAGGGCGAGCATCGAGATCGGGTCACCGGACGGCGTGATCACAGCGGCGAGGAAGAAGATCGCCATGACTGCGTATCGCCACTGCTTGAGCAAGCTCTGCGGCGAGATGACGCCGACGAGCTGCAGGAACACCAGCAGGACCGGGAACTCGAAGCCGACACCGTAGGCGGCGACCATCAGGCCGACCAGGCTGACGTACTTGTCGACCGGGAACACCTGCTGGACGCCGCTACCCGACCACGAGATCAGGAACTCGAGCGCGAGGCCGAGTGTCCAGTAGGCGATGAAGCCACCGAACAAGAACAGTGTGATCGTCGAGCCGATGAAGGGAATCGCGTACTTCTTCTCCCTGGTGTGCAGGCCCGGCACGACGAAGCGCCAGACCTGCCAGAGGATGACCGGGAAAGCAAGGGCGATGCCCCCGTACAACGAGATCGAGATGCGCGTCGAGAACCCGTCGAGCGGCCCCAGGGCGAACAAGTCTGCCGTGCAGAAACCCGCAGGTTTGCGTTGGCAGAGGTCGGTGTAGGGCTGCTTGATGAAGCGCAGGATCGGATCGTAGAAGGCCATCATGATGATGACACCGAGCACGATCGCGAGCATGCTGCGCACGATGCGGACACGTAGCTCAGCGAGGTGATCGCGTAGCGTCATACGGTCTTCGGGACCCTTCAACGCCGGCCGCGGCTCGCTCCTGAACGGGATCTTCAGCTTCACTCTGGCGCGACCTCGTCCTTGTCGACCGGCACCGCAGGGGCGACGGAACCCAATCCGGTCATCATGCCCGACGCAACGGTGGCCTCAGCCGCCGGCTGCCGGGCGAGCCGGCGCGAGGTTGCGTCGCTCGGGGCGTTCGGTTCCGTGCCCGCAGATGGATTGGATGCTGGGTCGACCGCCAGGGGCGCATCGGTGGACGATGACGCATCAGCCGGCTCTGCACGAGTTGCCGGCGCAGCGGATGTGAACGCTGGCGATGCGGGCTTCGCAGCCACCACAGGCGTTGCGGCCGTCGGCGGTTCCGATCCGTTTGCGGCCGACGTGGGGGCGGTGGCCGTCCGGTCCGTCGGACCGCCGGAGGACTTCGCGTCGGCTGACGGCGATGTCGGGTTGAACATCTTGGTGTCCCACGATGCTGCATTCTTGGCCAGCTCGGCAGTTTCGCGGAGCTCGCGCATCGGCTCGTCGAGGACGGACTTCATCTCGCTCTGGAATCCGGACGTCATCCGCTTGAAGTCGGCGTAGGCCTTGCCAGCCTTGCGCATCGCCTCCGGCAGCTTGTCGGGGCCGAGCACCACAAGCGCGATCACGACCATGAAGATCAACTCGCTGCCGGACAGATTGAACACGTCGGCGAGTCTAGGTGCTCGTCAGGCGCTCGCGAAGGCACGTGGAAGACATGCCACAATCGTCATCCAATGCAGCAACGACTCCCTTCCCTCCTCGACCATCCAATCGCATTCGCTCATCGCGGCGGAAAGGCTCATGCACCGGAGAACACCATTGCAGCGTTCACCCTCGGTCTCAAGCTCGGCGCCACGGGCATCGAGAGCGATGTCTGGTTGACGAGCGACGGCATCCCGGTCCTGGAGCACGACGGCGTCATCCGCCACCGGCTGAGCAAGCGGCCGATCGGCGAGCTGCGCCGAGATCAGCTGCCCTCCTCCGTGCCCGCGCTGACCGATCTGTTCGAACAGTGCGGCACCGAGTACCACCTGTCGCTCGATCTCAAGGGCGACAACGTCGGCCTGGCCGTACTCGATGTGGTCCGCGAGGCCGCACCGGACCTGCTCCCCCGGTTGTGGTTGTGCGAGCCGAAGTACCAGGATCTTCTCCCGCTGCGCGATCGTGCAGACGGTGCGAAGCTTGTCGACTCGACCCGCTTGGCCAGGATCAAGGAAGGGCCCGAGCGGCGCGCCGCGACGCTGGCCAACGAAGGCATCCATGCCATCAACATGCACCACTCCGACTGGAACGGCGGACTGGTCACCCTGTTCCATCGCTTCGAAATCTGCGCGATTGCGTGGGATCTGCAGTTCGAGCACGTATTGCGCCCGATGTTGCGGATGGGCATCGACGGGGTGCACAGCGATTGGGTCGACCGGATGATGGACGCCTACCGGGCCGAGCTGGGCGCTCCACAGCTCTGACGAGTCGCCACCCACGCTGTGTCTACAGCCACTGCCAGTGGCTCTTCGGCCAGATCACCACGAACGCTCGGCCGACGATCTGGCCGTAGTCGACCTGGCCGAGCGTGCCGCGACTGTCGCCGGACCCCGGACGGTTGTCCCCCATCACGAATACGTGGTCCTCGAGGACCACGAGTGACGAGAAGTTGGTTCCACAGTTGCCCGGGGTGACCACGTCGGGGTCGAGGTAGGGCTCGACCAGCACCTTGCCATCGATGTAGACGACGCAGTCGCGCATCTCGATCGTCTCACCGGGCAGGCCGATGACGCGCTTGATCAGATCGCGCTGGGTCAGCCCCTGCTCCTCTTCCAGAACGACGACGTCGCCGCGATTGGGGTCGTGCAGGTCGTAGGAGAGCTTGTTGACCAGGACGCGGTCGAAGTTGTGCAGCGTGTAGTCCATCGACTCACCCGACACGTAGAACTGCTGTACGACGAACAGCTTCATCAACACCGCAGCGGCGATGGCGATGACGACGACCAGGCCCCACTCGCGGATGGACTTGCCCACGGCCTTGGACTGTTGACGCGTCACTGTCTTGACCACGGTCGGAGCCCCTGTGTCTGGGCTGCCTGTGTCTGGGCTGTCGGTGCCTGGGCTGTCGGTGAGGAGCGGGTCAGCGACGGGCGTCTCGACGACCTCGTGCTCACCCGTTCCGGCATCGTGATCGGCGTTCATTCCGGGTGAGTCATCGCTGGACATGCGGCGGCTACCGTACCGTTCTGGAGAGCCAGAGTTGCGGCATCACCCGTGAACCGAGGGTCACAATGAGGCGATCAGCTTCTCGACCCGTTCGTCGCGGCTCTTGAACGGATCCTTGCAGAGCACGGTGCGCTGGGCCTGATCGTTGAGCTTGAGGTGGACCCAGTCGACGGTGTAATCGCGTTTGCGTTCCTTGGCCCTCTTGATGAACTCACCGCGCAGTCGTGCTCGCGTGGTCTGTGGTGGCACGTCGACAGCGGTGTCGATGTCTTCGTCGGTGCACATCCGCTCGATCATGCCGCGATCCTGCATCTTGTAGAACGGGCTCCGAGACCTACTGACATCGTGATACTGGAGGTCGAGCAACTGCACCTGGGCGTGGCCGAGGGGCAGGTCGTGCTTGGCCCGGTACGCCTCGATCAGCTTGTGCTTGATCACCCAGTCGACCTCGCGGTCGAGTTTGAGCGGGTCGTTCTCGATGGTCGAGACGCAGTGCTCCCACATCTCCAGCGCCTTCTGCTCCATCGGTGGGAAGCCCTTGGTGTCGGCGTAGCGCAGTGCCCGGTCGAGGTATTCGCGCTGGATGTCGAGTGCGCTCACTTCGCGTCCGTTGGCCAGCTTGACCGTGCGCCGGCAGGTCATGTCATGGCTGATCTCGCGAATGGCCCGGATCGGGTTCTCGAGCGTCATGTCGCGCAGCACGACCTGAGGATCCTCGACCATGCGGAGCATGCACGCCGCGGCCCCGACCTTGACGAACGTGGTGTACTCGCTCATGTTGCTGTCGCCGACGATCACGTGCAGACGGCGGTACTTCTCGGCGTCGGCATGCGGCTCGTCGCGCGTGTTGATGATGGGCCGGCTGCGCGTGGTGGCCGACGACACGCCTTCCCAGATGTGCTCGGCGCGCTGGGCGATGGAATACACCGGGCCACGAGCGGTCTGCAGCACCTTGCCGGCTCCGGTATAGATCTGCCGGCTGACGAGGAACGGGATCAGCACCTCGGCGTAGTGGCCGAGGTCGTCGCGTCGGCTGGTGAGGTAGTTCTCGTGGCAGCCGTAACTGTTGCCGGCGGAGTCGGTGTTGTTCTTGAACAGGTAGACCTCGCCGCGGATGCCTTCTTCGCGCAGCCGCGCCTCGGCCGACTGCACGAGGCTTTCGAGGATGCGCTCCCCGGCCTTGTCATGGACGACGAGGTCGTACAGCGAGTCACATTCGGGGGTCGCGTACTCGGGGTGAGAGCCGACGTCGAGATACAGTCGCGCTCCGTTTTGCAGGAAGACATTGCTGCTGCGTCCCCAACTGACGACTCGTCG